>NC_007517.1:1634166-1955833 GCF_000012925.1 Geobacter metallireducens GS-15 | reverse complement strand
TTGCTCCGGTGGGCGTGGTGCCACCCCCCTGCCATGGTGAAGGCGATGTCGTACCCCTCCTCGGTCACGAGTCGGGCGGCCTCCATGGTCCCTCCGACGCCGAGTATTGCCCAGTCATAGAATCCCTTGAAGACCGGGTTGTCCAGATCTCCCAGACCATACCGGAAGTCTGCGCGAGGTTCGTCGGAATCGCTGAATTCCCGGAGCCGCTGTAGATAGTCCGGGGAATGAAACGTGAGAAGGGATGCCTCGTCCGCACGCGGGCAGTCATGGATACAAGCGCCGGGCAACTCCGTGAGTCCCAGCATGCCCATGAGCTCGCGGGCAAGAATGATACGCTGGATCTTGAACGGATGGTCGTCACCGTAACTGAACCGGCTGAAGTCGTTCGAGTATATGAGGGCGGTCTTGGCAGGCAATCGGCATCCCGGTCACAACGGTGTTATGCATGATTTTCTTTTAATGCCGCGACTTTACAACGTAGACACACGAGCGTCAACTCCAAATTTGCCAAAAGACAGCCCATTCCCCGGGCATGGGTGATGAATAAACAGTCAGCACCGTTGCTTTCGAAACGCTCAGTGCACCTTCTTGTGTGTGATTTCAACTGGTTAAACTATTGGCAAAGAGGTTGCTAAAGGGAAAACGGCCCTTCCCGACGACGGGAGAACGAGGGCCGAACCACATGCCAACGGAGGTATGCCCATGGATCAGCTGTCGATGGCGACAGGTCTCAAGAACAGCACCGATGTCCTCTTCCTCATGCTCGGCGCCGTCATGGTCTTTGCAATGCACGCCGGTTTCGCCTTCCTCGAAGTGGGGACAGTCCGCAAAAAGAATCAGGTCAACGCGTTTGTAAAGATCCTGACCGACTGGTCAGTCTCCACCATCGCGTATTTCATGGTCGGCTTCCCCATCGCCTACGGCATATCCTTCCTCGTGCCGGCCGGCGACCTCATGGGCGCCACCCAGGGGTACGACCTCGTTCACTACTTCTTCCTCCTCTGCTTTTCCGCCTGCATCCCGGCCATAATCTCGGGAGGAATCGCCGAACGGGCCAAGTTCTGGCCCCAGGTCTTCGCCGGCGCCCTTTTCGCTGCACTGACCTATCCCATCTTCGAATCTCTCATCTGGGGAAAGAACGCTTCGATTCTTCAGGGGTTCTTCAAGAGTATCGGCGGCGCTGAATTCCATGACTACGCCGGTTCGGTGGTGGTCCATTCCATGGGTGGCTGGCTTGCCCTCCCCGCAGTCCTTACCCTCGGCCCCCGCATGGGAAGGTACATCAGGAGTAAATCCCACCCTATCCCCATCAGCAACATCCCCTTTCTGGCCCTCGGATCCTGGATCCTGGCGGTCGGATGGTTCGGTTTCAACGTCATGAGCGCCGGCCACTTGGACAAGATATCGGGCCTCGTTGCGGTGAACTCCCTTCTGGCCATGGTTGGTGGCGTGCTGGCGGCCCTCCTTGCAGGGAAAAACGACCCGGGTTTCATCCATAACGGCGCCTTGGCAGGACTCATCGCCGTCTGCGCGGGCAGCGACATCATACACCCTCTGGGGGCCTTCGCTACCGGCGCTATCGCCTCCGTTATCTTCGTCTACGGTTTCCAGATCGAGCAGGAGCGACTCAAGATCGACGACGTTCTCGGCGTCTGGCCCCTTCACGGCATCATCGGCTCCTGGGGAGGCATTGCCGCCGGGATCTTCGGCCAGCCTCTTCTCGGCGGCATTGGTGGCATATCATTCATTTCCCAATTGCTTGGCACGGTCGCTGCCATCCTCTTCGCCCTTGCGAACGGGTTCCTCGTCTACACCGTTCTTTCCAAGACCGTCGGCATCCGGCTCTCGGACGAAGAGGAGTTTGCCGGCGCTGACCTCTCCATTCACAAAATCGGCGCCTATCCAGAGGATCATGTGCGCTGATCTTCTTCCCTGTCACCCTTATCAAGGCCCCGTTTCGGGGCCTTTTTTACGCCGATTCGAACAGTTGAACAATTTCTTACTGTTTGGCTAAAGTATTTGGGAAAGTGTCCGATATAATGAGTGAAGTTTTCCGTCAGTACGCCACTATGGCAGGAAATTCGCGATCCAGCTCTCAAATCTCCGGAAGTGAAGGGAATTGCTGATGGTACAGAAAAAGCAACTGGGCGACCTGCTGGTGGAGGCGGGAATCATAACCGTCAAGACCATTGAGCGGGCCCTGGAGCGCCAGAAGGGGAGCGGAAAACGACTTGGTCAGGTTCTCGAGGAGATGGGGGTCATCACCGGTGAGGAACTGATCGATGCCCTGTCGAAACAACTCGGCATCAAAACGGTGAAGGGGTTTGTCGATTACGCATTTCCGCCGGAGCTGCTCTCCCTCGTCCCCCAGGACATGGCGGTACAGCGGCTTGTTTTTCCCCTCAAACTGAAAGAGAACATGCTGGCCCTGGCCCTGAACGATCCCTTTGATCAGGACACCGTCGATTTCCTGGCCAAGAAGCACCGGCTCAAAGTGGTGCCGATCCTTGCCACGCGGCAGGAGCTTTTGGCCGCCATAGAGAAGCACTACCTCCATGGCAAGATGAAGGACGTGCAACGACAGAAAGTCCTCGTGGTGGAAGATACCCTCCCCGTGGCTACCGTCATTCAGGTGGCGCTTCTGAAAGAAGGGTACGACGTTCTGGTGACCCATGACGGGGTTGACGGACTCAAGTCGGCCGTGACCGAAAAACCCGACATGATTTTAACCGACGCAACCATGCCGCGCATGGATGGCTTCGGCCTCCTGCGTGCTCTGCGCACAAACCCGGCCACCGCCGACATTCCCGTCATCCTCATCACCTCCAAGGCCACCGGCGAAGATGAACAACGGGCGTTGGAGGCCGGTTTTCTGGACTTCATCGCCAAACCGGTCCAACCAATCAGAATTGTTACTCGGGTCAAGCGGGCCTTCGAGCTGACGAAGCGTTACAAGTAAACCACCCTAACCGGAAAAAGGGGCGACACGAAATCATATCGTGCCGCCCCTTTGATTTTCGCCCATGACCTGTGAGGCTTGCTGCGTTACCCGATAAAAGCCACGGCGCGGCGCAGCCTCCGCAGGGTTTCTTCTTTCCCCAGGGCCTCGATTACCTCGTAGATGCCGGGGGATGCGGTGCCGCCACAGAGGGAGACACGAACCGCCGGCCCCACCTGCCCCAGCTTGATCCCCTTCTCAGCGATGAACTCCTTGAACAGAGCCTCTATGCTCGCCTGACTGAAGTCGGCGAGCGCCTCCAGTTTGTCCGCCAACGCTTCCAGCAGTGGTGCGGCATCGGGAACCAGGTGCTTGGCCGCAGCCTGTTCGTCATAGGCAAAATCGCCTCGGTAGTAAAAAATCGCGCCGTCAGCCATCTCCACGAGGGTCCGGGAACGCTCCTGGAGGGTCTTCACCACGAGGGAAAGGCTCGGTCCCGACTCGGGAACAATGCCACGCTCCTTCATGAAGGGGATTAAAAGCTCCGCCAGCCGCTCGGAAGCGCTCTCCTTGATGTAGTGATGGTTGAGCCAGAGGAGCTTGTCAGGATTGAATACTCCGGCAGATTTGCCCACCGCCTCGATGGAAAACTTCTCGATGAGTTCCTCTCGACTGAAGATCTCCTGATCGCCGTGACTCCAGCCAAGCCGCACCAGGTAGTTGACCATGGCTTCGGGGAGAAACCCCATGTCACGGTAGGCCATGACGCTCGTGGCGCCGTGGCGCTTGGAGAGACGGGTCTTGTCGGCGCCGAGGATCATCGGCACGTGGGCAAAGCGGGGCACGGGATAGCCAAGGGCCTCGTAGAGAAGAATCTGGCGAGGGGTGTTGTTGATATGGTCATCGCCCCGGATAACGGTGGTTATCCCCATGGTGGCGTCGTCGATAACCACAACGAAGTTGTAGGTGGGGGTGCCGTCACTGCGCTGGATGATGAGGTCGTCCAGTTCGTCGTTATTGAAGGCAATCCGACCCTTGATGAGGTCATCGAAGACCGTTACCCCTTCGTGGGGCGCCTTGAAACGGATTACGTACGGCTTATCCCCGGGCTCCTCCACTCCGTTGCGACAGGTGCCGTCGTACTTGGGCTTGCGCCCCTCCTTCATGGCCAGCTCCCGCTTGGCCTCCAGCGCCTCGGAGGTGCAGTAGCAACGGTATGCCTTACCCTCGGCCACGAGCTTCTCCACGAACTCCTTGTAGACGGGAAAACGCTCCGACTGGTAGAAGGGACCTTCGTCCCAGCCGAGGCCAAGCCAGGCCATCCCCTGAAGGATGGCGTCCACCGATTCCTGGGTGGAACGGGCCACGTCGGTGTCCTCGATGCGGAGGATGAAAGTCCCTTTTTCCTTGCGGGACAGGAGCCAGTTGAAAAGCGCGGTACGCGCCCCCCCAACGTGAAGGTAACCGGTGGGGCTCGGCGCGAAGCGGAGGCGTACGTCGGACATGGGAACTCCTTTACGGGTTTTCGTCAGATTCATCATCGCCAGGGGTATCCTCACTGGCGATGCGGTATTCCTCATCGGCCCAGGCGGCAAGATCCATGGTCTTGCACCGCTCGGAGCAGAAGGGTCGGAAGGGGTTTCCCTGCCAGGGGGTTTCTTTCCGACAGCGTGGACACGGCACTATGGTGATTGGTTTTTCGCTCATTTGTGCAAACAAAAACCCCAGGTGCTGTGGCATACCTGGGGCAGGTTCAGGATATCCGGCCAGGTTCAACGGCCGGATTCTAACGTCAATGAACAGGGCAAGTCAACGGCTAAACATGGATACAGCAATCGTCACTGGCAGAATTGATAGCCGCGGCGATGAAGTTCTCGGGCAACGGCGTCGGGAACCACCCAGTACATGTTGTCCGGTCCGAAAACAATGGAAACGGGGCGGTCCATTGAAAAAGAATGGACCTGCGCCACAGAGAGAAACGGGAACTTGTAAACTGCCTCTTCCACACCGAACCCCTTCGCCATACGGGCGATAATCTAACTGCTCAATAATAGGTATCGGCGGCTGCACGAAAAGACTTTAGATATTTATTCATCAATGGATGCCAACGGATATCATTGCCGAACCGTCCCGGCAATAATCCCGGCACCGTTCGGCAATTCCAGCGGCAGGCGCCTCACGTCACGGAGACCGGCTGCAGCCATCATGGAAGAGAGTTCGCCTTCGGAATAAGACTGCCCGGCTGTGGTTCCCACGAGCATATTCAGGGAAAAGAGCGCCGGAAAGAGGGGACCGGATCTGGTGTCGTCCAGAACGAACTCCTGGACGAGGAGAAGTCCTCCCGGTTCCAGGGCTCTCACCGCCTTCTCGAGGATCACGGCGCACTGGTCCGGGCCATAGGCGTGGAGGATATGGGAAAGCCAGACCACGTCGAAGCCCTTTGGAGTATCGTTTTCGAGGAAATCCCCAGCCACGAACCCGACCCGATCCGCAAGTCCGAAGCGGGCGACGGTCTCCTCGGCAAAGCGGCGGGTGGTGGGAAGATCATAGACAATCGCGTCCAATCCCGGATTCTGGAGACAGAAGTGGATTGCCCAGGTACCGGGTCCTCCCCCAAGATCCAGCAAGCGTTTGCGGCCGGTGAGGTCGATGAGCGGGACAACCTTCGGCGCACTCTGCATGGCCAGGTTGAACATTCCCATGAGGAAGTTCTCCCGCGCCCCCTCATCGTCGCCATGGGAAGCGCTCTCCCGCACCGGGGCTCCCCGCCGCACCGCCTCGTCGAGCTGCGACCATCCCGCCATGAGGTGGTGATGATGCATGATGATGTACCCCAGATACTCCGGCGAACTCTTGGCGAGATACCGGGCCGCGAACGGTGCGGCTTCGTAGCGGTCTTCCCGCTTATGTACCAGGGCCATGGCCGCCAGGGCGTCGAGGAGCATGGCAACGCCACGAACGTCAACGGCGAGACGCCCGGCCACCTCGGCAGCGGTAAGCGCCTCGCCTGCCAGGGGGGTCACCACATCGAGGGCTACAGCGGCATGAAGCGCGCAGGCGCTCCAGTAGCCCCCGGAGAGTTGCAGCAGTTCTGCCGGGGTCCAGGTTTTCTCTTCCATGACAACCTCCACAAAATCAAATATCAATCAGGTGATACAGTCTACCGCATTCGGGTCGCTGGGCAAACCGGGGCGAAAAGCGGTGGAATGAGCAAAGGGAATCTGCTAGAAAAAGAGCACTATGAAAACGGAAAACTCAATCTTCGAAACCTCCTTCACCATCCGCTCCTTCGACGTGGACCCCCACGGCTTCGTAAGCCCCGTGACGCTTCTCGGTTACCTCCAGGAAGCGGCATCGGAGCACATGACACTCTTGGGGGGGACGGTCAGGTCACTTATGGCCGAAGGACTCACCTGGGTGTTGTCCCGGGTCCATCTCAGCATCGAACGTTATCCGAGGGTACGAAACGAGATGACGGTGCGAACCTGGCCCTCGCTGCGGGAAGGGCGCTTTACCTGCCGCGAGTTCGAACTGCTGGACCGGACGGGGGCTGTCATGGCCCGCGCCACCACATCGTGGGCGGTTATCGACTTCAAGACCCGGCGGGCGGTGCGGGTCGACCGTCATCCCCCCTACCCTCTCACGCCACGGCGTGCCATTGACGACGACTTTGCGTTGCTCCCCGCGCTCAAAGGAAGTCAGGCCGAGGAACGCTTCAGAGTGCGGCGTTCGGACCTGGACTTGAACCACCACGTTAACCACATGGTCTATGCCGGTTGGGCCCTCGACGCCGTACCCGACGAAGTGGCGGAGCGCCACAAACTGGTTTCCCTTGAGATCGGATACCGGGCTGAAGCACTGGCAGGAGAAGAAGTAACCGTATGCTGCGCCTGCGCCGAAGACGACAACGGGATTCTTGTCATCCACCGGATAGCCTCGGCCGACTGCCGCGAACTGACCCGGCTCAGAACCCGCTGGCGGTAATTCTCTGCAGCTACGACGCGGGAGCCAAAATGCCGCGGGTGAAAATCTCCCGGTACTGGTGAATAAGTTGCTCATCCTGCTCGGGTGAATGGCTAATCAGGTCTTCAGTGGCAAGGGTGCTGAGAAAATAGTAGTTGACCATGCCCGCAAGGGCCAGCGCCGCATTAACGGCGTGGGCATCCTGCCTGAACACCCCCTCGCGGATCCCTTCCTCGACAACTTTCACGAGAATCCGTATGACCTTGCCGATTGCCGGCGCAACGATCCGGGGGAAGTAGGAAGTTGGGTTGGTGAGCTCGCTGGTGTAGAACCGGAGCAAATGGGGGTTGTTCCGGTGCCGCTGGATGGTCCAGCGGATGTAGGCCTCGATCTTGTCCACGGGGCCTGCATGCTGCTCCATGATTTCCCCGATCTGGTCAAAGCAGGCAAACTGCTCCTGCAACACCGCCGAATACAGCCCTTCCTTTCCGCCGAAATAGTAGGAAACCATGGAGATGCTGGCCCCGGCCCCGTGGGACAGCTCCCTGATGCTGACGCCGTTCAATCCCCGTTCGGCAAAGAGCTGTGTCCCCACTTCCATCAATTTGCTGCGGCAGTCCGGTCTCGTCATTTCACTCCCTACCCGTGTTGATGTGAGTGCCGCAAAGAGTAGCAAAGTCCCTTTCTAAAGCCAATTTAATTGACACGACATCTGCATAAATTATTGCGCCGTAATCGTCGTGTCTGTTATGATGGGAATCGAACGAACGTTTGATACGAAACCATTCAATTGTCGATTTCAGGGCCGGCACAGCACTCACACTGATACGCCAGGCACCAATATCCAGGAGAAGGAGGATGTAAGTAGATGTCTGAATTGCTCAACAGGATAAGAAGAAAGAGTCTGCACGACAGAATCAGGAAGGTCGAAGAGGTCATTCCCCTGTTCAAGCACGGGATGAATCTCGGCTGGTCAGGCTTCACCCCTGCCGGCTACCCGAAAGCAATACCCATCGCCCTTGCGGATTACGTGGAGAAGAACCAGCTCCAGGGGAAGATGAGATTCAACCTCTTCATCGGCGCCTCCGTCGGCGTCGAGACCGAAGACCGCTGGGCATCCCTTGACATGATCGACCGCCGCTGGCCCTACCAGACCGGCAAAAACATCCAGGCCGGCATCAACGAAGGGCGCATCCGCATGGGGGACAAGCACCTCTCCATGTTCGCCCAAGACTTGGGCTACGGCTTCTACACCAAGGACAATGGCGGCCGTCTCGACATCGGCATCATCGAATGTTCCGCCATCACCGAGGACGGCGGCCTCGTCCTGACCGCCTCCTGCGGCGCCGTGCCGGAGATCGTGCAGATTGCCGACCGGCTCATTATCGAGATCAACACCGCCATCCCGAACTACGAAGGGCTCCACGACATCATCGACCCGGTCAATCCCCCCAACCGCCTCCCCTACCTCCTCAGCCGGGTTGACGACCGTGCCGGCTCGCCCTATGTCCGGATCGACACCGACAAAATCGTCGCCATCGTCGAATCGCAGCACCCCGACAACGGTCGTGCCTTCAGCGAGCAAGACGACACCTCCGCGGCCATCGCCAACAACATCCTCGACTTCTTCCAGTTCGAGGTAAAGGAAGGCCGCCTGCCGAAGAACCTCCTGCCGCTCCAGTCTGGCGTGGGTTCCATCGCCAACGCCGTCATCGGTGGCTTGGCCAAGGGACCGTTCTCGGGTCTCAAGGTCTGGACCGAAGTGCTGCAGGACACCATGCTCGACCTCTTCGATTCGGGGAAACTGGATTTTGCCTCCACGGTCTCCCTCTCCTTCTCGGTCGATGGCTTTAAGCGCTTCTACGGCAACTGGGAGAAGTACAGCAACAAGGTGATCATGCGTCCCCTCTCCGTCGCCAACCACCCCGAGCCGATCCGGCGCCTGGGTTGCATCGCCATGAACACCCCCGTGGAATTCGACATCTACGCCCACGCCAACTCCACCCTCGTGGGGGGAACCCGGATGATTAACGGCATCGGCGGCTCCGGCGACTTCCTGCGCAACGCCTATCTCTCCATCATGCACACGCCGTCGGCCCGCCCCAGCAAGACCGACCCGACCGGCATCACCTGCGTGGTGCCGCACGTGCCGCACGTTGACCACACCGAGCACGACCTCGACGTGCTAGTCACGGAGCAGGGGCTTGCCGACCTGAGGGGACTCGATCCGAAAAGCCGCGCCAAGCTCATCATCGACAAGTGCGCCCACCCGGACTACAAGCCGCTGCTCCGTGAGTACCTCGAAATCGCGACGAAAGAGTGTTTGGCCCGCAAAGCCGGCCACGAACCGCAACTCCTTGACCGGGTCTTCAAGATGCAGGTGAACCTGGCCAAGAACGGCACCATGAAGATCGCAAACTGGGATATCTGAACCTGTATCGGCCCACAGGGATGCCGAAACGGAAAGGGAGGCAACGACATGCGTGATTCCGACCAACTGCCGAGGTATTACCTCGGAACGGCGCTGCAGGCCATGGAAAAGGCCTATGCGCTCAATCATGACGCAAGGGTGGGACAGAACATATCCCAGGCCATTGCCGCCCTGCATCAACTGATGCACCAGACGGCAGCGTCCCATGTCGCCAATGACAACAAGGCGCCATACGACCCCTATGAGGTAAATGAACACAATTCGGCCATCTGAGATTCGGCCGACATTCTGCGCAACAAGGGAAAGGCCGCATTTTGCGGCCTTTCCCTTTTCACCGTCCCTTCATCCTTCCTGAAATTCCGATCCCGACGCTCGAAGCTGTCCCGCGAATGCCTCTTCCCCTGAAACCATGTATACTGATACCATGCGGCTGCGCTCACTACGGGCGCTACCGACGAACAACGGAAGGAGTTCGAAACCATGACCGCGGCATCGGCAGCCTCAAAACCCCAGAGTGCGGAGCGGGCAGAAAACCGCCTCTGGCTTCGGGAACAACTGAACCCCTACTTCTTCATTGCCATGAAGGACGAACCGGAGGCCCTGGGACTATTGACCCGAGAGCTCGGGACGCTGCGGCACAACCGGCGGCTTATCCTGGCCGACCGGGAAAAGGCCCTTATCCTGGCGATTGTCAACCAGCCCGGCACTCTCTACGATACCCTGCGCCACATCCATGAGCGGGAGATATCCTACACCATGATCGCCCACTCGGACGATCCGATCCCGGGTTTGGACCAGAACCTGGAGATCCAGCGCTTCGAGTTTGACCGCAGGAGCAACGAGGAGATCCTCGCCGGCAAGGACGGGGAGACACCGATCGGCATCAGGCGAACGGTGGCTGCGGCGTTGCGCAAGTACTACCCCGACTTCGACATGGCCGATTTCGACCGTCTGCTCCGCATCCTCTGGCTTAACAATCAGAACTACGTCCGAATCTCGCCCCCGCGCCGGGTGGCCCAGGCGCTTCGCCTCTACCAGGAGGGAAACCGTCGCGGCGGCCTCTACCTGGACGTGGAAGAGATGGAGAGTGGCGCCAGCCATGAATCGCGGGTCTTCTTCGCGGTGGGGAACCCGCCCCAGAAAGACTTCCTCCTCCAGATAATGGAGGTCTTCAACCGCCTCGAACTCGGCGTGAACCGTGCCTACTGCCTCACCATCAGCAACGGCGTTCACCCTTACTTCCTCGGCACTTTTTACGTGCGACGCCGCGACGGCGGCGTGCTCGCCAGGGGATCGGAGGCCTTCAGCCGGCTCGAAGGGGAACTCTCCAACACCCAGCTCCTGGCAACCCGCTCCCACGCCTATCGGGAGTTCGTCACCACCGGCCTCATGAGCGGCGAGGACGCTACCCTTACCAACGCCTTCATTGCCTTCTGCCACTCGAACCTGGCCCACAACCAGCCCGACCGTTTCGGTCTCGACGATGTGCGCGACGCGTTCCTGGCGCACCCGGAAATCGCGCTCCAGTTGGCCGGGCTCTTCCGCTCCCGCTTCGATCCGGCCGTGGAGGAGCGGGACGCCGACCACGAGAAAATCCTCGCCGATACCCGGCGCGAGGTGACGGAATACAACTCCGGCCACCGCTACCTGGACGAGGTGCGGCGAACCATCTTCCGTTGCTGCCTTGCCTTCATAACCCACACCCTGAAGACAAACTTTTTCGTACGGGAGAAGCAGGCCTTGGCTTTCCGGCTCGACCCGGCCTACCTTGCCGAGCTTGGTACCGACTTCACCGCCGATCTGCCGCCGGCCATGCCGTTCCGGATCACCTTCTTCTACAGCCGCTACGGCTTCGGTTACCACATCGGCTTCTCCGACATCGCCCGGGGCGGCTGGCGCACCGTCATCTGCCGCACCGCCGACGATCTCGTCACCAACGCCAACACCCTTTTCCGCGAGAATTTTGTCCTGGCCCACACCCAGCACCTGAAGAACAAGGACATCTACGAGGGGGGATCGAAACTGGTGACGCTCCTGGACGCCTCGGACCTGATGCGGGAGCGTGAACGGGAACGGGAGGTGGAGACCTGGCGGCTCTACAAGCTCCAGTTCGGCATCACCGGCGCCTTCCTCGACATCTTCACCACCGAAAACGGGGTGGCGAAACATCCGGCCGTGGTGGACTACTACCGGGAGGACGAGCCGATCGAACTGGGACCCGACGAGAACATGCACGACACCATGATCGAGACCATCGCCGCCATGTCGAAGCGGCGGGGCTACATGCTCGGCATCGGTATCATGTCGAGCAAGAAGGTGGGGATCAACCACAAGGAATACGGGGTCACCTCCACGGGGGTCGTGAAGTTCGCCGAGATTACCATGAAGGAGCTGGGGATCGACATCCGCAAAGACCCGTTCACCCTCAAGCTCACCGGTGGACCCAACGGCGACGTGGCCGGCAATGCCCTGCGGATTCTTCTGAAGCGCTCGCCGAAGGTGAACATCGCCCTCATCCTTGACGGCACCGCAGCGGTCTGCGATCCGGCAGGCGCCGATCACGGGGAGTTGGGGCGCATCCTCCTGAAGCAGGATCTGGACGGCTTCGACCCGGCGGCGCTTCATTCCGGCGGGTTCATGCTTTTCCGGACCGGAAGCCGCCGCGAAGGGCTGAGGGAACTTTTTCGCCGGGTGACGAAAACCGACGGGGGGGTGGTTGAGGAGTGGATCTCCCTGGATGAGTTCTCCAAGGAGTACGGGGATCTGGTCTTCACGGTCCCGGCTGATCTTTTCATCCCTGCCGGCGGCCGTCCCGAGACCATTGACAAGGACAACTGGGAGCGCTTCTTACTCCCCGATGGAACACCTTCAGCCCGGGCCATCGTGGAGGGGGCCAACTCCTTCATCACCCCGGCGGCCCGGATCGAGCTCCAGAAGAAGGGGATCATCGTCATGCGCGACGCCTCGGCCAACAAGTGCGGCGTCATCTCCTCCTCCTACGAAATCATCGCCAACCTGCTCCTCTCGGAGAAGGAGTTTCTGGAGCACAAGGAGCGCTACGTAGCCGATGTGCTCCAGATCCTTGAAAAGCGTGCCGGCGACGAGGCGCGGCTCATCCTCAGGCGCCGCCGCGAGCAGCCGGGGCTTCTCTGCACAGAGATATCCGATTCACTCAGCACCGAGATCAATGCCAACTACGCGCGTCTCTTCAGATTCTTCCAGGGGCGCCCCGGGCTCGCGCTCCAGCCCCTCTTCCGCCGTGCGGTACTGACGCACCTGCCGAGGATCATCGCCGATGAGCCCCGGTTCCGCCGGCGCCTTGCCCGGCTTCCCCAGAAGTACCTCTCGGCCATTCTCGCCGCCGAGATCGGATCGTCAATGGTCTACAAGGGTGACCGGGAGGCGGAGTTCGAGGATATGATACGGCTCCACCTGACGCGGAATTTCCCGTCAGCATAACCGCCGCGCACCAGCAAGGACCGGACAGACATGAGCAAACGAGGCGACTGTCAGACCACCCGGATGATGAATTCGGGACAGGAAGCGGCGCAGTAACCGCAGAGAATGCAGGCGGCTTCGTCGAGGACCGCTTTGCCGTTGACCACCGTGAGTGCGCCGCTGGCACAGGCCTCGACGCACCCGCCGCACCCCTTGCAGAAGTTTTCCATGATCCGCAGCTTCCGGCGGCGGCTTTCGAGCTGCCGCCATACTTCGTCCTCGGGGGCGTTGCCGGAAAAGAGGGCGATGTTCGCCTCCACCTCCGCCTCGGAGAGCATGCCGATGGCCACCCCGTGGACCCCTTCAAGACCCCGCACGTACGCGAGGCTTGCGCGAGCCTCGGCAATCAGGTTCCCTCCCGCCAGCGCCTTCATGGCGTAGACCCCCTTCCCTGCCCTGGCGCACGCGGCAATGGCCTCCGCCATCTCCGCCGCGCTGCCGTCGAGGATTCCCATGCCGGTCCGGTTGATGAGAGGATGGACCACCTCAATCTCCGGATGGTCAGCCGCCTTTAGAATGGCACAGATGTAGTGGGAGGAAAGCCCCACATGACCGATCTTCCCCTCATCCTTCATCCGCAGCAGTTCCGCCAGCACGTCGGCCCTGTCGCTAAACGGATCGGCCACCCGGGCGCCATGGAGGTGGACGATGTCGAGCCGCTCCCGCCCCAACTCCCGCAGCCCCTTCTCCACATGGGCCCTAGCCGTGGGTCCGTCGTTGGCGTGAGTCTTGGTGACGATCGTGACGTCCCCCTGCCAGCCAGCGATTCCTTCCCGCACATGGGGATAGGTATCGTAGAGCGTCGCGGTGTCGATCATGGTAACCCCGTGCTCCAGGGCATGGCGGATGAGGCGGCCCCCTTCAGACGGGGAGAGCCCAGCCTGGAGAGGGCCCAGGGGAAGCGTGCCAAACACGAGCGGAAAGATCGAGATATTGGTGGTACCGAGCATTATGTGATTCATGGAATCCTCTTTCTCAGACGACTACCCTACAGTAAGACCCCTGTTTTGATCCGGATGCCGGTTTCGTGGGTAACGCCGTCAACTTCCAGATACACCGTTCCCTCGGTGATGGTCACTGACCAGGTGATCGAGCGTTCCAGCCGCGCTGCCAGTGTAGTGATGAACGCCTGATCCAGGCTGACAACCGTAAGGTTGGGAAGCCCCGTCAACCGGGGAAGGTGCTGCTGGTCCCAGTTGGCAAGCGCCCTGCCGCACGCAAGCAGAGCTACCTTTTCCGCGTGGCGGCTCGCCTTGATGATGCGGTCGGATTCCGGTAGCCCCACCTCGACCCAGAAGCGGACCCGCCCATCGGGCCCTTTCACCCAGAGATCCGGCTCCTCACCCACACAGAGCCCCCTCGTGAAACTCAACTCCGGTTCGTGGAAGATGGCCCACGCCAGCAATCTCGCCACTAGCCGCTCGTCGGTCTCCGACGGGTGCTTGGCAACCGTTGCCTGCAGTGATTCATAAACGCCGCGGTCAATGTCCGAAAGCTGAATGGACGTTTTGTAGATTGTCGATGGCAGTGCCATTGGGAAAAGATGCCTCTCTATGATACTGGCCGCATCTCTCTGATCAGCCGGGTAAGCAGGCGATCAAGAGATGAAGCAAACCGTTGGCGGTCAGTCAGGCTGAACTGGGAAGGCCCCCCTTGCACAAGGCCTCCCTCCCGAAGTTCCATCATCAGATCCCGCATGGAGAGCCGCTCTCCCACGTTCTCCTCGGTGTAGAGTTCCCCCCGGGGATCCAATGCTACTCCTCCGATGGCGACGATTCGGGCAGCCAGCGGTATGTCCGCGGTAATCACCAGGTCTTCGGGGGCAGCATGATCTGCTATGTAGTCGTCGGCAACATCGAACCCCTCCCCAACAACAATGGATTCGACCAGGTGTGTTGCGTGCTTGGCGAGATTCTTGTTGGCCACCAGACAGACTGGAATCCTGAGCCGTTCCGATGCCCTGAAAACGATCTCCTTGATAACCCTCGGGCATGCATCCGCATCAATCCATATCTTCATGAACACCCCGGGTCGACACGATAACCTGTAGATTCATCGCGACGAAACGTTTGGATGGAGGTGCAGAACATGGCGAGAGTGTTCATACCACCCTGGTTCGCAAGACTTTCAAGGAGTACATTAAGGACTATGCCGCAAGAGGTCATTTTTTGCTAAAATTGAACTTCTCGATCATACGATGACGATAATCAACAATATCCTTACGAAGGGAAGCAAGATTCGCCATCTTTTCATCGACCTTGTTGATATGACTGTCCAGTATTTCGACCAGGCGCGGTATCATGTTTTCCGTCTTCCTTGCCTCGCCGTACGCCGCGCCGAGTTCCTGCATCTCCTTGATCGTCAGGCCTAACTCCTTGAGCTTGATGATGAACTTCATCCGTCGGACCATGTACGGCGTATAGAGACGGTTTCCTCCCTCAGAACGGTGTGAGGCCTCGACGACCCCCATCTCCTCCCAGTACCTGAGGGTCCTGGTGGTCAAATCCAGCATTCTTGCCACTTCACCAATCGTAATCAACTGCTCGGCTTCTTGTTCGGGAGCCATAGTTTCTCCCCTTTACGTGAATTATTAACCATTCAATACGCCAATTACCCCTGCCTGTCAATTCCCGCGAATCCGACTAATATACATATTACCGTACAAACCGCGCACTCAAGCCACTTCATGTGATTATATAAAAGTGTTTTAAATAATGTTGACATGAACGTAAAGCGGATGTATGTTTCAAAAAAATTCAGAAATAAATCTGCTCGTTTCGTGGCAAGATTACCGGCCTCGGCATAGCTAAGGCTTCGGATCACTAGGCTGTCCACCCCCGCGCTCTGGCGCGGGGTTTTTCCGACCCACAATAAACATCGTACGTAAACGTAAGGAGGTGTTCAAATGAGCTCAGAGACTGACTTTAAACGATACAGCGTGGCACCCATCGGTGCCGGCGACGAGGGAATACAGCTCCTGCAGGGGCTGAGCAAGGAAGAGCTGATACGGATCATCGTCGATGACGCCAAGAACTGGCTCGCCCACGACGGCCTCTGGTTCCAGGCGGTGGAAAAGCGCTACGGGATCGACGTGGCCATCGATGCGGATACCGAAGCATGGCGCTACTTCACGGTCATCGAGGCGAAGCGGATCATGGAACGCCTCGGGATTCAGCCCGGCGGCGGCATCCCGGCCCTGGTGGAGTGCCTCAAGCACCGCCTGTACGCGCGGCTCAACTTGCAGGATGTCATCGAGCAGAGCGACGATCGGGTCGCCTTCAGGATGCTCGACTGCCGGGTCCAGTCGGCCCGCAGGCGCAAGGGGTTGCCGGATTTCCCCTGCAAGAGCGTCGGCCTCGTTGAGTACGCCGAATTCGCAAGAACCGTTGACCCGCGCATCAGGACATCCTGCATCGCCTGTCCGCCAGATGCACACCCCGACGCCTTCTGGTGCGCCTGGGAGTTTGTGGTCGAAAAATAAACTGGGAGGTCTATCCATGCATACCGCCGCCGCAGCACCCTACAAAACCACCCACAAGGTCCGCTTCGTCACCGCCACGAGCCTCTTCGACGGTCACGACGCCTCCACCAACATCATCCGTCGTATTCTGCAGGCCTCTGGGGCCGAGGTTATCCACCTGGGGCACAACCGCTCCGTGGACGAGATCGTCACCGCCGCCATCCAGGAGGATGCCCAAGGAATTGCCGTCTCCTGCTACCAGGGAGGGCACCTGGAGTTCTTCAAGTACATCAAGGACCAGCTGCGGGAGCGAGGTGCGGAGCAGGTGCGGATATTCGGCGGCGGCGGCGGGGTCATCATCCCGGACGAGATCCGGGAGCTGGAGTCCTACGGCATCTCCAAGATTTTTTCCCCCGAAGACGGCAGGCGCATGGGGCTCCAGGGGATGATCAACTTCATGCTCAAGGAGTGCGATTTTGCCCCCCAGCGGAACATCGACGAAGAGATCAACAAGCTCCAGCACCAGGATATCCGGGCCGTCAACACCCTCATCACCCTGGCGGAGCAGGATGTCCATGACCATTCCGGCGGCTACGGCCCCCTGCGGGAGAGGATCAGGACCATGGCCCGCCCCGCGCCGGTAGTGGGGGTCACCGGTACGGGCGGTGCCGGCAAGAGCTCCCTCACCGACGAGCTGGTGCGCCGGTTCCTGCGGGATTTCCCGGAGAAGAGCGTCGCCATTCTGGCGGTGGACCCGAGTCGCCAACGGACCGGTGGCGCACTCCTGGGGGACCGGATCCGGATGAACGCCATCAACACCAGCAAGGTCTACATGCGCTCCCTGGCCACCCGCGATTCCCACTCGGAGCTGTCTGCAGCCATCAACGATGCCATTGATGTGGTGAAGGCCGCCGGTTTCGATCTCGTCATCGTGGAGACGAGCGGCATCGGTCAGGGGGATGCCCGGGTTGTGGAGATCGCCGATGTCTCCCTCTACGTCATGACCTGCGAGTTCGGCGCTCCGACCCAACTGGAGAAGATCGACATGCTCGACTTCGCCGATCTCATCGCCCTCAACAAGTTCGAGCGGAAAGGGGCCGAGGATGCCCTGCGCAACGTGCGCAAACAGTACCGGCGTAACCGCAACCTCTTCGAGGCGGCCGACGAAGAGCTGCCGGTGTTCGGCACCATCGCGGCCCAGTTCAACGACCCCGGCACCAACGTCCTCTACCGGGCCCTCATGGAAACCCTGAACACCAAAACGGGCTCGGGATTCCAGTCGAACCTGGTCATCACCGAGAAGGAGAGCCTCAAGCAGTACATCATCCCGCCGGACCGGATCCACTACCTGGGAGAGATCGTGCAGACGGTGCGCGGCTACCGGAAACGGGTGCAGGAGCAGGCCGGCGTTGCCCGGCGGCTCTTCCAACTGCAGGGGGCGAAGGAAGTGGTGGGCGATTCGCCGGCCACGGGGGAACTGGAGAGGCAGATCGCCCTCCATGAGGCAAAACTCCACGAAGAGCCGAAAAAGATCCTCGCCGACTGGCCCTGCCTGAAGGAAACCTACCGCCAGGATCAGCTGGTGACGAAGGTACGGGACAAGGAGATCCGCAGCGACCTCTACACCACCACCCTCTCCGGCACCCGGATTCCCAAGGTCTGCCTCCCCGACTTCGCCGATTACGGGGAGATCGTCCGCTGGTCCATGCTGGAGAACGTGCCGGGGCTCTTCCCCTACACCGCCGGGGTCTTCCCCTTCAAGCGGGCCGAGGAGGACCCGAAGCGCCAGTTCGCCGGCGAGGGGTCGCCGGAGCGGACCAACCGCCGCTTCCACTATCTCTGCAAGGACGACGACGCCAAGCGGCTCTCCACCGCCTTCGACAGCGTCACCCTCTACGGCGAGGACCCGGACTATCCCCCCGACATCTACGGCAAGGTGGGCGAGAGCGGGGTCTCCATCTGCACCGTTGAGGACATGCAGAAGCTCTATGCCGGCTTCGACCTCTGCGCCCCCAACACCAGTGTCTCCATCACCATCAACGGCCCGGCCCCCATGATGCTCGCCTTCTTCTTCAACGCCGCCATCGAGCAGCAGGTGGCCGCGTTCCGGGAGAAGAACGGCCGTGCGCCCAGCGGCGCCGAGTACGCCGAGATCAGGAGCTGTACCCTCCAGACGGTGCGCGGCACCGTGCAGGCCGACATCCTCAAGGAGGACCAGGGGCAGAACACCTGCATCTTCTCCACCGAGTTCGCCCTCCGGATGATGGGTGACATCCAGCAGTACTTCATCGAGCAGAAGGTGCGGAACTACTACTCGGTCTCCATCAGCGGCTACCACATTGCCGAGGCGGGGGCTAACCCCATCTCCCAGCTGGCCTTCACCCTCTCCAACGGCTTCACCTACGTGGAGTACTACCTCTCCCGCGGCATGAAGATCGACGACTTCGCCCCGAACCTCTCCTACTTCTTCAGTAACGGCCTCGACCCGGAGTACACGGTCATCGGCCGGGTGGCGCGGCGCATCTGGGCCGTGGTGATGCGGGAGAAGTACGGCGCCAACGACCGGAGCCAGAAGCTCAAGTACCACATCCAGACCAGCGGCCGCTCCCTCCACGCCCAGGAGATGGATTTCAACGACATCCGCACGACGCTTCAGGCCCTCATGGCTATTTACGACAACTGCAACTCCCTCCACACCAACGCCTACGACGAGGCGGTCACTACCCCAACCGAGGAGTCGGTGCGCCGGGCCATGGCGATCCAGATGATTATCACCCGGGAGTTCGGCCTGGCGAAGAACGAGAACTCCTGCCAGGGCTCCTTCATCATCGAGGAGCTGACCGACCTGGTGGAAGAGGCGGTGATGTGTGAATTCGAGCGGATCGACCAGCGGGGGGGCGTCCTGGGGGCAATGGAGACCCAGTACCAGCGGAGCAAGATCCAGGATGAATCCATGCTCTACGAGCACAAGAAACACAGCGGCGAGCTCCCCATCATCGGGGTCAACTGCTTCCTCAATCCCCGGGCCTGCGAGGAGGGGTACCAGGTGCCAGGGGAACTGGCCCGTGCCACGAAAGAGGAGAAGGAGCAGCAGATCGCCAACCTGCGGGCCTTCCAGGAGCGGCACAGGAATGAGGCACCACAGGCGCTGAAGCGACTGCAGGAGGTTGCCGTAAACGGCGGCAACATCTTTGCCGAGCTCATGGAAACCGCCAAGGTGGCGTCCCTGGGGCAGATCAGCCATGCGCTGTATGAGGTGGGGGGAAAATACCGCCGGAACATGTGATAGGCGGGCGCGGTCTTCCGACCATTTTGCCGTCCGTCCTCGGTCCGTTCTTGTGCGGCGTAGCGCTGCTACGCCTCCGCGACGGCCCTGTGGGGGACGACAATCTGGCCGAAATCTCACGCCCGATTGGGAAAGCGCTCAAGGGCCGCCTCTCATGCATCATGCGATTCCGCTTTACGATTAAGCGATACGGGGTAAACTGGATGCAGCAATTACTTCATTAAATACTGGAGGCATTTCATGACTACCCCAACGGAAACATCGCTTTACCGGACCTTGTCGCTGGGGAGCGAACCGAAGCATCGTCGGCGTTTCATGGTGGTCGACGAGGAGATACCCGGCAATTTCCGCTTCGGCCTCCTGCTGGAAGAGTTGGATATCCTCGCCGAGCAGACGGCCATTGCCTATGTCCGGCGCTTTCATCCCGAGGGGCGGGTCGTTACGGCGGCCATCGACAACATCCTGGTGCGCCACGTGGTGGACGTCAACCGCGACATCGTCATGCATGCCCGGATCAACCACGTGGGGCGCTCCTCGCTGGAAGTGGGGATCCGGGTGGAGCATGCCGGCGACCCGGCCACCCACATCGCCTCCTGCTATTTCACCATGGTTGCCCGTGGCGGAGAAGGGGCCGGCGAGAGCATTCCCCTTCCCCCTCTTGAGTACGGCGACGAGCTGGAGCAACAGCGGGCCGCCAAGGCCATTGCCGACCGGGAGGAGTACCGCCGGCAGCAGGCGTCTCTTCTGGAGCCTCCCAGCCGGGAGGAATACGAGATGCTCGACCGGCTGCATCGGGACCAGGAAGAGCCCGGCTTCACCGGCCACCCAGCCGGCCGCCTGGTGGCCGACGCCTGGGAACGGATGTACCCGGAGCAGGAGTACGTCCCCCAGCGGATCTTCGGCGGCTACCTGATCCGCCGCGCCTACGAGCTGTCGGCCATCTGCTCCGAGCAGGTGGCGCCTGACCGCTCCATCATCGCGGCGGTAAACCGGATCAACTTCTTTCACCCGGTGAGGATCGGAGACAAGCTCCACTTCACCAGCCGGGTGGTTTACACCAACGAGAGCTTTGTCTGTGTCGAGGCGAGCATCGAACGGATCAGCCGCGACCGGACCGCCAGCGCCCTCTCCAACTCGTGCCTCTTTACCTTTGTGAACGTGGACCGGGAGCTGAACCACCGTCCGGTGCCCCCCATTTATCCGGCCACCTACCGGGAGGATGCCCGCTACCTGGAGGCATACCGGAGCTACCAGGCCATCGCCGGCCACTACCGGATGCTCTGAATACTAGCTATTCTGAAGGAGATAACTACCGATGATGACAAAAATGGAATCGGAACAGCGGATCATCCGACTGCAGACGGAACTGCGCGCCAAGGGGATCGACGGGGCGCTCATCATCTTTCCCATCGATGTCTACTACTTCACCGGCACCCGCCAGAACGCTACCCTTTGGGTGCCGGCCGACGGCAACCCGCTCCTGCTGGTGCGCAAGAGCTACAGCCGCGCCGTAAAGGAAAGCCTCATCGAGGATACCCGGCCATTCCCCTCCAGCAAAGAATTTCCCACCCTGTTTTCCGAGGATGTGAAAAAGGTCGGCCTCACCTTCGACATCATACCGGTGCAGCAGTACAACTACTACGCCAAGATGCTCCCCGGCCGGGAGCTTGTGGATATCTCGGGGATCAACCGGGAACTCCGGTCGGTCAAATCGGCCTGGGAGCTGGACCGCTTGCGGGAATGCGGCGCCCGGCTATGTGAAGTCTTCACCCAGGTTCCCACATTCCTGAAGGTGGGGATGCGGGAGATTGACCTTGCCGCGGAGTTCGAGTGCCGGCTCCGGAAGGCGGGAAGTGAAGGATACATACGAATGCGCGCCTTCAACCAAGAGCTGTTTCAGGGGCTGGCGGTATCGGGAGCGACCGCTGCCGAACCGGGCTTCTTCGACGGCGCCGTCACGGGCCGCGGCCTCTCCAATGCTTCCCCCTACGGAGCCTCCACCGAGACGATCACTCCCGGCACCCCGATCCTTCTCGACTTTGCCGGCATCTTCAAGGGTTACCTCGTCGACATGACCCGCATCTTCGTCATCGGTTCCCTGAGCAGTGAACTGGAGCACGCCTTTGCCACTTCCCTGCGGATACATCAGTACCTGGTGGAAAACCTCAAGCCGGGGACAATCTGCGAGGAACTGTTCGCGAGATCGTTGGAAATGGCCGAAGCCGCCGGCCTCGGCAGAAACTACATGGGGGCTCCTGGGGAAAACGCGAAATTCGTCGGCCACGGGGTTGGCCTGGAGTTGGACGAATTCCCGGTGCTGGCCCAGGGATTCAAGGTTCCGCTCCAGGCGGGACAGACCATCGCCATCGAACCGAAGTTCGTCATTCCTGGCCAGGGGGTCATCGGCATCGAGAATACCTTCGCCGTTACCAGCAGAGGCGGCGAGAAGCTCACTAGCATGGCCGATGACATCGTGTTTCTGTAGGGCTGTTCGGGTACTTCTTTCTCCATTGGGGGCAGCCGACGGGCTGCCCATTTTTTTGGCAAGAAACGAAATCACATCTCTATACCGCTTTTTTATAACCGCTCAACACCCCCTTAATATCTAACCTTGACGTCAAATAAACACATCAACCAACAAGTTCCCCAACAATAAGCACTCTAAATCACACACGCAACATATCGGTATAATTGGTTTTTATCAGAACCCGAACATAAAGATTCACACACATCTATAAAGCCGTTCTAAATATGGTTGACATGCACGTGAAGTAGATATATGCTTACACCAAATCTGCAACCCGGAGGGAAAGCGATGCAAGACGTGTTTGTGGTTGATGCTCTAAGAACACCGTTTGGTTCATTTTCCGGCATGCTGGCCGATGTGGAGGCCCCAAAGCTGGCCGCCACCGTCATGAAAGAGCTTCTGGCAAAGGCCGGCCTCGCCCCCGACACGGTGAATGAAGTCATTGTGGGGCAGGTCCTCTCCGGCGGCTGTGGCCAAGCCCCGGCCCGCCAAGCCATGCGCGGGGCGGGAATCCCTGACTCGGCCCATGCCCTGACCATCAACAAGGTCTGCGGCAGCGGCCTGAAGGCAATCATGCTCGGCGCCGACAGCATTCGTCTCGGTGAGTCCCAAATTGTCATCGCCGGCGGCATGGAGAACATGTCCCTGGCGCCCTTTTTCCTCAAGAAGGCCCGCGCCGGCTACCGCATGGGGCACAGTGAACTGCTGGACCTGCTGATCTACGACGGTCTCCAGGATCCCTATACGGGCCGTCACATGGGAGAGATCGGTGAGGTGAGCGCGGAGCGCGGTGGCCTCACCCGCAAGGAGCAGGACGCGTTCGCCCGGCGCTCCTACGAACTGGCCCAGGCGGCGGTGACCGGCGGCATCTTTGCCGACGAGATCGTGCCGGTGGTGAAGAAGGGGAAAAAGGGAGACGAAACCATTGGCACGGACGAAGAGCCCTTCAAGGGTGATCCGAGCAAGCTGCCATCCCTGCGGGCCGCCTTCAAGAAGGACGGCACCATCACCGCCGGCAACGCCTCCACTATCAACGACGGCGCGGCCCTGGCCCTGCTGACCGATGCCGACGGCCTAAAGAAGCACAACCTCACCCCCAAGGCCCGGATCGTTGCCTCGGCCACGGAAAGCCGTCATCCCGACAACTTCCCCGAGGCCCCCATCGGCGCCATCGAGAAGGCCTGCGCCAAGGCCGGCCTGACGGTGTCCGACATCGACCTCTTCGAGATCAACGAGGCCTTTGCCTCGGTGGCCCTCCTGGCCATCAAGGGTCTCGGCCTCCCCCTGGACAAGGTGAACGTCAACGGCGGCGCCTGCGCCATCGGCCACCCCATCGGCGCCAGCGGCGGCCGGCTTGCAGCCACGGTCATCCGGGAACTCCATCGGCGGCAGAAACGCTACGGCCTCGCCACCCTCTGCATCGGCGGCGGCGAGGCGGTGGCAGTCATCTTCGAACGGGTTTGAAAACAAATTTGAAACACGGAGCAACCGTGTTCTCAGTCAACAAATTAGTGCAGAAGTGGAGTGAATTTCGAGTGATCCCACTTCTGGTTGTTTTTCACCATGGCATTGAGGATGGTGAGTAGTTTTCGCATGCAAGCGGTGATCGCGACTTTGTGAAGTTTTCCGGCGCTTGTAAGGCGTTGATAGAAGGCTTTTATAACCGGGTTAAACCTGGCGGCACACAATGTTGCCATGTACAGGACAGAACGCACGGTTGCTCTGCCACCGGAGATTGCGCGCTTTCCACGGAATTTGCCACTGTCCCGATTATAGGGGCATACTCCGACCAGAGCGCCAAGCTGCTGTCGGGAAATGGTCCCCAACTCCGGAAGTGCTGCCAGTATGGTGGCCGCAGTCACAGGGCCGATGCCCTTGACACTGGTAAGGATTTCTTCTTTTGCCTTCCAGGATTCGCTGGACTGAATAAGAGTTGAGATGTCTTTATCAACGTCATCGATCTGCTGTGTCAGCCAGGCAATATGGGTCATGATGCCTTTGCGGACCGTAGGTGCAGCGGAAATCACGCGATTTTTTTCCGCCACAAGCATCTCGACCAACTGCCGGCGGCGGGCCAGCAGTGCTGCTAGATTTTGGCTTGTCTCGTCCTTGAGCGGCCTGATTTCAGGCTTGATGGCTTGGGCAAATCGGGCAATGATCTTGGCATCAAGAATATCGGTCTTCGCCAGCAGCCCGCATGCTTTGGCAAAGTTTCTGACCTGCCGAGGATTAACCACGACCACTGGCAGACCCGCTGCTGATAAGGTGCTGACAGCTAGCATCTCCAAGCCGCCGGTGGCTTCGAGAACAATCCGACAAGGGGCGTTCGTAATGAGCCACGTCGTCAGCTCAGCACAACCGGCATCATCGTTAGTCACCCTTTTCTGGTCACCAGTTGGCATGAGGTAGACATCAAGATGCTCTTTACTAACGTCGACTCCAACAACTGCATCATTGGGTTCCATATTCTCTCCAGTCCCTTTCTTGCGAAAATTCGGGCTCGTTTCGGCCCAAGCAACCGTTCGGGTTGAGGAAAGATGGACACGACGCATTACGCTCTGTGACGGGCTCAATTGGCCCAAGCAACGACCAAGCTGTCGTGTCCAATTCTGGAGAACATATAACCGGTTACTGAAACATACAAGCAACTGATCAACAGAGAAAGGCAAAAGACTTCCATCCCTGGCTTCCTGGTTTATCTCTGTTGCTCTGTTGCTCAGTGTTATTCGTTTCTGAAATGGAGGCATCTGATGATCAACAAAGTAGGTGTGCTCGGCGCAGGTCAGATGGGAAACGGCATTGCCCACGTGTTCGCCCAGTTCGGCTATGACGTGGTGCTCTACGACATCGCGGAGCTTCAGCTCGAAAAGGCGGTGTCAACCATCAGGAAGAACCTGGAGCGGCAGGCAAAGAAGGGGGGCATTCCCGAATCGCTGGTCGGTGAAACTGTCGGCAGGATTCTGACCACGAAGAACATGACCGATCTCGCCGGCTGTGATTTCTGCGTGGAGGCGGTCACGGAGCACGAGCCCCTCAAGCTGGACATCTTCCGCAAACTGGACGATATCGTTCAGCCGAGCGCTATTCTGGCATCAAACACCTCGTCCATCCCCATCACCAAGATCGCTTCGGTAACGAAGCGTCCCGACAAGGTCATCGGCATGCACTTCATGAATCCGGTGCCGGTCATGAAGCTGGTGGAGGTCATCCGCGGCCACGCCAGCAGCGACGTCACCTTCCGCCTCACCGCCGAACTGGTGGCCAGGCTGGAAAAGGAAATGGCGGTTTCCCAGGACTACCCCGGCTTCATCGTGAACCGCATTCTTATGCCCATGATCAACGAGGCGGTCTTCGCCCTCTACGAAGGGATCGCCACCGCCGAGGACATCGACAAAGGGATGAAGCTCGGCACCAACCAGCCCATGGGCCCCCTGACGCTCGCCGACTTCATTGGCCTCGACACCTGCCTGGCAATCATGGATGTCCTCTACGACGGCTTCAAGGACCCGAAGTACCGTCCCTGCCCGCTCCTGGTGAAGATGGTGAACGCGGGGTATTTGGGGCGCAAGTCGGGAAGAGGGTTTTATTCCTACTAATATTTGCCACAGAGGTCACAGAGAAAACCAGTAAACCTTTAAGGCCCGGCTCGCATAACACCGCAGTACGTATAGGGATTTTGGTTATTAGACTTGAAAGGATCTTACGGTTTTGTCTCTCTCTGTGATCTCTGTGCCCTCTGTGGCTAAAGGAGCCTTTATGGAATTCAAGAATCTGCTCATCGAAACCGCTGACGGCGTCGCCACCCTCACCGTCAACCGTCCCCAGGCCCTCAATGCCCTGAACAGCGAGGTGCTGACCGAGCTGGCCTCCGCCTTCTACCAACTGGAGTACGATCCGGCGGTTCGGGTGGTGGTCCTCACCGGCGCCGGCGAGAAGGCCTTCGTGGCCGGGGCCGACATCAAAGAGATGGCGGCCATGTCCTCCTTCGAAGGACACCAGTTCGCCCTGAAGGGGCAGCACTGCATGATGGCCATGGAGAAGATGAAGACCCCGGTCATCGCCGCGGTGAACGGCTTCGCCCTGGGGGGCGGGCTGGAACTGGCCCTGGGGTGCGACTTCATCTACGCCTCGGAGAAGGCGAAGCTCGGTTTCCCCGAGGTGACCCTCGGCATTATCCCCGGCTTCGGCGGCACCCAGAACCTGGCCCGCCTTATCGGGAAGAACCGGGCTAACGAACTGATCTTTACCGGCCGGATGATCGCGGCCGACAAGGCCCAGGCCTGGGGGATCGTCAACGAGGTGTTCGCTCCGGAGGAGCTTCTGGTCAAAGCAAAAGAGACAGCGGCCGCCATCGCCGGCGTCGGCCCCCTGGGGGTTACCTACGCCAAGAATGCCATTGCCAACGGCCTGAACATGGGAAAGGAAGACGGCTTCCGCTACGAGGCCTCCCTCTTCGGGGTGCTCTTCGGCACCGCCGACCAGAAGGAAGGGATGGGGGCCTTTGTGGAAAAGCGGAAAGCAGTATTTACGGGGAAATAATTTCACAATCAACCATAGGGAGGTTGTCATGAACTTCGAACTGAGCCAGGACCACAAGGTATTGCAGGACGCCGTGCGTGACTTCGTGGAGAAGGAGGTAAAACCCGTCGCCGTGCAGATCGACGAAGAGCACATGATCCCTGACAGTCTTGTCAGAAAGATGGGAGAGATGGGGTTCATGGGAAGCTATCTCCCCGAGCAGTACGGCGGGGCCGGACTCGACATGCTCTCCTACTCCATCGTGGTGGAGGAGGTTTCCAAGGCCTGCGGCTCCAGCGGCGTCCTCATCTCGGCCCACACCTCCCTTGCCTGCGGCCCCATTTACACCTTCGGCACCGAAGAGCAGAAGAAGAAGTGGCTTCCGGCCCTGAACAGCGGCGAGACCATCGGCTGCTTCCTCCTGACCGAGCCCGACGCTGGTTCCGACGCCGGTGCCATCGCCACTACCTACCGCCGCGAGGGGGACGAATTCGTCATCAACGGTTCCAAGATATTCATCACCAATGGTGGCTACCGGGGAACCGGCGTCCTCTTTGCCACTTCCGACAAGAGCCTCAAGCACAAAGGAGTTTCGGCATTCATCATCGATCTCCGCTCCCACGGTGTGGAGATCCTGAAAAACGAGAAGAAACTGGGGATACGGGGAAGCTACACCACCGCCTTCGCCCTCGACAACGTCCGGATCCCTGCGGAAAACCTCCTGGGGCAGGAAGGCCAGGGATTCAAGATCGCCATGGACACCCTGAACGGCGGCCGCATCGGCATCGCCTCCCAGGCCCTGGGAATCGCCGAAGGAGCCTTCGAGCGGGCACTGGCCTACTCCAAGGAGCGCAAGCAGTTCGGCGCCCCCATCTGCGACCTGCAGGCGATACAGTTCAAGCTGGCCGACATGTGGGCAAAGATCGAGACCAGCAAGCTCATGACCTACAAGGCCGCGTGGCTCAAGGATCACAAGAAGAACTACACCATGGAGTCGGCCATGTGCAAGATGCTCGCCTCCGAGGCCGCCACCTACGTCACCAAGGAAGCGATCCAGATCCACGGCGGTTACGGCTTCATCTGCGATTACGAGGTGGAGCGGATGTACCGCGACGCCAAGATCACCGAGATATACGAGGGGACCAACGAGGTGCAGCGGGTGGTTATCTCGAAGCTGCTGTTGAGCTGACAGGACAAGACTAAAAGCTTCAAGGCTGGAAAGGAATAAGGAGGCATCATGGAAGCCACCCGCGAAATCTATTGGAACATCGGCCACGGGGTCGTGATCCCCATGTACCTCCTCACCTTTGCCGCCTTCGGCATCCTGGCGTGGGGATTCTGGAAGCGTCTCCCCGTCTGGCGCCAAGGGAAGCCCCTCGACCGCTTCGACCGCTACGACGAGCGGGTGAAGCGCCTCGTCTTGACGGTACTGAGTCAGTGCAAGGTTGCCCGGGTCAAGGACGGCGGCATTCCCCACGCCCTCTTCTTCTGGGGATTCCTCACCCTCTTTGCCGGAACGCTGATCGTGATGCTCCAGGCCGATTTCATCACCCCCCTCATGGACGTGAACATCCTCAGGGGGGAGTTCTACAAGGCCTTCTCCCTAGTGCTGGATCTGGCGGGCCTCGGTGCTATCGTGATGCTGGCCGGCCTCTCTATCCGCCGCTTCGTGCTGAAGCCCGACGGCCTTGAGACCGTCAACGACGACCGGATCATCCACCAACTCCTCTTCGCCATCCTCATCACCGGCTTCTGCGTCGAAGGGGCGCGGATGGCCGCCACGGAGCTGCAGCAGAATCCCGAGCTGGCCCGCTTCTCCCCGGTGGGATACCTCTTTGCCCACCTCTTCAAGGCCTACACCGACGACTCCATCCGCACCATGCACACGGTCCTCTGGTGGACCCACTTCGGCCTCGTGCTCGGCTTCATCGCCGCCCTCCCCTACACGAAGCTGCGCCACATCCTGACCACCAGCATCAACTCCTTCTTCGCTCCCCTGGATGAAAAGGGAACCATCGGCACCCTCAACATGGAGGACGAAAGCCAGGAACAGTTCGGCGCCACCAAGGTGACGGACCTCACCTGGAAGGACATCTTCGACGCCGACGCCTGCACGAGCTGCAAGCGGTGCCAGGACCGCTGCCCCGCCTGGGCCACTGAGAAGCCCCTCTCCCCCATGAAAGTGGTGAAGCAGGTGTGCGAGGCTGCCTGGAGCGCCCCTGACTCATCACTGGTGGAAACCGTCACCGCCGATGTCCTCTGGAGCTGCACCACCTGCCGTGCCTGCCAGGATGTGTGTCCGGCCGAGATCGAGCACGTGAACAAGATCCTCGAGATGCGACGCAGCCTCTCCCTCATGGAGGGGGAATTCCCCGGCGACGAGGTCCGCACCGCAGTCAGCAACGTGGAGGTGAACGGCAACCCCTTCGGCCTCGCCTATGCCAGCCGGGGCGACTGGGCTGAGGGGCTCCCCGTGGCCCGGGTCTCCGAGGGGGAGGAGGCCGACATCCTCTATTTTGCCGGCTGTTACGCCTCCTTCGACAAGCGGAACCGGGAGGTGGCCCGCAGCTTCGTGAAGATCTGCGCCGCCGCCGGCATCCGGGTCGGCATCCTCGGCAAGGATGAGAAGTGCTGCGGCGAGCCGGTCAGGAAGCTCGGCAACGAGTACCTCTACCAGATGATGGCCCAGGAGAACATAGAGATGATGAAAGCCAGCGGGGCAAAGAAGGTGGTCACCACCTGCCCCCACTGCTTCAACACTCTCTCCCGCGATTACCGTGACCTGGGCTTCGAGCTGGAAACCGAGCACTACGCCACCTTCATCCACAACCTCATGGAGAGCGGGCGTCTTTCGCTTGCCCCCGAACAGAAACGCTTCCCCTTCACCTACCACGATTCCTGCTATCTGGGGCGCTACAAGGACATCTTCGCCGAGCCCCGGGCCGTCCTGGCGGCTGCCGGCGGCGACCTGCGGGAAATGGACCGCTCTGGATGCGACAGCTTCTGCTGCGGCGCCGGAGGCGGACGGATCCTGGCCGAGGAGAAGCTCGGCACCAAGATCAGCGAGGCCCGGGTCCGGATGGCCGGGGAGACCGGCGCCCAGCTCCTGGTTTCCAACTGCCCCTTCTGCCTCACCATGTTCGAGGACGGAATCAAGACTGGCGGTTTCGAGGAGAGCATCAAGGTGCGGGATCTGGCGGAAATCGTGGCTGAGAGAATAGAGAACGCGGCTTTTCCGCAATCTCTGCGTTGATCTTCGGGATTGCTTGTGCGACGTAGCGCTGCTACGCCTCCGCGCAATCCCTCGATCGCCTTGACCTTGCGAAAAATCCACGTTCTCAAAAGGACATTAAGGAGGTTCCCATGAAAATTCTCGTCTGCGTCAAACAGGTTCCCGACATGGAATCCCGCTTCAAGCCCGATGGCAGCGGCACCTGGTTCGAGGAGACCGATCTGGCCTTCCGGATGAACGAGTACGACGAATATGCCGTGGAACAGGCGGTGCAGCTCAAGGAGCAACTGGGGAACGAGCCGGAGGTGACAGTCCTCTCTATCGGCCCGGACCGGGTGAACGAGGCCATCAAGAAGGCCCTCGCCATGGGGTGTGACAAGGGAGCCCACATCCAGGACCCCGCCCCCCAGGGGAAGGATCCGTGGCAGATCGCGTCGATCATCGCCCAATACGCCCGCACCGAGGGATTCGACCTCGTCTTCACCGGCATGCAGTCCCAGGACCGCGGCTCGGCCCAGGTGGGGGTGCTGGTGGCGGAACTCTTGGGCTTTGCCTGTGCCACGACCCTCGTGGGCTTCGCCTTCGCCGACGGCGTGGTGACCGCCAAGCGCGAGCTTGAAGGGGGAATCAAGGGGGTTGCGAAGCTGCGGCTTCCGGCCGTCGTCACCTGCCAACTGGGCCTCAACATCCCCCGCTACCCCACCCTTCCCAACATCATGAAGGCCAAGAAGAAAGAGATCCTCGCCATCCCTGTGGCCGACCTGCTGAAGGAAGAGGCCGTCGCCGCCACGGCCCGGTTCTACCCTCCGGCCAGGAAGGGAGGCGGAATCGTGCTGGAAGGTGATGTGGGGAACCTGGTGGAGCAGCTCTACGGGATCCTGAAAGAAAAAACGACCGTGCTCCGGTAGGAGGAGAAACCATATGAAAGCACTGCTTGTCTGCGAATATCGCGAAGGAAAACTCCTCGATACAACCTACGAACTCCTCGCCTTTGCCGACCGCATCGGCGCCGAGAAGGCCATGGTCCTCATCGGGAGCGACAGCGCCCTGCCCGCCTGCAATAGCACAGTTTACCTGGCCGAGGCGGCGAAATACGGCGAATACAACCCGGACGTGCACAAGAAGATCGTTCTCGATGCGGTCCAGCGGGAAAACGCCGACTGCATCGTCTTCGTCCACTCTTCCTACGGCTGGGACCTGGCCCCTCGGGTGGCGGCGGCTCTCAGGGCCGGGCAGGTGTCGGAGATCGTCGGTGTTGTGGACGGCGGCTACGAGGTGGGGTGCTGCAACGCCAAGATGCGCCGCGCCGTAACCCCCACAAGCGGCAAGGCGGTCCTCACCGTCCAGGCCGGCGCCTTCAGCTTCACGGGCACTCCCCAGGGGACGCCAAAGGTGGAGCGCATCGACATACCCGATGGGGCGACGCCGGTGGAATTTGTCGGCTACGAGCCCGCCGAGAAAAAGGACGTGGACCTGACCCGGGCCGAGGTGATCGTCAGCGCCGGTCGGGGCGTGGGGAAAAAGGACAATATCCCCGTTATCCAGGCTCTGGCCAAGGCCCTTGGCGGAGAATTGGGGGCGAGCCGGCCGGTGGTGGATGCCGGCTGGGTGGATCACAGCCACCAGGTGGGGACCACCGGCCAGAGCGTGAGCCCCAAGCTCTACGTGGCCTGCGGCATTTCGGGAGCGATCCAGCATCTGGCCGGCATGAAGAAATCGGACTTCGTTGTCGCCATCAACAAGGACAAGGACGCCCCCATCGGGGAAGTTGCCGATGTCCTCGTGGTGGCCGACGTGATGCAATTCGTGCCGGCTCTCACGGCCAAACTGCAGTGAACCGGGCTGACAGAGGAGGAGCCATGAAGCCCCTTAAAGGAATGGTTGTCGTGAACCTGGCCGTGAATCTTCCCGGCCCCGCCGCCGCCCGGCGCCTCCGGCATCTGGGGGCATCCGTCGTGAAGGTGGAGCCGCCGTCAGGCGACCTCATGGAACTGTACAACGCTGATTGGTACCGGGATATGGCCGTCGGCCAGACGGTCGTCAGGATCGACCTAAAGAGCGCCGAAGGTCTGGCTCACCTCAACGGCCTGCTGGCAACCGCCGACCTCCTCATTACCGCCAGCCGCCCCGCCGGCCTCTGCCGTCTCGGTCTCGGGTGGGAGGAGCTTCACCGGAAATTCCCCCGCCTCTGCCAAGTGGCCATCGTCGGCTATCCCGCCCCCCGCGAAAACGAGGCGGGCCACGACCTCACCTACCAGGCCTCTCTCGGTCTTCTCAACCCTCCCCACATGCCCCGGACCCTCCTTGCCGACATGGCCGGCGCCGAGCAGACCGTTTCGGCCGCCATGGCACTCCTTCTCATCCGCGAACGGGGACAGGAGGCGGGCTATGCGGAGGTCGCCCTTTCCCGCGCGGCCGAAGCCATGGCCGAGCCTCTACGCTACGGCAGTACCGCTCCGGGCGCTCTTCTGGGTGGCGGCATTCCCGAATACAACCTCTATGAAGCCCGTGACGGCTGGGTGGCCCTGGCAGCTCTGGAGCCCCACTTCAAGAGCCGGCTCGAAGAGTCGCTGGGAGTGAGTACCAGAGAAGAGTACCGCGCCGCCTTTGCCGACCGGAGCGCCCGGGAGTGGCAGGAATGGGGACGGGAGCAGGATATTCCGATTATCGTCGCAGAGGAGAAGAAACCATGTATCTCGAACTGACCGAAGAACAGAAACTGATTCAGGACACCGCCCGTGACTTTGCCAAGGCCGAACTGGAGCCGGTGGCGGCGCAGCTTGACCAGGGAAGCGACCGCGGCCCCCTGCTGGCCAACCTGAAAAAGCTGGCCGAACTGGGTTTCATGGGATTGAACGTGCGGGAGGAGTACGGCGGCGCCGAGGCCGGGGCCATCTCCTTCAGCGTGGCCATGACCGAGATCGCGCGGGCCTGCGCCTCCACGGCGGTCACGGTCTCGGTCAACAACATGGCCGCCGAGGTTATCCAGGTCGTCGGTTCCGAGGAGCAGAAACGGGCTTACATCCCGAAGATCTGTTCCGGCGAGTATTCCGCCGCCAGCTTCGCCCTCACCGAAACCTGCGCCGGCTCCGATCCCGCCGGGATGGTGACCCAGGCCGTGGACGACGGCGACTCCTGGGTGCTGAACGGCTCCAAAATTTTCATTACCAGCGCCTCCTATGCCGGGGTTTTCGTGGTCTGGGCGGTCACCGACAAGGCTGCCCCCAAGGGTAAAGGTATCAGTTGCTTCCTGGTGGAGGCTGGAACGCCCGGCCTCATCATCGGCAAGGAAGAGCACAAGATGGGACAGCACGCCTCGGCCACCAACGAGGTAATCTTCACCGACTGCCGCATCCCCAAGAGCGCCATGATGGGGAAGTTGAACGACGGTTTCCGGATCGCCGTGGCGGAGCTGGCCGGCGGGCGGATCGGGATCGGTTCCCTGGGGCTCGGCGTCGGGCTGGCAGCCATGGACCATGCCACCCGCTATGCCTCCGAGCGGACCCAGTTCGGGCAAAAGATCAGCAACTTCCAGGCTATCCAGTGGATGGTGGCCGATGCCTACACCGAACTGGAAGCGGCCCGGCTCCTCCTCATGAACGCCGCCTTTCGCAAGGACCAGGGTAAATCCTTTGCCAAGGAGGCCTCCATGGCGAAGCTGTATGCCACCGAGGCGGCCAACCGGGCCTGCTACGCGGCAATCCAGATGCTCGGCGGGTACGGCTACACCCAGGATTTCCCGGTTGAGCGTTATGCCCGCGATGCCCGAATCACCTCCATCTACGAAGGGACCAGCGAGATCCAGCGGGTGGTTATCTCGCGGGAAATTCTCAAGAATTTTAACCAATAGAAATTATCACATATGGAGGTATGTATGGGGACAGGTAAACGCATTACCTTGCAGCAGGCCGCCGAGATCATCAAGGACGGCTCCAGCCTCACCTTCTCCGGGTTCACCATCTGGCGGCGCCCCATGGCCATCGTTTTCGAGCTGATCCGCCAGCAGAGACGGGGACTCCACCTCATCGAAGTGAATGGCGGCCCACACACCGAATTCCTCGTGGGAGCCGGGTGCGTCGACATCTGGGAGTCGTGCTGGGTGGGGCATGAACTCTACGGCAAGTACGGCGCCAACCTCTCCCGCAAGGTGGGGAATAAGGAGATCATCGTTGAGGATTACAGCCATGCGGAGATGATGTTCCGCTTCGCTGCCGGTGCCGCCGGCGCTCCTTACGCCGTCACTCAGACATCCCTCGGCACGGACATCCACAACCCTGAGTACGACATGCTCGGCCGGGCCGGCAAACGTGACGGGAAGCGGATCCCCAAGCACAAGTACCTCTTCACCGACGACCCCTTCTACGGCGCGGGCCCCCAGGTGCTGGTACCGGCGGCAAAGGCGGACATCGCCATCATGTGCGTCCAGCAGGTGGGTGAGGAAGGGACGGTGCGGGTCAACGGCCAGTACTACTCCGACCCCGAGGCGGCCCGCACCGCGGACATCACCATCGTTATGGCCGAAGAGATCGTCCCCGAGGAGTACCTGCGCCGGGAGGCCGACCGCAACACCATCACCAGCTTCGAGGTGGACTACATCGTGGAGTGTCCCTATGGCGCCCACCCCACAGGCATGTTCGGCCGCTACGACGTGGACGGTGCTTTCCTCAAGGACTTCTACGGACGGACCCGCACCCAGGAAGGATTCGATGACTTCGCCAAGGAGTGGATCATGGGGCTCGACCACTTGGGCTACCTGGAGAAGCTCGGCTGGCCGCGGATGCTGACCCTGAAGGCGAACACCGCGCTCAACTACTCCACCGGCGTGAAGAGGGGGCAATAATATGGGCAGAGAGTATGCGAATCCGGAAGAATACGGCCTGGCCGACCTGCTGTGCTGCGCGGCGTCCCGCGAGGTGCAGGACAACGAAATCGTCTTCGCCGGCACCGGCCTCCCCATGGTGGCGATCATGCTGGCCCAGAAGACCCACGCCCCGAACCTGAAGCTCATCTTTGAGGCTGGCACCCTCGACGGCCGCCCGCCGGCCATTCCCACCTCCGTCGGCGACGCCCGGTGCGAGATGGGAGCCTCCCGGGCCTCGGGGCTCTACGATGCCTTCAGCATCGCCCAGCGGGGCTACGTGGACCTGGGTTTCCTCGGCGGCGCCGAGGTGGACGAATACGGCAACGTGAACACCACCTGCATCGGCGACTACCTCAACCCAGAACTGCGCCTCACCGGCAGCGGCGGCAACCCCGACATCAACTCCTTCGCCAAACGGACCGTCTTCATCATGGTCCACGAGAAGCGCCGCTTCACCCCCAACGTCAGCTACATCACGAGCCCCGGCTGGCGGGTGAAAAAATGGCCGGAGGGCGACTTCGTCCATCGCCGGGAGCTCTACGGCGCCGCCTACCGCGGCGGTCCGTCCGCGGTCATCAGCACCGCCGGCGTCTTCCGGTTCGACGGGGAGACCGGCCGCATCTACCTGGACACCTGCCACCCCGGCAAAACGCCGCAAGAAATAACGGAGATGTGCCACTTCGACCTGGACATCTCCCGGGTCAGCGGCGAAACGCTTCCCCCGACCCGTGAAGAATTGCACTTCATCCACGATGTTCTTGATCCTGAGCAGATCTTCATTCCGAAGGTGACAAAAGGATAGATGCCGGATTGGGCAAAAAAAAACGCGGCCCCCGAATCAGCCGGGAGCCGCGTTTTTTTGCGGCGGAACATGACGTGTTCCGATTATTCGTAGCGGACTTCAATTGCCTGCAGGTACGCCTCGAGGGTATCGAGCTGTTTCAACACCTCGACGAGATTGCCGTCATTCGCCGCCAGTTCCATATCCCGCCCGATTTCCGTTATCCTCGAAAAACCGTAACAGCCGCCGGAACCCTTCAAGCCGTGGGCGATGGTCCGCACTTCGTCGAACTGACCATTGACCGCAAGTTCACGGATGACAGAGCCTTCTGTCTTTCTCCCCTCCAGATAGGCCGGGATGATGTCTTCAAGGTCCGGATCGCAGACGACCACTATTTTATCCGGCACATTGTCGCGATCCATGTTCGTTCCCTGCTTCCCGTTGGTCCGTGGTCGTTGCTGGTATTCTCCGACGATTTCCAGCAGCTTGTCCTTTTTGATCGGTTTGGTCAGGTGCGCGGTACAGCCGGCATCAAGGCTCCTTAACTGATCTTCCTTGAGCGCATTGGCAGTGAGCGCGATCACCGGCAGCGGCGCCCGGCCCGTCTCCCGCTCCCATTCACGCACCAGGCGCACTGCCGTATAGCCATCCATGACCGGCATCTCCATATCCATGAAAACCACGTCATATCCACCCCCCTTGATCTTTGCAAGGGCTTCTTCGCCATTTACCGCACACTCTACCGTATGCTCGGTACGCCGGAAATAGGCCGTCAGCACGGTGCGGTTCGCCAGATTGTCGTCCACCACCAGAATGGAGAGCGGTCTGCCGAGCTTGTCTCCGGGAAGTTGTTCTTTCGGAAGCGGCTCTTCTGTTCTGCGCGAGATGGCGAAAGGTACTGTGAAGCGGAAGCAGCTCCCCTTCCCAACGGTGCTCTCCACACCGATTTCACCTCCCATCATCCCCGCAAGGTGACGGGAGATGGCTAGCCCCAGCCCTGTCCCGCCGTAGCGCCGGGTGGTTGATGAATCCGCCTGGCTGAAACTCTCGAAGATGGTGTCCAGCTTTTCCGGCGCTATGCCGATGCCGGTGTCGGCCACGGAAAACCTGATCAGTACTTCGGCATCGGACTGTTGGACCGGCTCAACCTCCAGAAGTACACTCCCGCCGCTGTCGGTGAATTTCACGGCATTCCCCACCAGGTTGATCAGCACCTGCCGCAACCGCAGCGAATCTCCCATGAGCCAGTCCGGGACAGCGGATTTCACGGAGAAGGAATACGTTACCCCCTTTGAGGACGCTTTCACCGACGTGATGTCCGTCAGTTGCCGGATGCAGTCCCGAAGACTGAAGGGTACAGAATCCAGCTGCAGCATGCCGGCTTCGATCTTCGACAGGTCAAGGATGTCGTTAATCAGTCCCTGCAAGGTTTCGCCCGCTGAATGGACAACCGACAGATACCCTGATTGTTCGCCGTCAAGACGGGTTTCCGCCAGAAGGTCACTCATGCCGATGATTGCATTGAGGGGCGTTCTGATCTCATGGCTCATGCCGGCCAGAAACTCGCTCTTTGCCCTGTTCGCCTGTTCGGCCCGGTCCCGCGCGACTTTCTCCAGTTGTGCGATATTGGCAAGCTCTTCCTGGAGTTTTTTCTGCTTTTCGATTTCCTCACGAACCCCCACAAAATGGGTGATTTCCCCCTTTTCGTCGTAGATGGGCGAAATGGATGCCATAACCCACACAAGACTGCCGTCCTTGCGGCGATTATGGAATTCTCCGTACCACTCCCGTCCTGAAAGTATGGTCTCCCACAGGTTTTTATAGAACTCTGGCGGGTGGGTCGGACCTTTCATGATGCGCGGGTTCTGGCCCCGCAGTTCTTCAAAGGCGTAGCCGGTCATCTGGCAGGACTTGGGGTTGACATACTCTATGCGTCCGTCCCGGTCGGTAATGATGATGGACACCGGGCTGTGCTCCACGGCGGCGGAAAGCATCCGCAGGGATGCATTGATCCGTTTCTGTTCGGTGATGTCCCGGAGCAACCCCACGGCATTCCATGCCCCATTGAGGAAAACCGCGGACAGCGACAGGGCAACCTCGATTTCCTGACCATCCTTGCGCCGGGCGAAGAGCTCAAGGGTTTTGCCCACGGCATTGCCGGAGCCGGTCTGTTGGAACTCGGAGAATGCCGTAAGGTGGTCGGCCAGATAGCGCTCAGGGGTCAGAAGGTCGTGGAGGTTCTTGCCGAGAGCCTCTGCCGCGCTGTACCCCAGAATCTGCTCGGCGGCGGGATTCCAGTAGGAAATGGAACCCTGGTGGTCCATCATCAGAATCGCATCGTGGGCAGAATTGGTTATGCTGCGGAGCTGTAATTCGCTGTTTTCAGCCGCCTCCTTGGCAATCCGCAGTTCGGCGGTCCGTTCCGTGACCCGGTGCTCAAGTTCCTCATTGATTGCAGTCAGTTCGGAGAAGCTATTCTGCAGGGCATTTTCCATCAGCCGGAAGTTATCCTGAAGCTCCTGCTCCTCCCTGACCTCCGCGGGGCGCCAGGATATCTGCTCCCCCTGTGCAATCCTGACCGGAAGCTGACTGGTAACCTTTCCCAGCATGGCAAAGGGCGCCAGCAATCGCCTGCTGAAATACCGGGACAGGCCAACCACCACCAGTGTCAGTATTGCCAGAACCCCCAGCAGGATAGATGCGCGGTTGTTGATCTCCTTGAGTGACGGTGCCAGCGAGGATTGCACCACCAGTCGGAAGCCTGATTTCGGCTCCAGCGCAATCTCGGTCATGTAGAACGAACGATTCCAGCGTTTCATGGGGCCGCCCCCCGGTTGCGGATCGGGAACCCATTGGCTCACATTACTACCGACCGAATGCAGCTGCCCCCCCTTAGGCAGCGCAAACTGCTCCAGAAACTTCTTGCCGCTGTCGGTAGAGGCAACAACCCGGCGATGTCTGTCCAGCAGCGTCAGGTTGACATCCCGTTTGCCGACAATCCCCTTCAGCAGTGCAGCAGGATGACCGAGAGATACCACGCTGAAAACAGCCCCCCTGTATTCCCCTCCCACCATGCAAGGGGCCAGCATAATGAGACGGGGGCCGGGTACGCCAATCTTGCCCATGAAGGCATCGAAAACTATCGGGTGCGACGGGTCATTCAGCTCTGCTATGTAAGGGCGGTCACCCAGCCATACCCCGATGGTGGAAACGCCCTTTTCGTCAACGCGGGGCGAGAAGGCGCGAGTGACATGGTTGCGATCCATGACCCCCAGCCGGTAGGTGTCGCTGCCATGGGCGGCATGGTATCTTTCAAGGAGCCGCTGCATCTCCTGGGACGGGTTGTGATCAGGGTCACCGACCAGTTTGACAAGCATGCCCAGCTTGTGCTGCTCTTCGTCCAGCCAGCTTGAAATCGTAAGGTTGCCCACTTCAGCGGTACGGGCGGTACTCTCCTGCAGGCGCGTCATCTGCTGGCGGAAATACCAGCTTGTATCGAGAAAGGCGAAAACGAACGCCGGCACCAACACCACTCCCTCCAGGATGACTCCCAGCCATTTACGCAGTGAAGGAAGTTCGGTGCCGCCCCGCAACCGCCAACTCAGCAGAAAGAGAGCCTCGGCAATCAGGGTGTTGATGATGCCGTTCATCCCCTGCTTCAGGGCGACCAACAGAGTGGCGCCGGCATTGAACCCCATGACCTGGTGATAGAACAGCCAGACCAGCACGAGGCCGCCGCTGAACCAGTAGATGATGTCGCCGAGCATCAGGTCCATGCGTTTGCGGTTTCTCAGCCAACCGGCACAGAGGGCCTCGCAGCCGAAAATGACGATGGCCCAGGGGTGGTGCCACTGCAGCCAGGTGCACCCTGCGGCAATCACCGCTGCCAGCAGACCGGTGGCCGGTCCGAACCGCAGCAGGGCGAACATGCTGAACACGGAGCCGAACAGAAAGTCCACGTTGAAGAACAGTGACAGTTTGAACCAGTTGACGAGAAAGCCGGCGCTCCCCAGGAGGACGCCGGCCATCAGTTCGCGCCTATTCATAGAAGAACACCTTCATCAGTATCGGGAGAATCCGGCTTCCATCGCCGCCAGGAGTTCTTGCCCCCCCTCTTCGCTTCGTACATGGCGTTGTCGGCATGGGTCATGAGAAGTTCCACGGAATCTCCGTCATGGGGATAGACGCTGATCCCCACCGAAGCCCCGATCCGGCAGGTGATGCCGGAAATATCGAAGGGGCGTGACAGGGCTGAAATGATCTTCTCGGCCACGGTCACCGGACCGTCAAAAGACTTCACCCCGCGTACGATAATGCAAAATTCGTCACCCCCCATGCGGGCCACGGTGTCGGATGCCCTGACACAGCCGTCCATGCGCTGCCCCGCCATGACCAAAAGTTCGTCCCCGGTCTTGTGGCCATGGTTGTCATTTACCGCCTTGAACGCGTCAAGGTCCACAAACAGGAGCCCGAAATTGCTCTCGCTTCGTTTGGATTCCACAACGGCACGCTCCAGGCGCTCAAAAAACAGCAGGCGGTTCGGCAGCCCAGTCAGTTTGTCAAAATGGGCCATCTGCCGGAGCTGTTCTTCCGACTCCTCCAGCCGGCGGTTCTTTTCCTGAAGCCCCAGGTTGGTGAGCGCCAGTTCCCGCTCCAGGGTCACGATCCTCTCGGCCGCCTTGATGCGCACCTTGAGCTCTTCCTTATTGAAAGGCTTCCCGATGAAATCGTCGGCCCCGGCCTCCATGCCGACCACCACATCATCTCTCCTGGCGGTCAGCATGATGATGTAGGTGTATTCCGGAAACCCGGCTCCCCTGATGCGCCGGCAGAGGGCCGGGCCCTCCAGGTCGGGCATGATCCAGTCGGTGATCACAATGCTGGGGCGATGCTCCTGGATAAGATTCCACCCGGACTCGCCATTGGGCGCACCGAGGGCGTCATACCCCCATGACTTAAGGTAGCGTCCCAATAGCGTGCGGATTTCCGCTTTGTCGTCAATATAGAGGATTTTCATAGGGTTCTTTCGATGATGCTATTACTGTGCCCAACCGTTCCACTCCGGATAAATGATGCCGGTTGCCGTTAAACACCAACAACGGACAGAAATCTTGTAGGTTTGCTATAAGTATCTGGAGTCAAACTGTTGGCTTCGATAGAGTCGAGGTGATGACCGTTCGGCGACAGCGATAGCATTTGCTTTCTTCCATCAAACCGACTAGCATAGCGCCGCAATTCATTACGGCAACGAGGCGATTCACGTGAAGGTCCTCTTCATCCATCCCTTCGGCAGCAACTGGCTGGGGACCGGAACCGATATAACCACCATCTTCAATCTCATGCCCCCCCTGGGGTTGCTCAGCATAGCCGCCTTTCTTGAGGCCCGGGGAATCGGCACCGAAGTCATCGACTGCTATGCCACGCCGATGCCGGCTGAAACCCTGGTGGCCGAGGTAATCCGCCGCCGCCCGGATGTGGTGGGCTTTTCCTGCACCACGTCGTCATTCCTTGAAGGCTACTCCATTGCCGAAAGGATCAAGGAAAAGGCCCCCGGCATCACGACGGTCTTCGGCGGCGCCCATGCCTGCTCCGTAGGCGTTGGGCTGCTGGACACCTTCCCGGCCATCGACTACCTGGTGATCGGCGAAGGGGAACAGACTTTTTTCGAACTGGTGACCAACCTGGACCACGGTGGAAGCGGCATACCCGGCGTCGGCTACCGGGAGAACGGCAAGGGAGTCATCAGTGCCCTCCGCGAGCATATCGCCAACCTTGACGACCTCCCCTTCCCGGCCTACCACCGTCTTCCCCAGTTCCCCAAACGCTACATCCTTCCCCTCTTCAGCTATCCGAAGGCGCCGAACACCAGCATCATCTCCAGCCGGGGCTGCCCCTACCAGTGCTCCTACTGCGACCGCTCGGTCTTCTCCCGGGGATTCCGCTTCAACTCGCCGGAGTACATCGTCGAGCACCTGAAAATGTTGAACCGCGACTACGGGATCCGCCACGTCTTTTTCTATGACGACCTCTTCACCACCGACCGCGCCCGGGTAGCCCGTTTCTGCGAACTGAAGGAACGGGAACGGCTACCGGTGACCTACAACTGCATCGCCCGCCTGGAGCATGTGGACGCGGAACTGCTGCGGCTCCTCAAACGCTCCGGCTGCTGGCAGGTCAATTTCGGCATCGAGTCGGGGGATCCGGAGGTAATCAAGAAGCACCGCAAGTTCTACGGCCTGGACGAGGTACAGCGGAAACTGCAGTTGGTGAGGGACACGGGGATGCGGGTCAAGGGGCTCTTCATGGTGGGGCTGCCGGGAGAGACCGAAGAATCCATCCGCCGGACCATCGACTACGCCTTGGCACTCCCCCTGGACGAAATCAACGTCACCAAGTTCACCCCCTTCCCCGGTGCGCCGCTCTACGCCACCATCCGCGAACAGGGGGAATTCGACGAGAACTGGCCGCTGATGAACTGCCTCAACTTCGTCTTTGTCCCCCACGGCATGACCCGTGAACAACTGGAAGGGCTCTACAACGAATTCATCAGCCGCTTCTACCGCCGGAGCCGCATCCATTGGGGCTACACGAAGATGCTCTGGAAGTCGCCCCACAGCGTGGCTACCTTCCTGCGGCACCTTCCGGAGATCCTGGCCTTTGAACTGAAGCAGAAGTGGTGACTGCTGTGATCCTTACGGATACTCAAGCGCGAATCGTCAAAGGAGTCAGGGCATGAAGCCTTATCCCTGTCTGGTAGCATTCCTGGTCTCGGGCTCTCTTCTTGCCACCTCCCCCTGCAGCGCCGCCGAATCGCCATCTGTCGCCACCGCCGGCCACGAATGGGCCTTCCTTGCCGGCTACGGCATAACCCACCGGGGCTTCGGCGCAACCCGCACCCAGGTGCAGACCGCAGATGCCATCGGACGCTTCGGCTGGTTCCTGTCGGACGAGGTGGGAAAAGGGTCATGGTACCAAGGACGTCACGAACTGTTGGTGGAACTCCCCATCCATCTGGCGGTCGATCAGCGGGACCGGATCATGACCGGCGGCTACCTTCTCGGGAGCTGGAAATTCACCGGACTGGCGGACGAGAAACTGTACCCCTACGTCTTTGCCGGCGGCGGGGTACTCTTCGTGGACCTGGGTCTCCCCACCATGGGGACACGGCTCGACTTCTCCTACCAGGGGGGAACCGGCATCCAGTATCTCATCGGGAAGGATACGGCCATCATGGGGGAATACCGCTACCACCACGTCTCCAACGCCGGCACCGCCGAGCCCAACGAACCGCTCAACTCCAGCAAGTTTCTGGTGGGTGTGTCGTGGTTTTTCTGAAATAGGTGCAGGAAAATGTGAACAGTGATCGAGCAATCGGTTGGGTTCTAAACTGAAAAAGCATGAATTCCTGATGGAACTCATGCTTTTTCAGTTTTAGTACTTAGTCTTGCGTCACGAGTTAGAACTATTAAGGAGCAAGGTTATCGGACATGCCATGGGGAGGTCTGCCCCATCCGCTGTAACCAGCGTCGGTGTGACAACCGTAGCACTTCCCGAGAGGTGCTGCTTTGCCGCCATTGAAGGTCGAATAAAATATGTTTTCCCAGGAAATCTTGGAAGGAATCTCAGCATGGGGTGACCCGTGACACGAAGTACACAGGATCTTGTTGTCCGCGTGCCCGCGGCTATTCAGGTACGCGCCGCCGAACTGGATCTTTCCGTACTTCTCGATCTGCGCGTTGGTCCACTCCCCAATGTTGCTCTTGTGGCAGTTGGAACACCTCGGCAATGTCCGGTACGACCAAGGGTCCAGGAGTTGCCCGGTTGCAAACCGCATATTGAGATCTCCGTGACAATCCGAGCAGTTGAAATCAAGCTTCTTGCCACTTGCGGTTGTCATATTCACGTGGAGGCCACGCATGCACCCCACTGTTTCCTTGCCGGGATGACAGGCTTCGCAGGATTCCTTGAACCCTAGCGCTGCATAGCGGGTGTGGAATTCGTTTTTCAGATTGTGTCCCTGGTGGAGCGCCATACTCAGGGTCATCGTCTTGGCGGGGATCGGAAGTCTGAGCCCCGCTGCCGCCGGGTAAAGGCTCAGCGGATATCCGGGAGTTTTTCCACCGACAGCGGGATCCATGTGACAACGGCTGCACCGCACCGGAATCCCGGCTTGGGTAAGTTTCAGTAGGTCTGTGTTGTGCTTGAGATCATGGGGCGCGAGCATGGTCTGACGGAAACTGTCGAGCGGATTCGCCGGATACTGTCCAAACTTATCCTTGTAAATCTCCCTGTGGCAGGTGCAGCAGTTGGCAAAGGCCACAGGAGTTGTTGTGTTGGTATTCTGGGCGAGCACTGCGCCGGTCACCGCGTCCTTTACCGTAACGGTTACTTTGGGGAATGCCTGGCGGATATCGCCAAAGGCATCCTTGAACGTTCCTTCACCTCCTGCTGGCTGTTTCGGAGGGAAAACCGGAATAAGTTCAGCCACCCACATATTGTGTTCGGGCTTGGAGACAAATTTGCCCGATTTCAGGGGAGTGCCGACTATGGAAACCGGATTTGTCCGGCTCACCTTGGCCCAGCCTTCCTGGGTCGGATACATCTTGTTGGCGTTGTCGAGGTAGGTCAGATACTGGGGGTCCGTCATCAACTGGTCAGCAAATGGCACCGAATACTCGACCCTGATCTTGGCAGGATCAGTAACTATTTCTGAACCGTTGAAAACCTGTGCCCGAAGTGTGTTGGCTGGTGGAAGTATTGAGATGAGAGATGAATCCGGACAGGTGCAATGAATACCGAGATCATTGCTGACCATTACTTTCCAGCCGGTGTTTGTGGCGGTCACACCTTTTTTAGGTAGCGACAAGAATACAAGAGTTACAACTGCGCAGACCACGAGACTTACAACCAAAATCTTTTTCTTTTGCATACTTCTACCTCCCTGATGGTAATAAAACAGCCGGGTTGCCATATATATCAATTGATATTTCGGCAACCCGGCTGTCTCAGGGAGACCCTGTGGGTTTTCCGCCCCATCCTCGCGGATGGTTTAGTATTGTCGTCTATCACAAATGCATCGTGAGTTTTTTTTCGGTGGGCGGAAGGTAGCAAACATCGGTAACGGAATCAAGTTGTTTATGGATATAATGATATAATTAAATATAACAAATCAAGAAGAAGAGAACCTCAACTAACCGCTCAACTCCAGCAAGTTTTTAGTGGGGCTGTCGTGTTCTTTGAAATTAACCCCAACTAACCACTTGACACATAGGTGCTACAAATCATATTAATTAAACGACACTTTTCGGTATAGATCATTGTTTGGTTTGTTCCAGCAGCTTGTCATCTAACAACGTAACGAACAGGAGGATGTCATGACTAGTACTCACTCAATTTTGTTGGGCCGTAACTTAAAAAGATTGTTATTGCTTCTTCCACTGATGATGATGTTAGCTGCTTGTGGACCATCTCATATGGTTAAGAAGGAAGAACCGCTGGACATCATGACTGTAAAACCAAAGACTGGCAAGGCCGCACTTGTGATAGCCAGAACGACTAGTTTTGGTGGTGCTGTCAACTTTTTCACTCACCTTGATAAAAAATTTATTGGGGTAACGAAAGGGAAAGGTTGCTTTATTAAGACCGACATTGAACCGGGTTTACAATATCTCATTACAAGGACGGAAAGTCTTGAAACCGGTAAGATACAATTCGAACCGGACACCGTATACTATGTACAGCAAACACCTCGCATGGGATGGTGGGTTGCGCGTGTCACTCTGACTCCTGTTACTGCAGAGCATTTGGCTTCTGAAATCGGCAATGATGGCTGTACGTTCTATGAACTTGATCCAACAGACCCGTATGAAGACTTGTCTGATCACGAATACAAAGAAGCGGTCACAGACTATGAGCGAGAAATTACCGAGGGGTACCATAAGGAATTTACAGAATACAAAGGCAGGAAGGTTCAATAATGGGAGCAGGCTTCAACAGCCTTCCCCGCTCAGGCCATGAGCATCGGTGAAAACCTGGCGAACTTCGTTGAAAAGCTGTATTGACAACCACCTGCACTGAACACAAAAAGGGGGAGATGCCTTGAGCACCTCCTCCTTTTTCATGTCATCCCGCCCTTACCGTTCCCTTCTACCTTGGCCGCGTCGCCTCATACTCCTTCAAATAGGCCGCAGGCTTCATCATCCGCTGGGTGCGCCAGAGCACCCGGGCAATGTACGGAATCTGGCTCGGTCGGACCTGACGCATCCAGTCGACGATACTCTTCTCGCCGGAGGTATTGAGGATCGAGCGGCGCCAGGTTTCGGCGTAAAGCTCGAAGAACCGCTTCGCGCCGATGCGCGGCTCCCAGAGGAGATGGTGCATGTCGAAGTTGGACCAGGGCTGGTCGGGGATCCGCGGTTTCATCTCGCGGTAGTGGTCGGTCCCCGGCAGCGGGGTATGGATGGTGAAGCCGGCCCGCTGCAGGCCGTACTGGGCCACGAAGTCCCAGAGTTCGCGGAATTCTTCCTCGCCCCAGTCGTGGCCCACGAGGAAGTTGCCGTTGATGCCGTACTTGAGTTCCCGGGCGATCCTGACCCCTTCGATGCTCTCCGCAAGCCCCGCGTCCTTGTCGAGACCGGAAAGGCCCTTGTCACTGGCCGCCTCAAGCCCCAGGAAGATGTCGAAGTCCTTGGCCAGGGGACGCCAGGCCGCCATGATGTCGGCGCTCCGGCATATGAGGTCGGTGCGGGTCTGAACGAGGATCCAGCGCTTGTGGACTCCCCGCTTTTTCAGCGCCTCGGCAAGCTCGATGCTCCGTTCCCGGTTGTACCAGAAGAGGTCGTCGGCCACGAAGATGGAATCACCGGCAGTGGCGAAGTCCTCCACCACCGTGGCGATGCTCCGCTCGCGCACCGACCGGCCATAGAGCTGCCAGACGGAGCAGAAGGAGCAGCGGTGGGGGCACCCCCGGGCGGTCTCGATGAGCCAGACCGGCTTAAAGAGGAGACAGTGGTAGTTGTTGCGGTGCCGGTCCACGAGGTGCCGCGCCGGGAGCGGGACCAGGTCGAGGCAGGTCTGATCGGATAGAGGGGGAGTTTCCACCCAGCCGTCCCCTGTCCTGAACAGCAGGGCCGGGATGTCGGTCAGAGGCCGTCCCGTTTCCAGAGCCTCCGCGAGGGCGGTGATGATCTCCTCGCCGTCGTCCAGGCAGATGGCATCGATGACATTGTCTTTGAGCGGATCGGGGAACGCCGCCGCGGCATGGCCGCCGACAAGGATGAAGGCGTCCGGCGAAACCCGCCGCACCTCGCGGGCCGTGGCAATGATCCGGTCATATTCCAGGGCATGGAGACAGGTGATCCCCACTAACCGCGGCTGGCTGCGGCGGACCCAGGTGGAGGCGCCGGGGCGAAAACGGAGGTCGGCGATGGTGACAGCGTGCCCCCGAGCAAGCAGGGCGGCCCCCAGGTATTCAAGACCCAGCGGCTCGACCCGGAAGAAGGGGCCGAGGCCAAAGGCATCACTCCCTGGATGGGGGCGAAGAAGCAGGATATTCATGGTTCAGCAACCTCGCGTATGTGGACGATTCGGTCCGGCCGTTCGATCCCTCCGCGCCGGAGGAAATTGTAGGCCAGGTTGACCAGCTTCCCCTTCCCTTTCATCACCCGCGAGGCGATGGCGGGGAGGCGGTAGGCCTCCCACCGGGCCTCCTGCCAGCCGCGGTAGAGCCGCTCCGGAGTCATCTGCTTGGGCCGGAAGACCACCTGTCCATGGTCGTAGCGGCTCCAGTCCTTGTGGAGCAACCGCCCCTCCCGGTCGAACTGTTTGAAAAGCGACGTGCCGGGGTAAGGGGTCAAGACGTTGAAGGTGGGGATGCTGGGGGCGCACTCCTCCAGGAAACGGACCGTCCGCTCGAAGATTCCCTCGTCGTGGTCGTCGAACCCGAAGATCATGGAGGCCTCCAGCACGATTCCGGCATCCCTGACCCGCTTTACCAGGTCGATCTGCGACGAGCCGTTTCCGGTCTTGGCGTGATTCGCATGGGGACCGGTCACCGACTCGATGCCGACAAAGATCCCGATACAGCCGGAACGGGCCACCAGCTTGACCAGTTCCGGGTCTTCGGCAAAGCGGAGGTTCGCCTGCCCTCCCCAGCGGAGATTCATCCCCGCCATCCCCTCCAGGATCGGCTTGGCCCGGACCGGGTCCCCCAGAATGTTGTCGTCCACGAACACCATCAGCTTACCCTCGAAGGAGCGGAGCTCGGCCAGGACGTCGTCGGGATTTCGGTAGCGGAAGGTGCGGCCGAAGTACGGGGTAACGGTGCAGAAGGGACAGTCATAGGGACATCCCCGGCTAGCCTGTACCGTCTGGGTGGTCAGGTACTGCCGGCCGGCCAGGATGTCGCGCCGGGACCAGGGGATCACGAGGCGATCGTCGGTAGGTATCGGTGCCCGGTAGAGGGGAGCCAGACGTCCCGCCAGAAAATCGTCCAGAAGCTTTGCCCAGACCGGTTCGGCCTCCCCGATAAGGACCGCATCGGCATGGGCCTGGGCCTCCTCAGGAAGCACGGTGGGATGGATTCCCCCCAGCACCACCGGCACCCCCTGCGCCCGGAACCGGTCGGCAATCTCGTAGGCCCGGACCGCCTGGTGGGTCATGGCAGTGATCCCCACCAGGTCGAACTTTTCACCGAAGGGAACATCCTCATGGACCTCGTCGGCCATGACAACCTCCCACTCCGGCGGGGTTACCGCAGCCACCTGTTTCAGGGAGAGGGAGGGAAGCTGGAACCGCCGCACCCACCCGAGTTTGTGGGTGGCGGGATATACCAAGAGGAGGCGGGGACGGGACTTCATGGGCGTATCTCCCTGCCAGGGGCCGGAGATCGCCGCCGTCCCGCCACGAGAAACGCGGGAAGCGACACGAGCGCAAAAATCATGGTGGCCCCGACACCGTAGTTGGTGGCCCAGCCGATGGAGGCAAGGGCTCCGTAGTCGGCAAAGGCCAGGGAGCCGAAGCCGGCGATGGTGGTGAGGGCCGACAGGAGCACCGCCCGGCCGGCCTGCACGAACTCCCGCTCCGGCTCGTCCTTCCCCTCCACTCGGTGGGCTATGTGCATTCCGTAGTCGTTCCCCATGCCAAGAATCGTCACCAGGACCATGGCGTTCATGAAATTGATTCCCATGCCACTGACGGCCATGATGCCGAGCATGGCGGCAATGCCTGCGAAAACTGGATAGAAAGAGGCAAATAGTCCCAGCATCGAGGAGAAATGGGAGAGGAGGAGAAAGATCACCAGTGCCCCGCCAATGACAAATCCCCAGAGAAAACTCTGCTTCACGTCGGCAGCCAGCTGACGACTCACCAGATCGACGCTGGTGGCACGGGCCGACGGGTCGATGGCCGACAGTTCTTTCAGGAAGGCATCCTGGGGAAATTCAGCCCCTTTGTAGAAAAGGTGGACCAGCAGGTGGTAACCGGCAGCATCTCTGATCAGGTGCCGGTCCACGGCCCCCTTGAGCGGCGATGCGGCAAGCCGGGTAATTGCTTCGGTTGACAATGAGGACCCATTTCCCCGGAGGGAGACAAGGCCGGCGATGGTCCCTTCAAACGGTTCCACCGCAAACCCTTGCCGCTCCAAAGCATCCTTGAGCGCCCTGCCCGGATCCCTCCCCGCAAGGCCCTGGTCGATCTGACGTGAAACCTCGGCACGCGCCGTGTCGTCGTTAACCAGCTGGCCCAGACTGGAGAAAGCCGCCAGCTCTCCCCGTTGACGGTAACGCTCCACAAGGAGATCAACCCGCGCCCCCCGTGCCAGCACATCGCCAAGGTCTTTACCCTCCACCGCCACCAGCATCTGTTTCGGACTCAGGCTCAGGTGCCGCTCGATCTTCTCCTGGGTGAGGAACGCCTCGGAATGACGCGGCTGGAGGTTCTTCAGCTCCCCCTCGAAGGTGGTATAGCAGGCCATGATGCAGAAAGCCGCCACGGCGAGAATCGACACCACTTTCACCAGCCGGCCCCGGCGACGGCTACCCCGCCAGAGTGCGGCCAGGCCGAAGCCGGGAAGCGGCCGGTAGACAAAACGGGGCGACAGGCGCTCCATGAAGAGAAGCAGAGGCGGCAGGAGGAACAAGGTCGTATAGAGGGAAAAGAGCACCCCGAGTCCCACCAGGATACCCAGTTCAGAGAGTGCCCGCACGTCGGTGATGGCCAGGGTGAGAAACGGCATGGCAGTAGTTGTGGCGGCGGTGAAGATGCCGTGTCCCGTGTCGGTGACGGCGAGCCGCAGGGCCTCTTCCGGCGTCAGCCCGGCGCAGCGCTCCATGTGATAACGGTCATAGAGGTGGACCGAATAGTCGGTGCCGAGGCCGATGATGAGCGCCATGAAAGCGAAGGAGATGATATGGATCGACGGAAGGAAGGCGCCGGCCACCCCCAAGGCCAACACCACGCCCCCCCCGATGATGACTGGCAGAAGGAGCGTCGGCAGCACCCGCCGATAGGTGGCGAAGAAAAGCAGCAGGACCACCACAAGGGACGAGAGGATGCAGGAGAGGATGTCCCCCTTCATGGCCGCCTCGTCGATGACCGCCGACAGGTGGGCCCCGGCGCAGGATATCCGGACCCGCGCCCCTTCCCTGGCCTGGTTGATCCCCTTGGCCAGCTTCCGGGCAAAGACCATGTCCTGCACCGGACGGGCAGGCTCGGCAATGATGATCAGCACTCGGCCGTCCCGGGAGAGGAAATAGGGGGAGTTCGGGTCCAGATCGAGAGCCTGGCTTCCCCGTTTCAGCCGAGGAGTTACGAGATCCCGCAGGGCCAGGGGGTCGGCCACGACCAGGTCCCGCAGACCGGCTCCGGCCTGGCTGGCCAGCTCCGTTCCCGTCCGGAGGAGGGCCTCGTCCATGGCCTTCGGCGCCAGGCGCCCCAGGTAAGCCGGCACATCCGCCGGTTCGAGGAAAGAACCGGGGTGCACCACGGCATATCCGATGAAGTCCGCAAAGGCCCTGGCCTCCGACGGGTCGTAGATCCGGTAGATGACCCGGCGGAAGGCCGGTGCCCCGTCGACCCGAAGCTCCTTCAGTCGGCCGGCAAACGCCTCGGCCTCCGGGACGAGGCGCTCCTTCTCCCCTTCGAGCAGGAAATAGGCCTCGTTGGCACTACCGGTCCACTGGAGGGAATCGAGGAAGAGACGGAGTGCCCCTTGGCGCGCCGGAAAGAGTTTGAAGACATCGGCCTCGAAACGAGTGGTAAGAATCGAGACGACTGAAAGAGCGACAAAAAAAACAAACGCGGCAAAAACCATCACGGGCCGCGTGCTGGTTACCCTGAAAATCCAGGACAGGTGGCGTTTGATGGCGGACTGGGTCGCGCCGGTTACTCTGTTCAGCATGGGTGGGGAGACTCCTGGAAGGAAGGGGGGGTTAATTTATACGAAAATCTTTATCCGTCAGCCCGGAGTTTTTGCGCACCCGGCTGAAAGTGATGAGAGTCCGGTCGCCGTTCTTTTCGCTGATGACCAGCTTCCTGATGGTTCCGTCAGTCAGCAGCGTCACGGCAAACTCACGCACCTGCCCGCCGCTACGGGGGATCACGGTTATGGTAAGGGCGTCACCCTGCTGATCGGCCCTGACATCGACTCCGTCCGGAAGGCTGGTCACCGGCCGCGCCAGGAACGTGAACCAATGCTGCAGGCTCTGTTCGGGAGGAAGCGCCATCTGGCTGGTGCTCTTCTCCCGTGGGAAATAAAGGGTGATTTGCGTGTCGTTCAGGAGGAGTCTGCTTGCCCGGGGCGGGTTGAGCTCCATGAAGAAGAGGGACGGTTTCCGGAAACGGACCGTACCGGTGCTGACCATTTTGCGCTTGAGGAGAGAGATCTGTTTTTCCTGCACGATGTCGGCGGAAAAGTCGGTGATGCCGGCAAAACTCCGGCGGAGCGTCTCAAGCCCTTCCACCGGCGCGATCTGCCGGGCCGCGGCACTCCCCCCCCATGCCAGAACGAGGAGCAGCGTCAGCGTCATTACCGTGGATATCACTTTTCGCATCTAAATCCTCCCCATGCCGAGGGTAAAGCCGGCCGTGGCCAGCACCCGCCCCTCAACGGAAACCTCCCCTTCCAGCAGGTGGAGACGACCGAAGGACTTGATCACCCTGACTGTCACCTCCAGCAGATCGCCGGCTGAGGCGGAACCGATGAACGTGGCCCGATCGATAGCCGCCAGGAATCCCCCCTCCCCCTCCTCATGTCCGGCGGCGATCCCCCCCAGCTGGGCCATCGCCTCGATAAGGAGCACGTCCGGGAAGTGCCTCGTGCCGCCGGTCACGGAGATGGCGGCCGTGGCCGTCTCGCCCGGTTGGAGCGCCACGATGCGGTCGAGAAGGAGAAAAGGACGGCGGTGGGGGAGATATGCTTCGGGGTTGGGATTAAACAGGAGCGCCTCCGCTGATCTCGATGGCAACGAAGGGGCCTTCCGGCGAAGCAGCCAGATGCAGGCCCTGTTCCCCCTCCCGAAGCGTAAGGAGCAGGGCCGCAAGGGCAAGCCCACCCATAGCCAGCGACCGGCCGGTCAGACGATGCAGTTGGAGCTGAGGCGCACCGGGTAACCGTTCCATCAACCGGGGAGAAAGGTCAGCGGTGCCGGAGACGGAAATGCGGTACTGGGAGAGGTTCTCGGGAAGAAGTCGGGCGACCCCCTCGTCCTCGGCACCGGGAAGGATGAGCCCCACCGACCGGATACCGGCAATCCTCCCCCGTACCGGCGCCCTGCGTCGCTCGGCATGGTCCCGACGTTCCAGAACCAGCAGGCCGCACCCTTCGCCGAATCCCCCTGCGTAGCTCCCAAGCTGCTTCATCGCGTCGAATCCCCTGATCATCATGGCATTCAACTCGTCGACACCACCGGCAATGATCACGTCCGCCCGCCCCTCTTCCAGGAAACGGCACCCCATCGTCAGGGCTGTCTCCGCCGAACAGAAACGCTGGACAAAGGTGACATTGGGCCCCTGGATGCCATGCTCGATGGAGGCATTACTGGCAGCGGCATTCGCCACCGTGTTGGGAAAGAGCATCGGTGAAAGGCCATCTACCCCCCCGGTGAAGTAGCCGCTGAGGAACTCGACCGAGTTGGCAATGCCGCCGAACCCGCACCCCAAAACGATGCCGACCCGCGTCGGATCGACTCCCTTCAGGTCGAGGACGGCGTCCCGCAGCGCCATGCCGGCGGCAGCCACGGCCATCAGGCTGCAGCGGTCAAACTTCCGTGCCTTGAGGGGGGGCATGAAGTCGGCGGCGCGAAATCCGTCCGCGGGCCCCCACAGGTGCCCTCCACCGGCAAGGTCTTCCGGAACGGGACGGAGGCGGCTCTGTCCGTCGCTGATCGCAGCGGCAAGGGTTTCGAGGCCAACCCCGGCCGCAGAGATGGCAGCGAGGCCGGTGACGACTATGTCATGGGTCACAGGTTTCATCGGGATAACACCAGGGTGGTGATGTTGCCGCCAAAGGCAAACGAGTTGGAGAGCGCGACGGTTGCCCCGCTGGCGCGTGGGCCGTCGTGGCAGTAATCCAGGTCGCATTCGGGGTCGCGTCCCCGGAAGTGCAACGTCTGAGGGATGATCCCCTCGTTCAGGGCGATGACAGTCGCCACCCCTTCGACGGCCCCGGCGGCACCCAGGCAGTGACCGGTAAGCGCTTTGGTGGAGACGAGTGGGACGTTGGCGACCCCCTCGCCGAAGACCAGCTTCATCGCCTTCGATTCGACCGCATCGTTCAACGGCGTTCCGGTGCCGTGGGCATTGACCCACCCCACCGCGCCAGCATCGATCCCCGCGATCCGCATGGCCTCGGTCATCACCCGGGCCGCCGCCGTTCCCGACGGCTCCGGGGCGGTCATATGGTAGGCTTCCCCGGCTGCCGCGTACCCTCGCACGTGGCCATAGACCGTTGCGCCGCGCTGCCGGGCGGCATCCGCGTCCTCCAGTACCATGAAGGCCGCACCTTCACCGAGGGAAATCCCCTGGCGACCAAGGCTGAAGGGGGAGCAGGGCTCGGGATCCACGACCCGCAGGGAGTTGAAGCCCGCAAAGGTGAGGAGGGAGAGAGTGTCCGTCCCCCCGCAGACCACGGCCTTGAGGCGACCGGAGGATACCAGGTCGGCCCCCCAGCCGATGGCGGTGGCCGACGACGAGCAAGCGGTGGTTATGGTCCCCTGGTAGCCGGCAAGCCCGAAGGTTTCGGCGATGACCGTGGAGGCCTTGTCGGGAAGGAGACCCCGGAGCAGACTCGGCCGCCCCTTGCGGCCAGCAATGCGCTCCTTGAGCCACTGCTCCGACTGGAACATCCCGGCTGCGCCTCCCCCCACCACGACCCCCATGTCATAGGGGGAGCAGTGCTTGCCGATGCCGCTGGCCCGGAGGGCCTCGCCGGCGGCGATCACGCCGAACTGATCCGCCCGGGAGAGCCGGGAGACAGCTTTCCGGTCGAAGTGGTCAAGGGGATCGTATTCCTTCACCTGGACGCCAATTTTGGAGGGGAAATCAGAGACATCGAAGAGGTCCAGAGGGGCGACCCCGCTCTTCCCGTTCATAAGGGCATCGGTGAAGGAAGGGATATCCTTCCCTGCGCCACAGAAGATGCCGAGTCCGGTTATGGCGACAACGCCGGCGCTCACAGGATCCCTCCATCAACCACCAGGCTCTGGCCAGTGATATAGGTGGCCCGATCCGATGCCAGAAACGCCACCGCATCGGCCACCTCGCAGGTGGTGCCGAGACGCCCCAGCGCCGCCCCCGCGACGATTCTGTCGACCATGTCGCGCTTCATTCCCGCGATCATTTCCGTTTCGATCAGGCCGGGGACGACAGCATTCACCCGGATTCCCATGGGACCGGTCTCCCGGGCGAGGGCCTTGGTGAAGCTGATGATCCCTCCCTTGCTGGCGGCGTAGTTGGTCTGGCCGGCGGTGCCGGCAATGCCCGAGATGGAGGAGACGTTCACGATGGCACCGCGACGGTTGGCCATCATCTTCCGTATCCCCCACTTGCAGCAATGGAAAAGGGGGTAGAGGTTGCCGCGAATGACGGCGTCCCAGTCGTCGTCCGCCATCATCGCCAGGTAACCGTCGCGGATAATGCCGGCATTATTGATCAGTATATCGATCGTTCCCGAGGCGGCAGCCGTTTCGATGAGCCCCTGGGCACCTTCCTGGGTACTGACGTCGGCCTGCAGGGTCACTATCTCGCCGGAGAGGCCGGCCGCTTCAGCCGCGACTTCCCGGGCCGCGTTCTCGTTCCGGAGATAGGCCGCGAACACCCTGGCCCCTTCCCGGGCGAAACGGAGGGCAATGGCCCGACCGATACCCCGGGTACCACCGGTCACGACAATGGTATTACCTGCGAATTCCATGCTGGCTCCATGCATAAAGACTTTGTGAAAGGATGTATTTTACTGGTCACAGGCTGAAAAGTCCAGAATGAAGGGGTACAGCATCAGGAGGGCGAGTGGCTCCAAGGGGAAGGAACAGATCCCCTGCGGCGGCCAAGAAGCTTGAGCATTTTCCAGAGGGGACCGGGACCGGCAAAGTGCCGGAGCGCCTCCAGCATCGCATCGTTGGCGGTGATTTCCAACCCCGGGACGACCCAGTTGGTCCGTTTGAGCGCCTCCTCCCGCACCAGTTCGCAAAGAGTGTCGGCAATGGTCGGGGCAATGTAGAACGCGGGTCGTAGGAGATCGGTTTCCGGAGTGATGAGACCATCGGCCAGCGCCTGTCGGTAGATTGCCGTCCCCGGGAATATCCTGATGCCGGTCATGGCGATTACCGCCGTGGGAGCCACTTCGTCCATAAGGGCGAAACTCTCGGCAATGGTTGCCGGCGTCTCCCCAGGCCCGCCGAACAGGATGTAGTGGGCGAAATCGACGCCGGCCTCCCGGCAGAGTCGGGACGCCTCCCGAACCTTCTCGATGCCGAAGGACTTGCGCAGGTTCCTGAGCATGACCGGGGAACCGGAATCGGTACCGAATTCGAGAGCGTCGCATCCGGCGGCCAGCATGGCGTCCAGAAGCTGCGGCGGGAGAAAATCGGGATTGATGAAGGCCGACCAGGCCACCGGCAGCCGGGCCGCCGACATGGCGCGGCAGAGCTCCAGGGCGAACTCCAGTGGATAGTTGAAGATGTCGTCGACGAAATAGAGGTAGCTGACCCCGTGGACGTCCACCAGATCCCCAATCTCGGCGATGATGTCGGCAACCGGGCGAAGCCGCATCCGCTCCCCCTCCAGGAGGGGATACGTGCAGTAGATGCACGAGAAGGGGCATCCCCGTTTGGTCTGGATGTTGGCCATCCCCCCCTCCCGGTGGTATCGCTCCACCTGGAACAACCCGCGCAACGGTGTGCCGATGGCCTGCACCGGGTGGGGAGGGAGAAAACCAGCGTTCTCCCGTGCGACAACTCCGGGAAGCCCGTCACCCCCTTCGCCTGCGGCGATACGCGCCAGGAGACGGGGGAGGACATCCTCTCCCTCACCGACCACCCCGTAATCGGCTCCCAGATAAGCAAGGACCTCCCGCGGCATCAGGGAAAAGCCGGAGCCGCCAACGACGACCGCCGCCCTCTCCCGGCAGATGGCCACCACATCCCGGACCCCAGAGAGGTACGAACGGGAGCCCGGATAGGTGACGTTGTCGATATTGCGCAGCGACAGCACCACCACGTCGGGGCTGAACTCCGCCAGGGCTTGGCGGGTGGCCTCTTCCGGATCGGCGGCGAAACAGAGGTCGAGGACCGACAGCCGGTGGCCGGCGGCCCGGAGCGGCCCGGCCAGGCAGGCGAGCCCCAGGGGGAATACCGGGTACGGGGCATGTTCCCGGTTGACGGAAACCAGCAGGACGTTCATGGCCCCCCCTGCCAGGCGAGCATCCGCTCCACCCGCTCGCCGATGACCTGCGGGAGTTGGTACTGAAGCACCCCGTCAAGGTCGGTGAGGACATGGACGGTCTTTCCCCGGGCGCGAACCTTGCCGTCACTGCCGATGATGGTGCAGCGGAATTCCAGGGTCGCCGCCTCACCCCGCGCCAGGGAAGTCCTGACGGTAAGCATTTCGCCGAGCAGGGCCGGCTGCAGGTACTTGAGCTCCAGATTCACCACCGGCCCAAGAAAGCCGGCGGCGGCAAGGCTCTCCACGTCGAGGCCGAACTGCTCAGCCAGCACGCTGCGCCCCACCTCCATCCAGGCAACATAGTGTCCGTGCCAGGCGACCCGGTAGGCGTCAATCTCGTTGAAGCGCACCTTTATCTGAGTCTCATGGTGTCTCACGCCCCTCACCTGCCCCCTTCGCTGGCAATCCAGCGGTTGTACTTTTTCAGGGAATCGCCGACGCCAACCTCCACGAAACGGCTCACACCGGCATCGGAGAGCGCCTGGAAAGTCCGCTCCCAGTAAACGGGGAGCGAGAGTTCCCGCACCAGAAACTCCGGCAGGTCGGCAGCAGAAAGATAATCCTGGTCAATGTGGCTCATGAGCGGAAGCACCGGTTCCCGGAAACGGTAGTCACCGATAACCTCCCGCAGCTCGCCGGCCACCTCCTCCATAAGAGGCGAATGAAGCGGCGCATCGCAGGGGAAGCTTCGAGCCGTAAACGCGCCGTTGTTCAACGCTTCGGCCACGGCATCCTCCACATTCCGCCGTTCGCCGGAGAGGAGGAAATGGCGCGATGTGTTGTAGTTTGCCAGAAAGACGCCGTTGTTTTCGGCCACGGCCATGAGCGGGGCAGCGGTGAGTCCCGTGACGCAGCCGAGGGCGTAGGACCTCCGTGTCCCCATGGCAGCGATGCAGGCCCCGATGCGGCACGTCAATTCCAGGGCATCCCCGTCGTCAAGGGCTCCGCATGCGGCCATGGCCGGATAGATCCCCATGCTGTGCTCGGCGATGATTGCGGGAACCGTCCCTTCACGACGCAACCGCCGGCAGCGGTAAAGGCTCATCGCTACGCCGTAGACCTGAAGCCGTACATGCTCCGTCAGTCCCTCACCGAGCAAGGCAGAGTCAGCCAGGTCAAGGCCAGTCCGGTCCAGGGTCAGTGCCGTTGCCTGCCGGAAATCGGGATCGTCGGGAACCGTTGTTTCAAAGGTCAGGGGTTGGCCGGGAAACATGAAGCAGATCACGCGACCCTCCCCTTCCGGCGGATAGCGCTGCGGAATCCGAAATTCATGGGGGCGAATACCTGGACCGAGCGGTGGGCCTTGAAGATTCTCCGGTACATGGATGGTAAGGAGTAAAAGGAACGGTTCAGCCAGTCATACCCCTGCTGAAGCTCGTCAACGGACATCCCACGCGGGAGGAAAGTGACGTGCTCCATGTCGTAGTCCTGCCAGTCGCTGGAGATGATCCGGCCTTCCGCCTCAAGCCGCCGTCGGACCTCGGTGCCGGGATAGGGGGTAAGAATCGGGAAAATCGCCGCCTCTAGCCGCGCCTCCTCGCAGAAGCGGAGGAGCCCCTCGAAGACGGCGGGAGTGTCGTTGTCGCAGCCGAGGACGAACGAGCCGAGAATGCCGATGCCGTTGTCACGGAAGGCTTGGGCATCCTCCAGGTAGGAACGGGCCGTGTTGGTCACCTTCCCCATGGCGGCAAGGGCGTCCTGGTTCAGGGACTCGAAGCCGACGAACATCCCGACGCAGCCGGCCTCGCCGGCGGCCCGCAGGAACTCCCGGTCGTGGGCGAAATCGATGGGGGCGTGGGAAAGCCACTTGAACCCCATCCCCTTCATGCCGGCAAAGAGGGAGAGGGCGTAGGTGCGGTCGGCCACCAGGTTGTCATCCACGAAAAAGGCGAAGGAGTTCCGGCGGCGGAGGAGTTCCAGCTCGGCCAGAACGTTATCCACCGGCCGCTTGCGGTACCTACGGCCGTAAAAGGCGGTAACGGAGCAGAATTCACAATCAAAGGGACAGCCCCGGGTGGTCTGGAGGGTATTGGTGAAGAGGTACCGCTTCCCCTGGAATAGCTCACGACGGGCCACGGGAATCGCTTCCATGGCGAGTGCGGTTGCGGCCCGGTAGATGCGCTGCAGCTCGCCCCGCTCAAGGTCGGCCAGGAGTTGGGGCCAGACCACCTCACCCTCTCCCACCACCACGGCATCCACGTGCTGGAGCGCCTCTTCCGGCAGGTTGCTGGCGTGGAAGCCCCCCATGACCACCCGCTTCCCCCGGGCGCGGAACGCGGCAGCGATCCGGTAGGCCTGGGGTGCCTGGGGAGTCATGGCGGTAATTGCCACGAGATCGGCGTCGGAATTCAGATCGAGCGGCTCGATATTCTCGTCGCAAAGGGCCACGTCCCACGATTCGGGGGTGACGGCCGCCAGCGCGGCAAGGGAAAGGGAAGGAAACTTGAAGCCCAGCTCCCCCCAGAGCCTCCCCCGCGGCCATCCGGGAGAGACGAAGAGGAGCTTCATTTACGGTTTTCCGCGACAAAGTCGGCCACGGTACGGACCGACTGAAAGACCTTGGTCCCGGTGGCAGCATCGGGAACAACGACGCCGTACTGCTTCTCCATGGCCACCACCAGTTGGAGGGCATCAATGGAGTCAAGTCCCAACCCCTCGCCAAAGAGCGGCGCATCGGTATCGATCTCGGCGGGAGTCATACCCTCAATCCGGAGGGCGTCTATGATGAGTTGTTTAACTTCTTCAATCAGTTGGTCTGCCATGCCTTATCCTTTTGTGTGCGATGATTGGTCCCAGTAAGGGAAAAAATTATACCACTGGTCGGGATAGACCCGGATGTATTTTTCGAAGAGCCGAATGAGCCGTTCGACCCCCTCCCGGATCACGATACCGTGGTCCCTGTGCCCGCTCCGGAAATGGATCGGCTCCTCCATGATGGTGGCGTACCTCCCCCCTTCAAGGGGGACGAAGACCGGGATGACCGGTGCCCCGCTGGCCAGGGAGAGATAGGCGGCCCCCAGGGGAATATTGGCGGGGCGGCCAAAAAATTCGACGGACATCGTGTGGGAGGAGCCGTCCCGGTCCCCCAGCAGCGCCACGACCTCGTTGCGGCGCAGGGCGTTGACCGCCTCGATGATGGCCAGCGGCGAGGTGTCGTGGCGGTCCACGTAGATGAACCCTATCCCCCGCTCCCCCCGAACCCGCTCCCGCAGTTCATTCACCTTCTCGTCCGGTTCCCGGAAGGTGAGGACGTTGATCTTGTACCCCAGATCGGCCAGCCCCAGCCCACCGAGCTCCCAGTTCCCGAAGTGGGGCGAGACGAGAATGGCGCCGGTGCCCGCCGCCAGGGCCTCATCCAGGGGGGTACTCATGCTGCGTCGGCCGATCAGGGAAAAGAGGCGCTCCCCCGTGAGGCGCATCATCAGCATCACGTCGGCCCAATTGCGGGCATACTTGTAGAAGGTGCTGATCAGCAGCCCCTCCACATGGCGGCGGCCGGTCACCACCCGAAGGTTTTCCCGGGTGCCACGCCGCTGGGTGCCCGCAAGGAAGTAGACAATCCCGGCGGTGACAAAGGCAAAGGGGGGGAAAAGCCACCGCGGCACGAGGCGGGTGAACAGGTTGATCAGGAACAGGTTGATACTGTTGTAATAGGTCACCGCTTACGGTTCTTCACTTTCTTTTCAGCGCGGCCGGTATCGACGAATTCCCGCTCCCATGCGGGATCGGCGATCCCGGCATACTCCGTAGCGTAGGCATCCACCTGCCCGGCAAGGCCGGTAAATATCTCGGCAGCGCCCTCATGGGTCGGATAGACCCCTTCGGAGTTGAAGAGTTCCCGTCCCACCTCGGGGTGGTCGATCAGCATGCAGGGACGGAGGAGATTCTCATGCTCCCCCTGCTGCTGGCGGATCTTCTGGAAGAGCGGCGACCGGAGCGCATCCTTGAGAGAGGTACGGCGGATGTTGTCCACGGCAAAGTGACAGAAAACGCACGGCTCGATGTCGCCGTTGGCGTTGATGTGGAAGTATTTCCGTCCTCCGGCGATGCAGCCGCTGATGATGGGGCCGTCGTTCCAGAAATCGATGAAGAGCATCGGCTTGGTGGCGCGGAACTCGGCGACCCTCGTCCGAAGAAGGTCCCGCTGCTCGGGCGTGGCCATCAGTTCCAGGTTCGGATCTCGCCCCACCGGCACGTAGGTGAAGAGCCAGAGGGCGAATACCCCCTTCTCCAGGAGCATGTCGATGAAGCTTCCGTCGGTGATGACCGGGGTGTTCCTGCTGGTCTGGGTGAAGGAGCCGCAGAAGGAGAGCCCCGCGTTCCGCAAAAGATCCATGGCCCCCATGACCTTGCGGAAGTGACCGGGACCGCGCCGCTCGTCGGTTTCCGGCTCATACCCCTCCAGGGAAAAGGCGGGCATGACGTTCCCCACCTCGATCAGCCGCTCAACCATGGCCTCGTCGATGAGCCCGCCGTGGGTAAAGACCAGGAACGCCATGTCGGAATGCTTGCGGAAGATCTCGAAGATATTCGGCATGAAAAACGGCTCACCGCCGGAGATGACCGCGAAGTAGACCCCCATCTCCTTCATCTGGGTCAGGACCGAGTCCACCTCCTCCAGTGAGAGTTCCAGCCCCTTGCCGTAATCGCCGGCATAACAGCCGTAGCAGGAGAGGTTGCATTTCATGGTGGGGCTGATGACTACCGTGGAAGGGGGATAGTACCCTTCCCGGTCGGCCCAGGCCTTCCGCTTGTTGGTCCCTATCAGGAGGTGGTTCACCGCCAGGTTGGTGATCCACTTGTCGCGCTGGTTGGGGTGGAGGTCGCGGAGGATCCGGCGGGGAAACTCGATGCTCGGATGGTTTTCCCGGATGAGCTGCCTGATCCACCGGATCCGCTCCCGGTAGTAGTCTTTTTTCGGGATCAGCTCCATCAGGTGGGTCATCCGAGCCAGGGTCTCGTTGGACGAGTTGGTGGCCAGAGACAGGAGGAGCGAAACGATCTTTTCCGTTGAATAGTTTTTAAGGCTTTGCAGCATGGCTAGAGTTCCCTACATATACCGAAGAAATGTCATGCAAATGTTCCAGGTGTCGCGCACCGGCCGGAAATGGCTGGTGGCCCGGCCGTCCGCCACCCGGGCCGGCACTGGCACCGAGCCGATGGTGCAACCGGCCTGCCAGGCCTTCATCAGGATTTCCATCTCCAGATCGTAGCCGTCTTTCCCGAGAGACACCATCCGCAGGAGACGGGCCGAGTAATAGCGAAAGCCCGACTGACTGTCGTCGATCTGAAAGCCGGTCCGCTTCTTCATGCACCAGGCGCCGAACCGGTTCCAGTGGCGCCGCAGCCCTGCCATCTGGTTGAACTGGGCGAAGCGGGAGGCCACGAGGATATCCCAACCGTCGTTCTTGGCCGTTTCCGCCAGAAGTGTGATGGCCGTAGGGTCGTGCTGTCCATCCGAATCCAGGGTGATCACGCCGGAAAAACCGTATTCCAACGCCCATGCGAAGCCTGTCTTCAGGGCTGCCCCTTTGCCGCGATTTCTCCCGTGGCTGACCAGGTTCACCGGCAGTCCCCTGACGCAGTCTGCCGTGCCGTCCTCGGAGCCGTCATCGACGACCACGAGGGGCAATCCCTGTTCCAGAGTCTCCCGAACAACTGCTTCAATTGTCAAAGCGGCATTGAATGCCGGTATAACTACGCAGATTCCCACTGATCCACCAGATTGCCCAGAGAAGTAAAACGAAACCGCTTCATAAGCGGGACCAGCCGCTGCAATGCGTCAGTCCGTGGGCCATAGGCCACAAACTGTCGAAAGAGCGACAATGGAAGACGCGGACCACTGGGGTCAATCTCCCGGGGATGAAGATAGAAAACAGCCGATTGTCCCTCTTCATTGAGGCGCTGTACAGTCCGCTCGATCATCCGCGGCGGAAAGAACCTGAATCCCCATCCCCCGCCGGTCGGGAGGTTTCCCAGCATCGACGGCGTTACCATCGGGGGAATCTCCCAGAGACTTTTCCCAGCCATCCCGATTTTGTAGGGAACGCGGGAACCGGACCGATCCCCCACAAAAGGGAGCGGGTTGCAACTGGAATCGTAGCGGAATCCCTCATCATGCAGGATCTCGAATGCCCACGGTGTCACCGTACGCGAAAGAGACCACTGGGGGGCACGAAACCCGATGGGCCGCTTGCCCGACTGAATCGAGAGAATATCATTGGTTCGGCGCAATTCGTCGCGAAATGCGGCCGGCGACAACGCTGTAATCAGCGTATGGGAGAAACCGTGCGATGCAACCTCGTGGCCGGCCGCTGCTATTGCCGGGACCAGCGACGGCAATGCTTCGGCTACCGAACCGAGTACGAAGAAGGTGGCCGTAACGTCCACCGCCGCGAAACACTCGAGCAGCCTGTCAACATTCCGCAGGACGTGCGACGGGTGAGTTCCGTAACCGTATCCTGCAACACCACAGACGTGAAACCATTCCTCCACGTCAATGGTTAGAGCATTATTCATTCTCTGGTTTGTTCCCCTCACCTAAATCATCAAGTTTCCGAAAATATCAATTTTACAGTGGTGAAGTCAAGAGCCGGGGCCTTGGCGCGGCCTACCCTAATGAGACAGCGTGAAGGAATCAATGCTCCCCCTGTAGCTGCCAGGACGGTAGTAGGTAACCACCCGGGCATAAGGATCACCGACCCGCCGGCGCAGGAGGCGGTCACGTCGTCCAGGTTGCTACAGTGCTGCGCTTGATCCCTTCTCAAGGAGGTAATCGGCAAACGCGCGGTTTGCCCGGGAGAGATATCCATGCTTTTTCCAGGCGATCAGAAGATCGAGGAACAGCGGTGGATCCAGGGATATTGCCGTAAGATCGTCATCTTCAGCAACCACCATCCTCAAAAAGACCGAAATACCCATACCCTTCTGGACCAGCGACTTGACCAGAGTGTAGAGATTTGTTTCAAATCTGATGGTTGGACTGAGGCCTGCCCCCCTCAGAACGTCAAGGATGAGTTCCCTCAAATAGTACCCTTCCCGGTAGAAGATCAACGGATGCCTGGCGAACTCGTGCAGCGTCAGGCTCCCCCTTGACGCCAGGGGGTGGCTCCTGGGGACGCAAACGATCACCTCTTCCCGCAGGAACCTTCTCACCTCAAGCGTTTCGGGGAAGCTCGCGCCGGCAACGACCCCCATGTCCAGTTCCCCGTCAATGATCATCTTCTGGATTTTTGAAGCTCCCTCACCCGACACCGTAAGGTGCAAATCGGGGTAGCTGTTGGAGAAGTCACGGATGATCTCCGGGAAGAAATATGCACTCATCATCGGAGGGATTCCCACCCGCACCTCGCCTTTGGCAAGCCCCCGCAGTTCCTCCATTTCCGTCTCCGCCGACTTCACCTCATCCAGTATCTTCTCCGCATGCCGCAGAAAGATCTCTCCCTCGGCGGTCAGGGAAATTCTCCTCTCCTGACGGTTGAAGAGTATGAGGTCAAGTTCCTCTTCCAACTTCTTCATAGCCATGCTCACTGCCGGCTGGGCTACGTGCAACCGTTCCGCAGCCTTGGTGAAGCTGCCGTATCTGACGATCTCGGCAAAAAATTGCAACTGGCGGATATCCACATGAACCCTTTCCATAAAAACTAATTATGGCGAACATAAATATTATATATTTTATTTCACTACTGTCCGGTTAATAGTTGAATAAGTTCAGTTGGTTGCGCTCAGGATAATCAGCATTTCGCTTGAGAGCCTCCGCAACCAGCGATGAAATGGGCTTTTTCTCGAACAAGTTGACCTCCAGAATCTGTAGAAAAGTGTAGAGCGAACACGGAACCCCCAACTTCTTTTTCGTGATCGCCACCAGCAGATAGATGCACAAGGCAACCCATATCTGGCTCTTCACGGCATTGACTGACGTTCCGATGAACGACTTGATCCGCAGGTGCTGTTTGATCCATTTGAAAAACAGCTCCACCTGCCAGCGCTGCTTGTAAATCGCAGCCACCGTCGCTGCCGGAATCTCGAAGTTGTTCGTGAGAAATACGAGTCGCTTGTTCCGTTCTTTGTCAACATAGCTGACCCGGCGCAGTTTCTCCGGATACCCCTTTTTCGACTTCTGCGTCACCAGGGTGATAATCTGGTCTGCCCGTACACCTGATTCCTTGTCCTTCGGATGGGAATATAACCGCTGGCATTTCAGGTTGTCCTTTGCCCGAACTACGAAGAATGCTCCCTGCTTGTGGATGGAGTGGAGCCGGGCAAAATCGACATACCCTCTGTCCATCGTGTAAATGGCATCCTTTGCAACCGGCAGATGGTCCAGCATCCTGACATCGTGGACCTTGCCAGTGGTAATAGTGACCCAGGTTGGAATGGGACCACGCAGATCAATGAGCGTATGCATCTTGACCGCCGCCTTGGTTTTGCGGAACTCGGCCCATGGGAACAGCGTAAGGCACAGGTCGATAGTGGTCGAGTCAAAGGCGTAGAGCGGTTGCGTAAGCTCAACGGCGATGGCATCAGCCTGGTACAGCTGCTGAGCTATGCCGATCAGTACATGACCGAAGTCTTGGAAGATACGCCAGTCCCTGCGCTCGTTCGCGTCGGCAAGGGTCGTGCGGGAGACATCACCACGAAAGCCGATGTGGTACAGCTTCTCCTGGTGGGAGTTCAGGCAGGTCTCGATATCCCGCAAGCTCTCACGGCCAGCCATCTGGGCATAAGCCAGGCAGAGGAACTGGTCATAGGTCGAGAACTTCTTCTCCCGATACTCGCCACGGTGTCGGCGAACGCAGAGATTGAATTCGTACCGGGGCAGAAACTGCAGAAGTTGTTTGAAAACGGTCGGACCGGTGTGCATTGCTCCCCTCCTGTAAAGGGAGGAAGGCTACACCCAGAACGAATTCATGTCGAAAAAAGAACAATTGTGCCAAAGAGCAATAAAGTTCAACAAGTTACAGCTGTACAATCAAAGTTTACCGGACAGTAGTAATTTTATTTATATTTAATCCATTGGTATCTTCATCTAATGAATAAAGCTACCAACGCATCGAAACACCCCTTCATACTCACGCCATGATCAACTAGGAAACTGTTTTGAGCTTGGAGAAAGGATTTATAATGGAAATGACCGCTGCGCCGGCTATCCAACCAGCAGACATGACCCGACGCCAACTGGCACGGCTGGTCCTGATCCTCGGGGCGCTGACTGCCTTCAGTTCCATGTCCATCGACATGTACCTCCCCGCCTTCCCGCAGATCGCCCGGGATCTCGCCGCGCCGCTCGGTATGGTGCAGCTCTCCATCTCCGCCTTCCTCTTCGGTTCGGCCGCCGGGCAGCTGTTTTACGGCCCGATGGCCGACCGGTGGGGAAGGCGAACGCCCCTCCTCCTGGGACTGACGCTCTACGTCGCGGCAGCGTTCGGATGTGCCTTCGTCCACACGGGTGAGGGTCTCCTCTTCTGGCGCGTGGTAATGGCGGTCGGAGGGGGAGCCGGCATGGTGATCTCGCGCGCTGTGGTACGCGACCTCTACGATACCGCCGAAGCGGCGAGGATGTTTTCGCTCCTCATGCTGGTCATGGGCGCGGCGCCAATACTGGCTCCTATCGTGGGAGGACAGCTCCTGCTGATCACCGGATGGCGCGGCATTTTCGGCTTTCTGGCAATCTTCGGTCTCCTTTCCCTCGCCGCGGCGGCAATGTTCCTTCCCGAATCCCTGCCGGCGGAGCGTCGCAGCCGGCGCGGCGTTGTCGAGATGGGTACCATTTATGCTCACCTTCTCCGCAACAACCGTTATCTCCGCTACGCCATCGCCCTTGGCTGCGTCGCCGGGGTCAATTTTTCCTACATCTCGGGTGCACCATTCGTCTTCATCGAATTGCACGGCGTCACCCCCCAGCACTTCGGCCTTTTCTTCGGCGCCAACGCCTGCGGACTGATCGGCGCCTCCCAGGTCAACCGCCGCCTTCTTCGCCGCTTCAGCGCCCAACGTATCCTGGGCACCGCAGCCACCGTCAATGCGGTGGGAGCCCTTCTTCTCGCGGTTGCAGGGTTCACGGGGATCGGTGGTTTTCCTGTCCAGGTCGCACTCCTGTTCGTTTGCCTCTGTACGTCCGGGTTCCTCTATCCCAACGTGACCGCCCTCGCCATGGCCCCCTTCGACAAGGCGGCAGGGAGCGCGTCGGCGCTTCTGGGGACGATCCAGTACACCCTCGGGGCAACCGCGGGTGCGCTCGTGGGGATGTTCCACAACGGGACGGCGGTACCGATGACCGCTACCATGGCTCTCTGCGGGGTGCTGGGCTGGTGTGCCATTGTCGGGGTTGCCCGAGCATCGTCGGCCCGGCGTGCGCCGGCGCCATAAAGCATCGAGTGCCTTCAGTTGCCACCCGAATCGTATCGTGCCTCACTGCATGCGGGAAAAGAGGTGCGAAAACCATTCCCTGGCTCTGGAGGAACTGCGGGTCTGCCACTCCGACCTCCATACGGTGAGTGTCGAGTGGAGCATCCGGTCAGAACGGTAAAGGAGCCGAAAAGTCCGCTGGATTTCTGATTTGGGGCAAATGCATACGCTGGCAAAGTCCAGTCTTGGCACATTCCATTATCAATATCTATATCTGATCGGGAGATGAAACGATGAAACAGATTATCCTCCTGGCGGTCGCGGCGTTTCTGGCTCTTAACGGGGTTGCCGCGGCAAGCCCCTGTGACGACTGGAACATCCTGGAGAAGGAAATCCGCGACGGCCGGATCGACCGGATTTCCGCCAAAACCCGCATCGCTCAACTCCACCGGCTCCTCCTCGATACCTACGGCACCACTGCAGCCAATTCGGCAAAGGTCTTCCCGGTGGCGGACTATGATTACCGCGCCATCGGAGGGCGGCACGGCAACGACTACCGACCCGGCGGGTACTCCTTTTATCAGGGAGTCCGGCACGGCGGCCATCCGGCCCACGACATCTTCGTGCATGACCGGAACCAGGATTCCCTCGATGACGCCACCGGCAAGCCGGTCACCATCGTGGCGTCCGCTAACGGGGTCGTCATCGCCACGAATCCCTCCTGGGATTATCCCAGTCCCGTACGGGGCGGGAAGTACGTCTGGATCTTCAACACCGCCGAGGAACGCTATTACTACTATGCCCACCTTTCGTCCGTGACGGTAATGCCGGGGCAGACCGTTACCGCGGGCGAGCCCATCGGTTTTTTGGGGAGGACCGGGAAAAACGCCTACCCGCGCCGGTCTCCCACCCACCTCCATTTCATGGTCCTCTCGTACGCCGATGGGAGGATGCTTCCCATCAACCCCTACCGGGAACTCGTCGGAGCCGGGCGCGGCATAGTGAAAACTTCCCATTGACAACAGCGTTCTATTGAGTATTGTTACAAACCATAAATTTATATTCCCACATCACCAAGGAGGAACCCCATGAAACGTACCGCACTGCTCACCGCCGCCCTGATGCTCTCCTCGTCTCTTGCCTTTGGCGCCACCAAGACCTACCAGGCAACCGGTCCCGTCCTCGAAGTGAAGGACGACATGATCGTTGTCCAGAAGGGGAAAGAGAAGTGGGAAATCGCCAAGGACAAGGACACCAAGGTGACCGGCGACCTGAAGGTCGGCTCCAAGGTTACGGTCCAGTACACCATGAAGGCCGCCAGCATCGAGGCAAAGGGCGAGAAGAAAGCAGAGAAGAAGGCAGAAAAGAAGGTTGAAAAGAAAAAGTAGTGCCTCACCTCCTCAGCACCATGAAGGCCAGCCCGCAAGGACTGGCCTTTTTTTGCGCCGCTACGCCGCCGGAAGGAGGAACGCAGTCGATTGACGGGAATCGTTCTGGTGATTTAATTGAATGGCGGGCCCCACCCGTGATTCCCGACCACCACAACCAGAGGAGATATGTTAATGAGTGTACTCCAGGCTTCAGTCGGATATTTGGGGAAAAATATCGAAAATGATGTGGAAACAGTCCAAAGCCTCCTGAAGTCCAAGGGCTTTGACCCAAAGGGGATTGATGGCGTTTGCGGCAAGGACACCATCGCGGCGATACGCAGCTTCCAGGCCACGTTCATGACGAACCCCGACGGGCTCATAGAACCGGGGCGCAAGACCTGGCTCAAACTTGCGGGCACGGGTGGCGCAGCCACTGCCGATCTTTCCCCGTGGTGCGGCGACAGCGCCCGATGGTCCCAAGAGAAGAAACTCCAGAGCATGCATCCGGAACTGCGCCAGAAGGTTGCAGCGGTTCTGCAGGCGCTCGCCGGACGCGGCTTCCAGCCGAAGGTTTTTTATGGCTGGCGCTCGGTGGCGGTCCAGATGCAGCTCTACTATCAGGGGAACAGCAAGGTGAAGTTCAGCTTCCACAACGCCCAGCATCCCGACGGAATCCCCAACGCCTATGCGGCAGATATTGTGGACAGCCGCTTCGGCTGGGCTCCGGAGGCGGAACAGACGGGATTCTGGAAAGCCCTTGGCGAGGAGGCCAAGGAACTGGGCCTCGTCTGGGGAGGGGACTGGGTGAATTTCCGCGACTGGGCCCACGTACAGCTGGTGCCTAATGATGAACTTGGCCGGGTCAAACGGGAGAGCGGCCTGTGATCAAGGCAGCCCTTGTTGCAGCCATGATCGTTGGCTCAACACTGCCGGCTTGGGGAGAGCGGCTCTGGCTCGTGGTCGGCGCCAGCGACCGCACCGCCACGGGGATAGCGCGAAAGGCCAAGTCATTGGTCCCCACTGCCCCCAACGCCCTCGTTGTCCGGACCGGTGATTGTGGCGACAAGAGGAGCATCTTTGCCTGGGTGCCCGAGATTGCGGCCTCTCCCGGAGCAGCGCGTGCCGCTCTTTCCCGCGTGCGGGCCACCGCAAAGGATGCGTACGTAAAGCGCTGCGACGCACGACCGGGTACACTCCTGGCCCTGCGGGTGACCGCAGTGGACCCGTCCGTCGCGAATGTCCCGGAAACGGCGGTCAATTGGGAGGAGAAGGATCGGATCTCCACCGCCCGCCCCCTTCCCGACGGGCGCAGCATCGTCATCGTGCGCTCCTTTGCTCCAGCAGCCGATGGTCCCCTCGAAGGAAGGCGGGAGAGCGTGATGCTGGCGGAACCGTCCGGCAAACGACTGGTACTGGAAGAAAACTGCCCCAGTCCCGGCCCCATGGCCACGCAACAGGGGCGTATCGCATTTCACTGCGCACGGCAGGAGGCGGGCAATCACCTCCTCCATGATGTGGTCGTGTTCGGCAGATCAGGGGAAAAGCTCGCGGAAATCCGGCGCTGCCGCGACCCCAAATGGGCCGGCTCCCAAGCCATCGAATGCAGGGAAGAATCCGTGGACGCCGAAGGGGCGTTGAAGCTTCGGACTAAACGTATCGCCCTCCCTCCAACCAACTCCCCTTGACTGAACAGAATACGACTTTCATGAAGCAACCATGAACTAAGGCAGATACCCCTCAGCCAGGGCGCGAAAAGCCGCAACCTCTGCCGCCTGCCAGGCCTCATCGCGCCCCAGTTCCGTCGCCATCAGGGCGGCAACCTCCGGGGCCGCCTCCATGGCGGCACGGGCATCGAGAATGAGTGCCCGGGTACGGCGGCTCAACACATCCTCAACACTCCGCGCCCATTCGTACCGCACCCCCCAGACCACCTCGGCCAGCCGGTACGGGAGCCGGGGATGGAGTTGCCGGCGCAGGGCCGGTTGCACGGCGCACAGCTCTTCCAGGGCAGCGGCTTCGGCGCCATACATCGCCCACTCCCCGTCAACACCCCCCTTGGCCAGCCACCCGTGGATGGGGAGGTCGGCCGTGCGCGACGGTCTCTCTGCCAGCCCCGCCATCCTGACAGCGCTGTTTACCGTATCCTCGGCCATCCTGCGGTAGGTGGTCCACTTGCCGCCGGTGATGGTGACCAGACCGGCGGTCGAAACCATAATGGTGTGATCACGGGAAAGGGCCGCTGTATTGACTGCTTCACCCCGCACCAGGGGGCGGAGCCCGGCGAAGACACTGAGGATGTCGGACGTGGCGGGATCCCGGGAGAGATACCGGGCCGCATGTTCCAGGAGGAACCCCACTTCAGCCGCCAGGGGACGGGGTTCGGCCGTGACCCGCTCCACCGGCGTGTCGGTGGTGCCGACGATCACCCGTTCGTGCCAGGGGACGGCGAAGAGCACCCTCCCGTCGTCGGTGTGGGGGACCATGATGGCGCTGTCGCCGGGGAGGAATTCCCGGGGCAGGACCAGATGCACCCCCTGGCTCGGAGCAATGACCGGCTGCGCGCCGGGGTCGTCCAGCTGGCGGATGGCGTCGCAGGAGGGCCCGGTGGCATTCACCACCACCCGCGCCTCGATCTCGTATTCGCGGCCGCTCTCCCGGTCCCGGGCCGCTACGCCGCGGACCAGGCCATCCCCCTTGAGGAGGCCTGCCACCTCCATGCGGTTCAGGGGAACTCCCCCCAGGTCCGCGCAGGTGCGGGCCAGGGCCACGGCAAGCCGGGCATCGTCGAACTGGCCGTCGTGGTAGATCACCCCGCCCCGCAACCCTGCCGGCTCCACGGTGGGGATGCGGCGCAGGGTCTCCTCCCGGGAGAGTATCTGCGACGGGCCGAGTCCCAGCTTTCCCGCCAACATGTCGTAGAGCTTCAGTCCGATGCCGTAGAAGGGACCTTCCCACCAGTCATAGAGCGGGACCACGAAGGAGAGGTTATGCACCAGGTGCGGGGCGTTGCGGATCAGGATTCCCCGCTCGTGGAGGGCCTCCAGTACCAGGGAGAGATTCCCCTGCTGCAGGTACCGGACCCCGCCGTGGATGAGCTTGGTGCTCCGGCTGGAGGTGCCGCTGCCGAAGTCGTCACGCTCCAGGAGGAGCGTCCGGTAGCCCCGGCTCGCCCCCTCAACGGCCACGCCGAGCCCGGTGGCGCCCCCGCCGATAACGAGGAGATCCCAGCACTTCTCCTCTTCAAGCTGTTGCAAGAGCCTCGTACGGGTCATGGCGCCGCCCACCCCCGGGCCCGCTCCACGGCCCGCCCCCACCTTCCCCGTAGCTCTGCCGCCTGCTCGCGGCCCATGGCCGGCTCGAAGATCCGGTCCACCTGCCAGTGGCCGGCAATCTCCTGACGGTCACGCCAGAGCCCCACCGCCAGTCCCGCCAGGTAGGCAGCCCCCAGGGCCGTGGTCTCGCTGATCCGGGGCCGCACCACCGGCACCCCGAGGAGGTCGGCCTGGAACTGCATCAGGAGCCCGTTGGCCGTTGCGCCTCCGTCGACCCGCAATTCGGCCAGGCTGATGCCGGCGTCGGCCTCCATGGCGGTGAGGAGGTCGGCGCTCTGGAAGGCGATGCTCTCCAGGGTGGCCCGGGCGATGTGTGCCGCGGTGGTGCCGCGGGTTATGCCGACGATGGTGCCCCGGGCGTAGGGATCCCAGTGGGGGGCGCCGAGTCCGGTGAAGGCGGGAACCAGGCAGACACCGCCGCTGTCCGGAACGCTGGCCGCAAGGGCCTCCACCTCGCCGGAGGAGCGGATGATGCCCAGGCCGTCCCGGAGCCACTGCACCGCAGCGCCGGCCACAAACACGCTCCCCTCAAGGGCGTATTCAGCCCGTCCGCCCAGTTGCCAGGCAACGGTGGTGAGCAGGTTGTGCCGGGACTCTATCGGCCGTGTTCCACAGTGCATCAGCAGGAAGCAGCCGGTGCCGTAGGTGTTCTTGGCCATCCCTGCCGTGCCGCAGGCCTGCCCGAAGAGGGCCGCCTGCTGGTCCCCGGCCATGCCGGCAAGGGGAATCGCCGCAGCAAAAATATCCCCGGCGGTCTCGCCGTAAACGGCGCCGGAATCCACCACCCGCGGCAGCACTGCCCGGGGTATCCCGAGGATCGCCAACAGCTCGTCGTCCCAATCCAGGGTAGTGATGTTGAAGAGGAGCGTCCGGGAGGCGTTGCTGGCGTCGGTGACATGGAGCTTTCCTCCCGACAGGTTCCAGGCCAGCCAGGAATCCACCGTGCCGAAGGCCAGCTCCCCCGCTTCGGCGCGGCTGCGGGCGCCAGGTATGGCCTCCAGCAGCCAGGCCAGCTTGGTGCCGGAAAAGTAGGCATCCAGTACCAGGCCGGTCTTCTGCCGGAACAGGGGTTCCAGGCCGTCGGCCTTGAGCCGGTCGCAGAGTTCCGCGGTGCGGCGGTCCTGCCAGACGATGGCGTTGTGGAGCGGCTCGCCGCTTCGTCGGTCCCAGAGGAGCGTTGTCTCGCGCTGGTTGGTGATGCCGATGGCCCGTACCTCCCGGGGAGAGATGCCGGCCCGGGTCAGGGCTTCGGCCGCCACGCCCACCTGGGTGGCCCAGATCTCCCGGCCGTCGTGTTCCACCCAGCCGGGCCGGGGAAATATCTGGCGGAACTCCCGCTGGGCAATGGCGCGGATCGTTGCGGTGGTGTCGAAGACAATGGCGCGGGAACTGGTAGTGCCCTGATCCAGGGCAAGGATATAACTCATGGCCACCTCGCGGAATAGTTGGCTGCTGTATCGCAATTGTCCCGTGAAGAGACGGGTTGCGCAAGAGGGACTCCGATTTTTACACCCTTTCTTTTCCACGCCTCCACCGGAGCGGTGCCGGAATTGCCAGGATTTACTGGACACCCTTCGGCTAGAGTGGGAAAATATCTGCCGCAATTTCAACACCTGAAAGGAGCGGTACCGATATGAGGAGAATATTCGTCGCCATGAGCCTTGTTACCGGACTTCTGACAACACCCTTCATGCCTGCCCGGCAGTCGGAAGCAGCCCTTGGTGAACCTGCGGCATCGGTGGCCGTTGACCGCAAGGCACTTTCCGCTACCCAGCGCGCCGCCACGACCCGCAAGGGTTATACGGTTCAGGAACTCGTAACCGGAGGTAACACCGTCCGTGAGTACATCGCGCCGTCGGGCATCGTGTTTGCTGTGGCCTGGAACGGGGTTTCCCACCCCGATCTCACGCTGCTGCTGGGGTCGTACCTCACCGAGTACAAGCAGGCTTTACGGCAGGCACCCCGACAGCGGGGGCAGCGGCGTTCTCAGGTAAAGGCCAACCAGGTCGTGGTCGAAAAGTGGGGACATATGCGCAACCTGCAGGGGCGAGCTTACGTGCCTGGCTTGGTCCCTGACGGAGTGACAATAAATGAAATCAAATAAAGCTGTTTCTTTAATCCTTCTCGTTGGACTTGTTGCCGGCTGTGGTGGTGGCGGCGGAGGAGGAGGGGGAGGCGGAGGAGGAGGAGGCGGAGATGGTGGTGGCAGTGGCGGTGGAACCAACACGGCGGCCAATGTGCTGGACATCACCGTCAATGACCCCTCATATCCCAACAAACCGACCGTCACCGTCACGATCTGTGAACCCGACACGGGAAAATGCCAGACCGTCGACAACGTGCTCCTGGACACCGGCAGTTATGGCCTGCGGATTTTCAAGCAGGCCGCACCCAATATTTCATTGCCACAGGTACTGGTCGGTTCCGCTCCCATCGCCGAGTGCATTCAATATCTGGATAACACCGGGACTTGGGGACCAGTAAGGATTGCCGATGTGAAGCTCGGCGGAGAAACCGCCGCCAATATCCCGATACAGATTATCGATGCCACATATTTCCAAGGCAACATCCCTAGCCAATGTCAATCACCGCAAGTAAAAGGATTAGATACAAACCCCGATGATGCCGGTTATAACGGGATTCTCGGCGTTGGTCTGTTTGTCGAGGATTGTGGAGACAGATGTGCCAGGAGCGACACTAACGACGTGTATTTCACCTGTAGCGGATCAAACTGCTCCTCGACCCCCGTTCCACTTGCCAGCCAAGTACAGAATCCAGTGGCCCATCTGGACCAAGACAACAACGGCGTTATCGTGCAAATGACGAGCATCCCCGCGGGAGGGTCCAGAACAGCCGGCGGGAAGCTCATCCTCGGAATTGACACCCAGACGAACAACGCCTCCTCCGGTACGACCCCATACTTCATCGATAATTCTGGCTATTATGCTGGATATTTCACAACTAAATTCAATGGTACGACCTTCGATACAAGTTTCATCGACAGCGGCTCGAATGGACTTTTTTTCAATGTTCCCACAAGTCTCTTGCCTGTCTGCTCGTCTCCCCACCAGGACTGGTACTGCCCACCAGTCTCCCTGTCGTCCCCATTGCAACTGGAGGCCATAAACTACGGCAACAACGCAACAGGGGGTCGTGTAACATTCTACATAGGCAATGCGACCAGTCTGTTCAGCACGTCAAATAGTGCCTTCGCTGAACTTGGCGGGCCGGGCTTTGGAAGCAGTTTCGACTGGGGCCTCCCCTTCTTCTATGGCCGTTCCGTCTTCGTGGGAATTGATAGAAGGAATTCCAGCCTGGGCACCGGTCCCTACTGGGCTTACTGAGTGAACCGGAACGAAACCGCCTTTGAACTCTGGCGCCAGGACGACAACGGCAACCGGTTTCTGGTCGGCACCTTCCCCAACCGCGCCGCCGCCGAGCGACAACTGACTGCCCTGACCCGCGTCCAGCACAAACAGATCTACTGGATTGCCGAGTGTCAAATCATGAAACCACAGGAGGCCCCATGCAGGTAATCGACGACAACCACTGCTTCATCTGCGGCAGCAATAACCCCATCGGACTTCACGCCGTTTTCACAACCGATCCGGAAAAGGGCCGGGCTGAAACCCGGGTCAGTATTCCGGAGCATTTCCAGGGGTGGCAGGGGATAGTCCACGGCGGCATCCTCTCGGCCCTTATGGACGAAATATGCGTCCAGGCCTGCATGGCCCGAGGACTCCAGGTGGTGACCAGTGAAATGCGCCTGCGCTATCGGAAACCGGTGCCCACCGGCAGCGAGGTAACCGTTATCGGCGAGATCGTTGGCGACCGGCGCCGGCTCATCGATGTGCGCGGGGTCATCGAACTGGACGGTCAGACCATGGCCGAGGCCGAGGTCATCATGTTCAAAACGGCAGGATGACTGGCAGTGCGAGCAATAGTGCCAACAGGTGTGATGAAGGGAAAGGAGGAGAGAGAATTCACTCGGATTGCGGAGCCTCCTCCTTGGGCAGGGACAGGACGGGCGGTACCTGATTAAGGCGATCTCCGCCATGTTTGGGACAGTATTCGGTGGGTTGGGTCCCCTCGACATAGAATTCGTCGCGCTTTTCCGGGCAGTCCGGCGTTGCCAGGTAACCGGTCGCCGGGTCGATGGAAACGGAGACAACCGTATCGGGTTTCGGAAAATCCGCAACCGGCTTTGATGCCAGAGCCGGCCCCATGAACCGTTGCCAGATTGGCGCCGCCACTGCCCCGCCGGTAAACCCTCTCCCCCCCGGCCGCGGCTTGTCGTATCCCACCCAGATGCCGGTCAGCACCTGGGGAGTGTAGCCGATGAACCAGGCATCGCGGTAATCGTCGGTGGTACCGGTCTTCCCGGCGGACGGTCGCTTCTGGCTGAAGGATTTGAGGGATTTTGCGGTGCCGTACACCATGACGTCCCTGAGCATCCGGGTGGTGACAAAGGCGGCCGCCGGCGAGAGGGCCGGCGCAACTGACGGAGCGTTTTCCGTCCAGGCGCGGCGATTCCTGTCATAGATACGCACGATTGTTCTCGGTTCGGACCTGAGCCCTCCGTTGGCCAAGGGGGTGTATGCTCTTACCAGGTCGCGCAAGGTAACGTCTTCCGTTCCGAGGGCCAGGGAAAGATCGTTGTTGGGACGCAGGGGAAGCCCTGCCTTGTGGGCAAAATCGACAAAGTACGGGACTCCGATCGTGTCCAGCAACTTGACCGCTATGATGTTGTTCGAGTACGCCAGGGCTCGCCGGAGCGACAGTTGGCCATACCGCTCCTTCCCGTAGTTCAGGGGCTTCCAGGTCTGATTGTATCCGCGATCGTAGGCAACCGGCGTATCATCCCAGACGCTGCCGGCGGTAATCCCCATTTCCAAGGCTGCGGCATAGATCAGCGGCTTGATGGCTGAGCCGGGTTGACGCCTGGCAAGGAAGGCGCGATCATAGGGGCTCTTCGTGAAGTCTACCCCACCGACGGCTGCCAGCACATCACCCGTTGCAGGATCCAGAGAAACCAATGCCCCCTGAAGCTCGGGGGAAATCCTTTTCACCCCTTCCTTCAAGGTCTTTTCGGCCAGTTTCTGCAGGTTCAAGTCCATGGCGGCAGTAACTTCCAGTCCCCCCCGTTCGATGATCTGAGGGCCGAAGCGCTCCACAAGCTCGTTCCGGATATGGGCCAGATAGTAGGGCGCCTGACTGCGCTGCACCGTTGTAATGGGGCGGGTTCTCAACTTCTGCTTCTGCCGCGCCGAAATCATCTTGAGGTCCAGCATGCGAGCAAGAACCACGTCCCTTCGTCTGCTGACATCGACCGCTTTCCCGAGGGGGTTGTACCGGCCCGGGTTCTTGGGCACTCCAGCCAGCAGGGCGCATTCGGCATCGGTCAACTGATCGGGGGTCTTGTCAAAATAGACCCGGGCCGCCTGGGCAATGCCCCACGCCCCATTGCCGTAGTAAATCTCGTTGAAATACATCTCAAGAATCTGCTTCTTGGTATAGATCTTCTCATACTCCATGGCCATCCGGGCTTCCTCAAGCTTCCGCTCGATGGTTTTCTCCCCGGAGAGATATCGGTTCTTGATCAGTTGCTGGGTTATGGTTGATCCCCCTTCCACCAGCTTGCCCTTGACCACATCCTTCACGAGCGCCCGGGCGATCCCGCGAATATCAATGCCTCCATGCTCAAAAAACCGTGCATCTTCCACAGCCACCACCGCCTTTTGCAGGAAAGCGGGGATGTGATCTATGGAGACCCAGTAGCGTTTCTCGGGGAGGATACGGCCCACAAACCGTCCGCTGCGGTCAAAAACCTTGACCGACGAATAGCCTGACGGCAGATAGGGATACTTGGCGATATTCCCCTGGGCTAGAGCCGATGAGACCAGAAGGAGAGCCGTGAACAGGCCGAATGAAGTCAAAAGAACCGTACGCTTGAAGGTAACGATCAAACAGGAAACCACGATGACAGTTCGCTCCGTAAAGAGACTGGGCGTTGCCGTAGTTCTGTCTATTAACGGGAGATTCGTCGATGGCGACAGAAGAGGCAACGATGGAAACTCCGTACGACGCTACATTCTTCCAGAAGATGTGTCAAGGGTGGCGGAGACAGGCTCACTGGTTTGTCGCAACGGGAACTTGTCGGACCATTCCGGCCCAACAGCTGCTGAACCGCTTGTTTTATATGGGAAAGACAACCAGTTTAAGCGTTGCTCAACAATGCTCGGATATGATAAGTAAGCATTGCTGAGCGGCCAGGGGAATAGACCTGGCGGCTTTACTTCACAAGCTGTGTGGAACCATGCGATGGAATTAATCAGGAGGATTTGTGGTCGAGAATAAGTCCGTTCGCATTTTGTATATGGAAGATGACGCTGGTTTAGCCAGGCTGTTGCAGAGAAAATTGCAGCGACAGTCCTTCTCGGTTGAAATCGCCAGAAACGGTGACGACGGCTTGGCTACGCTCGGGAAAGCACCCTTCGATGTCGTGCTGCTCGATTACAGCATGCCCTCATGCGATGGCATCGACGTCTTGCGGATCATGGCGGAGTGCAAAACCTCTCCTCCGGTGATCATGCTAACCGGCAGAGGGAATGAAAAAATCGCGGTTGAAGCATTGCAACTGGGGGCCAGCGACTACATCGTGAAAGATGTGGATATGGGTTATCTGGAACTTCTTCCCGTCGTCATCGATCAGGTTTTGCAGAAACAGCAGTTGATCCGGGAACGCGAGCAGATGCTCAAGGCCCTTCAGGAGAGCGAGGATCGATACAGAAGGCTCAGTGCCCAGCTTGAACGGATGGTTCTGGAACGCACCGAGGATCTGCAGACTTCCAACAGGGAACTGGAAGTTTTTTGTTATTCCGTGTCACATGATCTCTCGGCCCCACTCCGTACGATCAATGGCTTCAGCGAGGTTCTGCTCGAAGAGTATGGTGATCGACTGGATAATGCCGGCAGACGGTGTCTCTCGAAAATAGGCGCGGCCGCCACTCGAATGGTGCAGCTGATTGACGCGCTGCTCGACCTTTCAACAATGGCGACCGACGAACCACGCCTCGAACCCGTGAACTTGAGCGACCTCGCAGGGGAAATCGCACAGGAGCTGCACGACCTCGAGCAACAACACAAGGTTGACGTCAGGATAACCGGCGGCATGGAAGTGGAAGGTGATCCTGCCCTGCTTAGAGTTATGATGGAGAACCTGCTGGGGAATGCATGGAAGTTCAGTAGAACTCTGCCTGACGCCTGTATCGAGTTCGGAAAATCGTTTCAAAACGGGGAGATGGCATATTACGTGCGCGACAACGGAATCGGTTTTGACCTGGGTAATTCCGGCAAACTGATCGAGCTTTTCCAGAGGCTGCACCTCGGGGATGAATTCAAAGGCATCGGAATCGGGCTCGCAACAGTCCAACGCATTGTCGAACGCCACAATGGAAGAATTTGGGCTGAAAGTGAAGTCGGTAAAGGTGCGACGTTCTATTTCACCCTTTCACCCATAGCCAATTAAACAACTGATACGCTACAGCTCCACGCGCCTGGTCCTGCCTCAAATACCTCAAGCCTGTCATTGAGACTTTCCAAAACATTGGTTAGATAGGTTCGCTCCGTCAACGTTATCGTAATGCCGGTCCTGATTATCGTTTGCGGCAATGGCGCATCCAAGGGCGCAAAAGAGAATTCCCGCGAGGTACTATATGCTCCTGCTTTCCAAGTTGGCACCTGCCCTGATGATTTGCACGATCCCCTTCATAGGCTTGATCGACCCGTCGTGGGGATCGGAACACGAAGACCTGAACCTCAGTGAACTCGGTCTCGAAGACTTGATGAATATTCAGGTGACATCGGTATCGAAAAAGCAGCAGAAGCTATCCGATGCCGGTGCGGCTGTCTTCGTCGTCACCAGGGAAGATATCCGACGCTCCGGGGCTACCAGCATACCCGAAGTGCTCCGCATGGTGCCGGGCATTCAGGTGGCGCGTCTCGATGCGAACAAGTGGGCTGTCTCTGCACGGGGTTTCAATGATCGCTTCGCGGACAAGCTGCTGGTCCTGATGGATGGCCGGACCGTCTTTACCCCCCTCTTTTCCGGTGTGTACTGGGATGTCCAGGACACGATGCTCGAAGACATAGACCGCATCGAGGTGATTCGGGGGCCGGGAGCTGCCCTCTGGGGAGCCAATGCCTTCAATGGCGTCATCAACATCATTACCAAGCACGCCCAGGAAACCCAGGGAGGGCTTCTGAGCGCCGGTGCTGGAACGGAAGAAAGAGGGTTCGGCGGGGTGCGCTATGGCGGCCGTGTTGGTGACGATACCTATTACCGGTTGTACACGAAATATTTCAACAGGGATGGTGGCGTCGATGTCGCCGGCAACGAGGGGAATGACGACTGGAGTGTCCTGCGGGGAGGATTCCGTGTGGATTCGGACCTGACTGCACACGATTCGTTGACCGTCCAAGGTGACATGTACCATGGGAAAGAAGAAGAAACGTTCTCCGTACCTCTCGTGGTACCGCCCTATTCCCGAACCTTCAACTCGGATACCGATATCGCCGGGGGGAATGTCCTGTCCCGCTGGACGCGCAAGTTTTCCGATACTGCCGACATGGCGCTGCAGCTTTACTATGACCGGACTGAACGTGACATGGCAATCCTTGGTGAAACCCGGGACACCATTGATGTCGACTTCCAGAACCGGTTCAGGTGGGGCTCCCGGCAAGAAATCATGTGGGGATTAGGCTACCGTTTCAGCCATGAAAGCATCACCAACCGAATCCCGATCTCCTTTGTCCCCGACAAGCGTAGTGACAATCTTTACAGCCTTTTCGTACAGGACGACATAGCGCTCATTGAAGAGAAACTCCGGCTGGTTCTGGGATCACGGTTTGAGCATAACGACTTTACCGGTCTTGAGATCCAGCCCAATGCCCGTCTTATCTGGACGCCTGACTATCGCCAGACTGTCTGGGCTGCTGTTTCACGCGCCGTGAGGACACCTTCCAGCGCCGAGGAACATTTTCGAAATGATATTTCCGTTTATCCTCCTGGAACTGTCAACCAGACACTCCCCGTACTCTTTTCCGGCTTCGGTTCCAGGGACTTCAAGAGTGAAGACGTGATTGCCTACGAGCTCGGTTATCGCGTTGCCCCAGCTGAACACTTTTCAGTTGATATCGCTACATTTTACGACAATTTCTCGCGTCTTCGCACGCTTGAGTTCGGTACACCCTATCTTGAAGTCTCCCCGTCACCACATCTCGTTCTGCCTGGGATAACCGCAAATAAGATGCATGGTGAATCCTATGGAATTGAAGTGGCCGCAGACTGGTTGGCGCTTGAATGGTGGCGTTTGCAAGCCGCATACAGTTTCCTGGAGATGCAGATGCGCCTTGATCCTGACAGCAACTCACTGTTTTATCTTGGTTTTACCCAAGGGACGAGCCCGCGGCATCAGGGTTCACTTCGCTCTTCCATGGAGTTAGGCAGAAGCGTCGAACTGGATGTCTGGGTACGGTATGTGGATAAACTGCCAGAATTCGATATTAACCGCTATGTAACGCTTGATGCCCGTCTGGCATGGAAACCAACGAGAAACCTGGAGTTTTCACTCGTTGGCAGGAACCTTGCCGACAGTCACCATCCCGAATTCAATTCGGCGATCATTGCCACCGCCCCCACCGAGGTGGAGCGCAGCTATTACGGGAAAATCACCTGGCGCTATTAGTCGGCAGCAACGCTGCCACATCGAAGTCAACCAAGACAACGGATATCTAGAAAAGACCCTGTGATCAAGAGAGCTGTCACAATACTCATCATACTGGCGTGGTGCATACTGAGTCTGCCCACCGTTCAGGCAGAGGAGCGCCTTCCCAGCGAGTACCAGGTCAAGCTGGCGTTTCTCCTCAATTTCGCCCGGTTCGTCGAGTGGCCCAAGGACGCGTTTGCCGATGCCACTTCACCGATCGTCCTGGGGATTCTCGGCGACGATCCTTTTGGCACCTCCCTCGCTTCGATCAGGGGCAAGACCATTCATGGAAGGAAGGTCCTCATCAACAAATTCAAGGATGTCGACGACATACGAGACTGTCATATCCTCTTCGTCAGCAGTTCGGAAAAAAACCATCTGTCGCGTATCATCCCCTTCCTCAGGCAAGCGAAGATCCTTTCGGTCGGCGACATGAGGAAGTTTGCCCAGAAAGGCGGGGTGATAAATTTCGTCGTTGAAAACGATAAAGTCGGCTTTGAAATCAATGTGGATGCCGGGAAACGCGCAGGCCTGCAGATAAGCTCCAAACTCCTGAGCCTGGCGCGAATCGTTCGCGATTCGCAATAGAGTGTCGGTATGCGGATATTTCGACAAGCGACGATAAAGCGGAAAATGATGCTGATCAGCATGGCGACGACCGGCGTAGCACTGCTCATATCCGGGGTTGTCCTGATATTCAATGAGATGGTTTCATACCGCCGCTCCCTGGTGAACAGCTTGACGGTTCAGGCACGGATCACCGGCAGCAACAGTACGGCGGCACTGAGCTTTAACAATCCGAGGGTGGCACATGAAATGTTGGGGGCTCTGAGCGCTGCGCCCAATATCGTCCAAGCGACAATTCATACCCGCGAGGGTGAGGTATTTGCCCGTTACCTGCGAACCGGGGAGAGAGTCAAACCGATCTCCCCTCCCCCGAAGAACGGCTACTCTATTGCTGCCAACAGCATTGTTGTGGTCGAGCCCATCATCCTCGACCAGGAGCCGATCGGCACCATACTGATCGAATCGGATCTCAGAGAACTGCATGGACGCTTGGGGTGGTATACAGCGATCATGGTCATCGTCTTCTCGGGATCGCTCTGGGTTGCCTTCCTCCTGTTGTCAAGGATGCAACGGGCTGTCACCAGCCCCATCCTTGATCTGGTACAGGTTATGGGTACCGTTTCCCGCGAGGGTGACTATTCCGTGCGGGCCTCGGCATGGAATGATGACGAACTCGGCTCCCTGGCGCAAGGGTTCAACGAGATGCTGGTCCAGATTCAGAGCAGGGATAACGAGTTGGAGTTGCATCGCAGACATCTTGAGCAAACAGTGGCAAGCCGTACGGCGGAACTCGCGGACGCCAACGAACAGCTGCAGCGTGAGCTTGTGGAGCGCCAGCGCGCTGAAGAGCAGCTGCAACGTTATTCCGGGGAACTGCGGGACATCAACGATGAGCTTAAAAGCTTTGCCTATATGGTCTCGCACGATCTTCGGGCACCGCTCATCAACATTAAAGGGTTTGCTTCCGAGCTCGATCTGGCGCTGAAGGACGCGTTCCCCCTTCTTGAGCAATCTCTTACCACGCTGAGCGGAAAAGAACGTGAGCAGGTCAGGTTCGCCTTGCAGCAGGATGCACCAGAGGCGCTCGGATTCATCAGCTCTTCGGTCAACCGGATGGATGCGCTCATCAACGCGGTGTTGCAACTCTCCTATATAGGGCGGCGAGAAATCAGGCTCGAAACAGTCTGCGTCACGACGATCGTCAATTCAATCCTGCAATCGTTGCGACACCAGCTTGAGCAGCGCAGCGTCACGGTCACGGTCGGCGAGCTTCCGGAAATCATCATAGACAAGATGGCGCTTGAGCAGATCATTGGCAACCTGCTGGACAATGCGGTCAAGTACCTGGCACCGGAACGCCCCGGACGCATCGAAGTCAACGCCTACGAAGAAGCGGATGGAACGACTCTCCGCATCAGCGACAACGGACGCGGAATAGCACCGGGGGATATGGGAAAAGTGTTTGAGCTGTTCCGTCGGGGAAACTGCCCGGATACCGTGGGCGAAGGGATGGGCCTCGCCTACGTGAAGACCCTTGTGCGTCGCTTCGGGGGACGGATCGAGTGCGAATCAATACCGGGAGTGGGGACAACCTTTAGTGTCTTTATCCCAATACAATCATATTCAGGGAAGGAGTATCAGTAAGCTCTCCGGCGCGCCTCCTTTCTTGACATAAGGGGTATTGTTGCTAGGGTTTATTATCGTCATTCTCAGACATGCGTGAAACAGCATTACTGCCGACTGTCACTGCCGAACGACCGCCGAAAGGTGCTACCGAAACCTCGATTCCAGCAGTGAACGGACCAAGGATGGGCTCGTACGGCAATGTTTGTTCAAAGACGTACCACCTTCAACAAAAGCCGGCGTCAATGCGTAGTGCTGGCAGCCGTATTCATCCTCTCTGGTTGCATCAAGGTGGGGCCGGATTTTCACCGGCCAGATGTCGCGGTTCCATCTGACTGGACGGAGGCAGGAGAAAACCAGGGGGAAACCGGCCCCGCGGATTATCGCAGTTGGTGGCGGGTATTCAACGACCCGATCCTCGACCGCCTTATTGACCTCGCTTACCGTGAGAACCTCACCCTCAGGATCGCCGGAGCGCGAGTGCTCGAAGCCAGGGCGCTGCTCGGCATAGTGGTCGGAGAGTATTTCCCGCAGACCCAGCAGGGCTTTGGCTCGGTTCACTACAACAGGACAAGCCGGGGGTCTGTGCAGACCGGCACCCAACAATCTTCCGCCAGCCAAAGCAGTGCGTCGCTCGGAGGTGGCTCCGGGTTATCGTTCTGGCAATCGCAGATCGGGTTGACGGCCAGTTGGGAACTCGATTTCTGGGGCAAGTACAGGCGGGCCATCGAATCGGCCGATGCAAGCTGGCTTGCCTCTGTGGCCGACTACGACAATGCACTTGTGGCTCTTACGGCGGATGTCGCCAATTCCTACATAACCATCAGGACCCTGGAAACGCGGCTCGACATTGCCCGCCGGAACACGCAAACCCAGAGAGAGAACCTGAACATCGCCGAAGCCCGGTTCAAGTACGGCACAGCAACGCAGCTGGATCTGGATCAGGCAGAAACTTCGCTCAATACCACCCTTGCCACGACCCCCTCCCTGGAAGCGCAACTCCGGCAGACAAAACACGGCCTCAGCGTCCTGTTGGGAATGGCGCCGGGCGATCTGTCCGGCTATCTGAATGGTCCTGCCACTATCCCCGTCTCTCCCCCCCAGGTTGTGTTCGGCATCCCGGCCGACCTGCTACGCCGCCGGCCCGATATCCGCGCCGCGGAACACCGTGCAGCGGCCCAGAGCGCCCAGATCGGCGTGGCAAAGGCTGACCTCTATCCCGCTTTCTCCCTCTCCGGCACGTTTGGTTTCCTCTCAACCGATATCGGCGGTGCCAGCCTGAGCGACATGTTCAACTGGAGCAGCCGTTTCATACAGGCAGGCCCTTCGTTCCAGTGGAACATCCTCAATTACGGCCGGATTTCGAACAATGTCCGGCTCCAGGATGCGCGGCTCCAGGAACTGCTCATCACCTACCAGAACATGGTGCTCACCGCGCAGCAGGAGGTTGAGGACAACCTGGTGGCCTTCCTGCGGGCCCGCGACCGGGCCGAATTCCTGGCGCGGAGCACAGCCGCTGCGGCGAGATCTCTCAATCTCGCGGTCCTCCAGTATCAGCAGGGGATCAAGGACTTCACCACGGTACTTATCGCGCAGCAGTCCCTCTTGAATGAGCAGGACAGCCTGGCCACAACCATGGGCAGCATCGCGAGCAGTCTGGTTGGTGTGTACCGGGCACTGGGGGGCGGTTGGGAGATACGGGAAGGAAAAGAACTGGTTCCCCCTGAGATCAGAAAAGAAATGGAACAGCGAACCGATTGGGGAAAGCTCCTTGCCCCGGCGTCATACAATCCGCCCGCCCCCCCGGAGCACAAGCCAGGAGTCCGGGGGCCGGACTGGTGACCGTTTTGCCGCGGCATCATGAATAGATCAGTACTGAACGGAGACATTCGATAGTCTGATGCGGACCAGGGAGGCAATGCGGCTATGTTTCGCGGAATGAAAACCACTTTCCAACCCTTACATTGCCTTGTGCTCTGGGTCCTGCCACTTCTCGCCCTTCTTCAGGCCGGATGCAAGAAGCCCCCGCCGCCCCCTCCCCCGCCCCCGAAGGTGACCGTTTCTCACCCCCTGAAACGTGAAGTTACCGATTACCTGGAACTGACCGGCAACACCCAGGCCGTCAACTCTGTGCAGTTGGTCGCTCGTGTTCCCGGGTATCTTGAGAAGGTCTTTTTCCGGGACGGGCAGATGGTCACCAATGGGCAACCGCTCTTTCAGCTACAGCGGAACACCTATGAGGCCGCCCTCCGCCAGGCCGAAGGCCAGGTCATGGCGCTGAAATCGCAGCTTGAGTACGCCGAAGGTCAACTGATCCGCTACTCCAACCTGTTGCCCCATAAGGCCGCTACCCAGACTGACGTGGACAACTGGAGATACCAGCGGGACTCCGCCAGGGCTAACCTGAAAGCCGCGGAGGCGAATCGGGACCTCGCAAGGCTCAATCTTGGCTACACCCTGGTCTCGGCCCCCTTTAGCGGACGGATAGATCGGAGACAGCAGGATCCGGGAAATCTGGTGGGCTCTGAAACGAACAACACCGTTCTTGCCCAACTCATCCAGATCGACCCCATTTACGTGTATTTCACGGTCAGCGACCTGGACCTGGCCCGGTTGCTCAAGACAAACCGTCTTCCCGGCGTTGCCAAAACAGAAAAACGCCCGGTTTTTATCGCCCTTGCACAGGAAGAGGGTTATTCGCACAAGGGTTATGTCGATTTTGCCGCCACAAGCCTCACCCCTACCACCGGAACGCTGCTGTTACGGGGCGTCTTCCGGAATCCGTCAGGAAGGATACTCCCCGGATTGTACGCGAAGGTCCGTCTCCCGCTGGAGAGAAGGGTCGCTCTCCTGACTCCCGACACGGCAATAAGAAGCGACCAGCAGGGGTCGTACGTGCTGACCGTGAACGGCAAAAATACGGTGGAGCGGCGCGCCGTCAAGACAGGCCACCAGGAGGATTCCCTGCGCGTGATCGAACAAGGCCTTGACGGAAGCGAATGGGTCATCGTCAAAGGACAGCTGAAAGCCCCCTCTGGAAGCCGTGTAACCCCCGTACGGGAGGATGCGGAGCCTGCGTCTGCCCCTTCCCGCACCACCGCGGGACCGAAGGTCAAGCCGTGATTTCCCAGTTCTTCATCGAACGTCCCATCTTCGCCAACGTCATCGCGCTGGTCACGGTCATCATCGGGCTGATCTTCCTGAATCGCCTGCCAGTGGCCCAGTACCCCCAGATCGTGCCCCCGACCATACAGGTGACCGCGCGCTACCCCGGCGCAAGCGCGGAGGTTGTCGCGGCGACCATCGGAGTACCTATCGAACAGGCGGTGAACGGCGTGGAAGGCTCCATCTACATGTCGTCCACCAGCGGGAGTGACGGCTCCTATAACCTGACCATCACCTTCGATGTCGGAACCGACCTCAATACCTCCCTGGCTCTTGTCCAGAACCTGGTAAACACCTCCCTGGCCCAACTTCCGGGCGGGGCGCAGCAGCAGGGAGTCACCGTAAAAAAAGTCTCGCCCAACATCCTGCTGGTGGCCAGCCTCTATGCGGACGATGAGAGATTCGAGGAGATCTTCCTCTCCAACTATGCCGTCATAAACCTGCAAAACCCGCTGGCCAGGCTCCCCGGCGTCGGCCAGGTGCGGGTATTCGGCGCTGGTCCCTACAGCATGAGGGTCTGGCTCGACGCCAAGAGACTCCAGAGCTTCGACCTCACCACAAGCGACATTCTGACCGCCATCCAGAGACAGAACGTCCAGGTGGTGGCGGGACAGCTCGGGGCCCCGCCGGTTCCGGCGAGCCAGAGTTTCCAGTTCACCGTTACCACCCTTGGCCGGCTCTCTGATGTGGGGCAGTTCGAAGATATCGTCGTCAAGACCGCAACCGGCCCGGCTCCGCAGGTGGTGCGGCTGCGAGACGTGGCACGGGTGGATCTGAGCCAGCAGAACTTCAGCAATTACGCCCGGTTCACCGGCCACAAATCAGCCCAGATCGTGGTTTTCGCCCTTCCGGACGCCAACGCCATCGATGTGGCCGACAGCGTTTACAAGGCCCTGGACGGGATGAGCAAGAAATTCCCCGACGGGATGAAATACGCCATCCGCTACGACACCACCAAGTTTGTCAGGGAGGCGATCTCCAGCGTCTACGACACACTCTTCATAGCCGCATTCCTGGTGCTCTTCGTCATCCTCCTGTTCCTGCAGAACATCAGGGCGATGCTGGTTCCGGCCACCACTGTGCCGGTCACCATCATTGGCGCCTTTATCGCCATGGCCGGACTCGGTTTCACGATCAACCTGATGACCCTGTTCGCGCTGGTGCTGGTCATCGGGATCGTGGTGGACGACGCCATCGTTATCGTGGAGAGCAGTTCATACTATATCGAAAAGGGGCTTGCCCCGAAGGAGGCCACCATCAAGGCGATGCGGGAACTGACCGGGCCGGTGATGGGGATTACCCTTGCCCTGGTCGCGGTCTTCCTTCCGGCGGCCTTCTTCCCGGGAATCACCGGGCAGATATTCCGCCAGTTCGCCCTGGTAATCGCCTCAACGGCCGTGATCAGCGCCATCAACGCACTTACCCTGAAGCCGGTCCAGTGCGCCTTGTGGCTGAGGCCGCGCGGGGAAAAGCGGCCTAACTGGTTCTACCGGGGATTCAACCGGGCGTTCCAGTCCTTCACCAATGTCTACATTGGGATCGTCGCCCGGATGGTGAAACGGCCGGTCCTGTTCGTTGTCATTTTCGCCATCATCGTCACAACCTCTTTCCTGGTATTCATAAATCGCCCCCTCGGCTTTCTCCCCACCGAGGACCAGGGTTACGGCGTCCTGGTGTCCCGCATCCCCGAAGGGGCCTCACAGCCCAGGTCGGAGAAGGTGGCGGTGCAGATCAACGAGATTCTCAAAAAGACCTCCGGTGTCGACTTCTGGGTCCACATCGGCGGGTTGTCGATCCTGGATGGTGCCAACGTCTCAAACATGTCCACCACCTTCGTCGTTTACAAAGACTGGAGCGAGCGGGGCTCCGCCCTGAACCAGGACAGGATCATAGCGAGCATCAATCGCCAGCTTGCCGAGATCCAGGAGGCACAGGCGTTTGTGGTCATCCCTCCGCCGATCCGGGGCCTCGGTCAGACTGGCGGTTTCCAGATGATGGTGGAGGATCGGGGGAGCGTCGGTCTTGAACGGCTCAAGGATGCCGCTGACGAGCTGATGCGGAGCGGCAACTCACAGCCTAACCTGAAGGGCCTCGCCTCCACCTTCAGCCTAAGCAGCCCCCAATTGTACCTGGATATCGACAGGACCAAGGCGGAGGCCCTCCTGGTGCCCCTGTCGAATGTCTTCGAGACCCTCCAGGCATACCTCGGTTCCTCGTTCGTGAACCTCTTCAACAAATACAACCAGGTCTTCCAGGTCTATATTCAGGCCGACAGCCCTTACCGCATCAGGCCCGAGGACATAGGAAAACTCTATGTGCGCAACCAACGGGGGGAGATGGTTCCCCTCGGCGCCCTGATTAATGTCAGGCAGACCCAGGGCCCCGAACTGATAACCCGGTACAACCTCTACCCGGCCGCCGCCATTTTCGGCTCTGCCGCCCCCGGCTTCAGCTCCGGTCAGGCCCTGACTCTGATGGAGAGGATGGCCGCCGAAAAGCTCCCTGAGGGGATTGACTTCGATTGGACCTCCACCAGCTTCCAGGAAAAGAAGGTGGGCAAACAAGCCTACTTCATCTACGCCCTCTCCGTCATCCTGGTCTACATGGTCCTGGCGGCCCTGTACGAAAGCTGGACTTCGCCCGCAGCGATCATTCTCGTGGTCCCGATAGCGCTGGTCGGAGTCCTTCTGGCCCTCATCATCCGGGGCTACGACAACAACCTCTATACCCAGGTGGGGCTGGTGCTGATGATTGCACTGGCGAGCAAAAACGCCATCCTTATCGTGGAATTCGCCCGCGACCTCCACCACGGAGGGATGTCCATAGCCGAGGCCGCCATCGAGGCAACCCGCCGCCGGTTCCGTCCGATCGTCATGACCTCGTTCGCGTTCATCCTGGGAGTCGTTCCGCTTGTGGTCGCGTTCGGAGCGGGTTCGGCGGGCCAACGTGCCATCGGCTCTGTCGTCTTCGGGGGCATGATCTCCTCCACCCTTCTCGCCATCCCGTTCGTTCCGGTGTTCTATGTGGTCCTGGAACGTATGAGTGAATGGGTGGGCAATTGGCGTTCGAAGAGGACCCTGCGTCGATAATTCGCTGACCACTATCGCTGATCCGCGATTACTTGATCCGACTCCGTCCGATGATCAGACACCCGGCGAGTGCGGCGACAGCGGCCATCACCAGATTGACCACGAGAAACGCCCTGCTGGTGCCGCCATGTTCCAGTTTTCCCCATAAGATACCGGCAAGAACGCTTCCCAACGCCTGACCGCTCACTCTGGCTATGGACAGAAGGCCAGAGGCGACCGTGTTCGTCCCCTCGGGAGCCTGTGACAAAACGGCCGCGTTGTTGGCAGCCTGGAACAGTGCCCTCCCGATGCCGATCCCCATCAAGCCGATGATAACGGAGCCGCTGAGCCCCTGGCCCAGGGAAGCAGCCATCAGCACGGCACTCCCAAGCCAGCTTACCCGGTCATACCCTCTACTGTCGGACATCTTGCCGCACGATGGACCGGCGACCATGAGCATGACGGGCGGAACCAGCATGAACAGCCCCACCTTGGCGGGAGACATCCCTCCCGCTTCCAGATAAAAGGGCCAGATGAGGTTGGTGCCGAAGGAGTGGATGAAAAAGCAGACAGTGGAGGTCAGTGCCAAGATGAAACGGGGAGCACGGATAATCCGTCGCAGTCCCTCGACAAGGCCGACACCCATAAGTTCGGTCAAACGGCTCGACAACAACAACGCCAGCAAGCCGAACGGAAGGTTTATGTAGAAGATGGAACGCCAACCCAACCATTCAACCAGGAAGCCCCCGAGGGGCGGGCCGATCAGGGTACCCGCGGCCACCGAGCCGGAAACCATGCCCAACGCCCATCCCCGGTGCTCCCTGAAGGTGGCGGCAGTCATCCCCGGGACAAGACCGACAATGCCGGCACCGGCAATTCCCTGGAGAAAACGGAGTACAAGCAGCGTCTGAAGGTTTGGAGAAAAGGCAAGGAATTGGGAGATGACGGCGAACGCAGCCAGGGACACGCGGTAGACCCTGACTGTCCCGACCCGTCCGGCAATGCTGGAGAGGGGAAGAAACGCAAGGGCAGAACCGACCAGATAGAGCGAAATTGCCCCCTGGACGGCGCTGGCATCGGTTCCAAAATGGGCGGCGAGGGTCGGCAGAGCCAGGTTGAGTGCGCTGGAATCGACCGTTGAAAGGATGACCCCTATCAGGAGCGCGGCCAGGCGAAGGTCCATGCGAGGTGGTGCGGTTTCAGTCATCACTCACTTTATCGTTTCGCCAAAGTCCATGGTACATCAACTCAGATTCCGGTCATTTTATTCACGACCTTCTTGACAAGCCTTCCTTCTACTGCAGAGACATAGTTCCTGAAATGGTCGCTGTTCATGTGCTGCTCCAGGGAGGCCATGCTTTCCCAGTTCTCATAAAATATGAACACCCCAGGATCTTCGTTGTCCTGATGGAGTCTGTACTCCATGCACCCTCTCTCTCGCCGCGTCGGGTCGACCAGCTTGAGAAGCTCGGCTTTTACCGGTTCGATGAACTCCTTTTTCACGACAACCTTTGCAACAACGGTTACTGCCATGTTTCCCTCCATTTGTGAAATTCATTGCTGGCACCAGGGTCGCAGGTGCCAGCGCTCTCTCAAAAATCCGCCTAAGTGAACTGATGAGAATAAATGACATCTCCAGGCTGCCGCTCAACCTCGACACTCTTTGCCTGGTAATCGTAGGTATAGGTCAGATAACAGTTCACCCGCGGGTCATTCAGGATATTCGGGGTGAACGCCACCACGTTCGTTCCAGCACACCGCGCCGAGGGAGCCAGCAGCCCGGGATGCCCTTCTTTGTGCAATCGTTCAGCGATCTGCTGCGTGAAGCTGTAATCATCGGAAACAAGATCCGGGTATCGCTTTTCCTTCCCGACCAGATCTATCAGAACAGCGCGGGCGCGGACCAGGTAGACAGCCCTTTCCCGCACCAATCGCCCCGTTACCCCTTCAACCATCGATTCCTCTCTCATCATATGGAAGACGGTTTCATGGATGCTGGTCTCCAATTGCAGGGAACCATACCACACGCCGAACGTCCCGTTCCCATAGCGCGAAAGTAAAAATGGCTCTTTGGTGAACGGGTAGTCAATGGCTGTCGTGTAGTGAAAACCCCTATCGATCAGGCCGATGGGAATTAATTCTTTAACTCTTGCTTCAGCAACGGTCGCATACTGACTCTGGCCCGCCTCGTCGGTGAGATCGTCAAAGAGATCGAGCGATTCACGCAATGAGACGATATTCCGGAATACGTCCCCCTGGAAATCATTGGTTCTTACGAACAGGGCCTTCACTAGAGCCCTCGGTAATAATCGAGATATCGCGCCACCCTGGCGAGCCCGATAATTCCCTGTTCCTTCATAACCGCCAGAGGGGTGAGATTGTTGAATGCCGTGTTGCGTCGATTCACCCAGGAATAACGGATTTCGGGATTGTATGGATAGAGCAGCCGCAGCGATTTGTGAATTGACAGAAGATAACCGACCCGGTCAAGGGAGTCGCGCCCTTCAGGTAAAGCCTCACCTTTTGCATACTTCGCGAGAAGACCGCGGCTCTTCGGGCTGAGGCCCAGCAATTCCAGTTGGTCGGCAGTCGACAGCCCCCAATGGGTAAAGAGCTTGATGATCATTTTGGCCAAGGCGCCGCGTGCTTCCGTGCTGTGCAGGTCAATTTCCGACGGTCGAATCTGAGTCAGCAGCATTGTGAGCACCTCCCTTCATGCTCAATACTACACCAAAAATGTGCAATACACAACAAACCGCTTTCCCTTACCCACCATAATCGCCCCGTCCCTGTGCGTTGGATCATGGATAGGAGTCCGGCCCCTGTTCACTCCTGAAACTGTTCCAGTGCCGCAGCAAGTTCGACAATCTTTTTCACGACCAGCTCTTCCAGCCGTTTCCCCTTTTCGGCGGTGGCTTTGGCGGGATCGCCCCAGACGCCGTTCGGCCAGTATTTCCTCTTGTTCCGGACTAGGATGCCCGTGGGGAACGAGGGGAATTCCCGCTCTCCCCTTCCCTGCACCAGATGCGGATGGGTGTGCAGAATCCGCGACGTCTCGATCTCGCCGGCATGGGCGTCCCCTTCCGTCTCGATGATCCCTTTCCCTTCCCGGCTGGCAAGCTCGTATTCGGTGACGACCGCAATCCTGATGTCGGGAATCTCCGGCAGAAGCTCCTCGCCGGCGTCCTGAAGGGCCATGCGGTGGGAGCCCCCTGCATGGCCGGTAAGAATGATGAAATTCCTCATCCCCTGCGCGTAGAGCGAGCGAACGATGTCTTTCATGAGGCACTTGAGGGTTGCGGTGGTGATGGAGATGGTGCCGGGGTGGCATGAGGTGGAGCGGCAAGAGCCGTAGTGAATGGGCGGGGCCACGAAGAGCGAAATCTGCAGGGCTGCCTTCTTCCCCACCTCGTAGGCCTGGATGGTGTCGGTGGAAAGCGGCAGATGGCAACCATGCTCTTCAACGGACCCGAAGGGGACGAAAACCGTCCTGGTCCGCTTCAGCCCCTCCTCGAATTCGACCATGGTCATTGTTTCGACGATCACGTTGCTCCCGTCCTCCCTTACAGCTGGGCCATGAACTTGTGGGTCTGGGGGATGATGCGAACTTCATCCAGGTGGCGGCAGGCAATCTCCTGGAATTCCAGCGCCCTGACGGGGTTAATGCCAACTCTCCCCCCCGGTTCGGTGACGGGCTGGAGGATCAGGGGAATATGGCTGTTTATGGCGGCAATCAGTTCACTGGCGCGGATAATTTCCCATTCCTCCGTTTCATCCCCTACGATAATTTTTACAAAGACATTCTTTCTGGCGGCAATTTGAAGAAAACTCCGGTGGTCGTCCCACAGGCCGGTGCATCCCGAGGTGGAAGGGATCTTGATGTCCATGCCGATGATATCGATATGGTCTATGAGAAGCCCAAGGACCGAGTGCATGATGCCGTTGGTTTCCAGATAGACGGGAAGGATATTTCTCAGTTCCGGGAGCCAGGCCGAAAGAACGGTGTGACTGAGAAGCGGTTCCCCGCCGGTAATGCTGATTGAATGGTGGACCCCCGGCCATCCCCGCTGCCATCCGTCGATGAGTGAGACGATACGATCCAGGGCCACGGGGTTGGCGGTGGGGACAAAGTCGCGCCGGCCGGGAGTCTGCTCCACAAGGCAGGGCTCGGCGGTTATTTCAGTGGGGGTGTCGCAATAGTCGCAGGTGAGATTACAGCCACGAAAACGGACGAAAACCTGCCGCAGCCCTATCAGCATCCCCTCTCCCTGGACAGAGGAAAAAACTTCGGCCAGCTCTGCGGTCGGCTTACTCATAGTAGGTGGCGGCAGCGTTGTCCGACTCCCAGACGGTGATGCTCTCGACCTTGACATTGCCGTCATTGAGCCGCTTGGAAAGCTCCTCGTAGAGAAAGCGGGAAATGTTCTCGGAAGACGGGGAAATTTCCCGGAACGGGGTCAACTCGTTGAGGTATTTATGATCGAGGGTGCGCAGGATTGCGTTCGTCTCCTGCTTGAGGATTTTAAAATCGATCCCGAGGCCGGCCTTGTCAAGCTCCCGGGCCGTCACGGTCACTTCCACCTTCCAGTTGTGCCCGTGGAGGTTCTCGCAGTCTCCCTGGTAGTTGATGAGACAATGGGCAGCGGCAAAAGATGTGTGAATCGCCAATTTGTACATTGGTTGCTCCCCTGATCAATGATTTCATTAGCAGCTTTTTTAGCGAGGCGATAGTACCATGGGAGGTGCCAAAATGCAAAATATCTCCCTGTTGGCGAGACCTTTCTGTTTACTTGGGTAAGTATGTATGGTTAAATTTCGCATTGATTTGCATGCCGGGAGGTCAACATGAACAGCGAACCCCTTGAAGGGCAAATGGCCCTCTTTGAAACCCCTGCGGAACCGGAAAAGAAGAAGCCCGCTCCGAAGAAGGCTGCCAGAGGAAAAGATTCGGAAACGCCCAAGAAAAAGGAAGTAAAAAAAGTCGTTGCCCGGGAACAAGCCGCAACGAGGAAACCGAGCCAGAAAGCGCGAGGTAAGAGCAAAGGAACGGCCAAGGCCCGTTCTACATCGGGACTGGTGCCCGAGGGGGATGTGCGCCTCACGGCGAATATCCGCGAGGATCTCCACCTGAAGCTGAAGATTGCCGCGGCACACAAACGGACAACCATCGGTGAACTTATCGAGATGCTGGTTGCAAAGCATCTGAAATGACGGATACTAGTGACCAAAGACGCTTCAGGGAGGAGTGACCATGAATACCAAGGAACAGCTTGATCTCTTTTTCCAGTCAAAGGCCTTTGGCGTTGTCGGCGCTTCGGCGGACCGACACAAGTACGGCAACAAGGTGTTGCGCGTTTACCAGCAGAAGAACCTGCGGGTTATCCCGGTCAATCCAAAGGAGCAGGAAATCGAGGGAACGGCGTGCGTTCCGAACGTAACGGGTCTTCCGGATGACGTGGAGAGCATCTCGGTGATTACCCCTCCCCCGGTGACCGAGCAGGTGGTTGAGATGGCGGCCCGCAAGGGGATCAAGAACATCTGGATGCAACCGGGCGCTGAAAGCGATGCCGCCGTGGAGGCATGCCGCAGACACGGAATCAGCGTCATTGCCGACGGGACCTGCATCCTGGTCGTTCTCGGCTATCACGACCATTGAGCCTGGAAAGCCACATCAGGGAAATGTATACCTCCGGGGGACTCACCCCGGAGGCTGCCACCCTCTTCCGACAGATTGTTTATGGCCACTACCGGCGCCACGGGCGCACCCTTCCGTGGCGTGAAACCAGTGACCCCTACGCCATCCTCGTTTCCGAGATAATGCTTCAGCAAACCCAGGTCGACAGGGTGACAGGTAAGTATATGTCATTCCTTTCGGCGTTCCCCGATTTCAGGGCCCTTGCCGCAGCCCCACTTGACGCGGTTCTTGCCGCCTGGCAAGGGCTCGGCTACAACCGGCGCGCCCTCAATCTGAAGCGGTGCTCCGAAGCAGTCGTAACAGAATATGGCGGCACCCTTCCCTCCACCATCGCGGAACTGGAAAAGCTCCCCGGCATAGGACACTACACAGCACGAGCCGTGGCTGCCTTTGCCTTCTCCGTGCCTTCCGCATTCATCGAAACCAACATCAGAACCGTTTTCATCCATCACTTCTTCAATGATTCCGAAAAGGTCCATGACCGCGAGATCGCACCCCTGGTCGAAGGGGCTCTCGATTATGGCAATCCCCGGGAATGGTATTATGCCCTCATGGACTACGGTGCCCACCTCAAGAGGCTCCACGGCAATCCTTCACGGCGCAGTGCCCATCACGCAACCCAGAGCCCCTTCAAGGGATCCAATCGGGAACTACGGAGCCTGATACTTAAGGCAATACTGGACAGACCAGGCATAACGCTTGAAGAAATTACGTCTTTTCTGAACAAGCCCCAGGATGCGGTGCTGAGCAACCTGAAGCAGATGGAAGCAGAAGGGTTTATCGCGAAGAGGAAGGGACGACTCTTTATCGCTTGACGCCGGCGCCAGGAGTTCAGAGCGATACTTACTTCTTTATCTGATCCGCCACCATCCTGCTTGCCCTGGCCACGTCATCCGGATCACCGAGATAGTAGCTCCTGATGGGTGTCATGTTATCCGTTAGTTCGTAGACAAGGGGAATGCCGGTGGGAATATTGAGGTTGACGATTTCGGAGTCAGAGACCAGATCCAGGTATTTTACAAGGGCCCGCAGGCTGTTGCCGTGGGCGGTGACGAGAACCCGTTTCCCTTCTTTTACGGCGGGGGCGATGGTTTCATGCCAGTAGGGAAGAAAACGGGCGACCGTGTCCTTGAGGGATTCGGTGAGTGGTAACTCCTCGGGTAAAAGTGATGCATAGCGAGGATCGCTTCCCGGAAACCGCTGATCGTCGGGGGTCAGGGGAGGCGGCGGGATATCGTAACTGCGGCGCCAGATCATGACCTGCTCCATGCCGTGCCGTTCGGCGGTCTCCGCCTTGTTGAGCCCCTGGAGCGCTCCGTAGTGACGCTCGTTGAGCCTCCAGTGGCGGTATTCCGGGATCCACATGAGATCCATCTCTTCCAGGACGAGCCAGAGGGTCTTGATGGCCCGCTTGAGGACCGACGTGTAGGCCACGTCGAAAACAAACCCTTCTTCTTTCAGGGTGCGCCCGGCACTGATTGCCTCCTCGATCCCCTTCTCGCTGAGCCCCACATCGGTCCAGCCGGTGAAACGGTTCTCCCTGTTCCAGACGCTTTCGCCGTGACGAAGCAAAACGAGCTTTTTCATGGCATGGCCCCTTTCAGAAAATCGGGGTCGGCAACCAACCCCACACGCAGGGTAAGTATATACAGGCGTCCGCCGCGCGCAACCTTCCTACCCTGCCGACTGTCGCTCCTTTCGGGAACTCTGCCCGATCCCGAAACGCGTCTTTACCCACTCCTGCATGCGATCCATATAGTAGTAGATGACCGGCGTGATGTAGAGGGTCAGCAGCTGCGACACGACAAGCCCCCCCACGACTGAAAGCCCGAGGGTGCGCCGGGCCTCGGCCCCTGCCCCGATGCCGAGGGCAATGGGAAGGGTTCCCATGAGAGCCGCCATGGTGGTCATCATAATGGGACGAAAACGGACAAGGGCGCCTTGGTGGATCGCCTCCAGGGGGGGCATCCCTTCACTGCGCTGGGCCTCCAGCGCGAAGTCGATCATCATGATGGCGTTCTTCTTGACGATGCCGATCAGCATGATAAGGCCCACGAAACCATAGAGGTTCAGCTCCTTGCCGAAAATCATGAGGGTGATCAGCGCCCCGAAACCGGCTGAAGGCAATCCCGACAGGATGGTGATCGGATGGATGTAGCTCTCGTAGAGGATGCCGAGAACGATGTAGATAACAACAATCGCCATGATAATCAGAACCGTGAGCCCCGTGGTTGACTGCTGATAGGCCTGGGCAACCCCCTGGAAGCTTGTGGTGAAGGTGGCGGGAAGCGTCTCGCGGCTCACCTTTTCGATGGCTGACACCGCCTCGCTCAGGGGGGTGTCGGGCCGCAGGTTGAAGGAGATGGTCACCGCCGGGATCTGCCCCAGATGGTTCACCGACAGGGGGCCGAGGGTGCGCCGCAGGTTTGCCAGCGTATTCAGGGGGACCAGATCCCCCTTCTGGGAGCGGATGTAGAGCATGGAGAGGGCTGTAGGATCGGTCTGATATTGGGGCTCCAGTTCCAGAATCACCTTATACTGATTGTCGGGGGCGAAGATGGTGGTGACCTGCCGTGCACCGTAGGCGTAGTACAGTGCGTCCTCTACCTGATGGGCGGTGACCCCGAGGGCCGATGCCTTGTCCCGGTCGATGTCCAGCTGAACCTGTGGATTCTGAAGCTGAAGGTCGCTCGTCACGTCCAGCAGCAACGGCACCTGCTTCAGCTTTGCCTCCAGTTCGGCCGCGCGCGCGTAGAGATCCTCGGTGTCGGGGCTCTGGAGCACGAACTGGTACTGGCTTTTCGCCAGCCGGGCCTCCAGGCGGATCGGCGGCGGGTTCTGGAGGAACATGACAATCCCCGGCACCCCCATTACCTTGGGACGCAACTGCTGAATCACCTGATCGGCGTTCAGCTTCCGCTCCTGGCGGGGCTTGAGGCGGATGAACATGAAACCCGAGTTGGACGACACACGGCTCCCGCTGGCGCCCGCCGTCGACATGAACGCCTCCACGTTCGGGTCCTGGAGCACGATGGCCGCCAGTTGCTGCTGCTTGGCCTTCATCTCCTCGAAGGAGATTCCCTGGGCCCCTTCGGTCATGGCGAAGATGGCACCGATGTCGTCGCTCGGCAACAGGCCCGTGGGTACCTTGGTAAAGAGCCAGATGGTGAGGAGCGTCAAGACCAGCGTGCCGGCCAGCACCGTCCGGCGAAGCCTCAGGACTCGCGCCAGGGTCACTTCATAGAAGCGGTACATGCCGTTGAAGAAGCGCTCCATGAAATTGTAGAACCGGCCGTGGCGCTGCTCGCCATGGGGACGGAGGAAGCGGCTGCAGAGCATGGGGGTGAGCGAGAGGGAAACGAAACCGGAGATGAGGATCGCTAGGCTGATGGTGACGGCGAATTCGTGGAGGAGCCGACCGAGCATCCCCTGCATGAAGAGAACCGGAATGAAGACCGCCACCAGCGAAATGGTCATGGAGACAATGGTGAAGCCGATCTCCCGGGAGCCGCGCAACGACGCCTCCCTGGGGTCCTCTCCCTTCTCCAGGTGTCGAACGATGTTCTCCAGCATGACAATGGCGTCGTCCACCACGAAGCCCACCGAAAGGGTCAGGGCCATGAGGGTTATGTTGTTGACCGAGAACCCCATCAGGTACATGGCTGAAAAGGCTCCGACGATGGAGAGTGGCAGGGCGAGGCTCGGAATCAGTGTGGCGGGGAGGTTGCGCAGAAAGAGGAAAATCACCAGGATGACGAGACAGATGGTGAGCATCATGGTGAACTTCACGTCGGCCACCGACTCCTTGATCCCCCCGGTCCGGTCGAAAAGGATGTTCAGGTCCACCGAGGCGGGGAGTTGCGAGCGGAAGTGGGGAATCAGCTCCTTGATACGGTTCACCACCTCGATGGTGTTGGTGCCGGGCTGGCGCTGGATGGCGAGGATGATGGCGCGGGTCTGCTTGTACCAGCCGGCAACCTTGTCGTTCTCCACACTGTCGATGACCTTGCCGATCTCCCCGAGGCGGACCGGCGAACCGTTGCGGTAGGCAACGATGAGCGGCTCATACTCCTTGGCGCTATAGAGCTGGCCGCTGGTCTGGATCGTTAGGGCCTCGTGCTTTCCCTGGAGGGTGCCGGTGGGGAGGTTCACGTTTCCGCGCTCCAGGGCCTGGGCCACCTCGTCGATGCCGATCTTGCGGGCCGCAAGCGCCTTGGGGTCCACCTGGACCCGCACCGCGTACTTCTGGGAACCGTTGACCTGCACCGAGGCCACGCCGTTAACCATGGAAATCCGCTGGGCGATCATGGCTTCGGCATAGTCATTGACCGTTGACAGGGGAAGCGTCGGCGAGCTGAGGGCCAGATAGAGAACTGCCTGGTCCGCCGGGTTAACCTTCTGGAACGACGGTGGAGCCGGCATGTCTTGGGGGAGCTGGCGTTGGGCCCGGGAGATGGCTGCCTGGACATCCTGGGCGGCGGCGTCGATGTCGCGCTCCAGGGTGAATTTGATGGTGATGCGGGACGTTCCGAGACCGTTGGTGGAGTTCATGGAGTCCACGCCGGCTATGGTTGAGAACTCCCGCTCCAGGGGGAGCGCCACCGACGCGGCCATGGTGTCGGGGTTGGCGCCGGGAAGGCTGGCGGAAACCTGGATGGTCGGATAGTCGACGGTGGGAAGGTCGTTGACCGGCAGCTTGCTGTAGGCGAGGAGACCGAAGAGCATGACAGCCAGCATGACGAGGCTCGTCATGACCGGCCGCCGGATGAAAACCTCGGCGATGCTCATGGTTGCTGGCCCTTGGGCTGGCCAGAAGCTTGCCGGGGGTTTGCCGGCCCTTGGTCCCTGGTCCCCGGTCCCGGTTTTTCCGTCACCCTGGCCTTGGGCGTGAGCCTCATCTGGCCGTCGGTCACAACCCTTTCACCGGGCGCGAGCCCCTGCTCGATAATGGTGACCCCTTCGTAGGCAATGCCCGGCGTCACCGGCCGGATTTCTACCGAAGAGTCAGCCTTTACCACAAAGACATAGGGACCGCTCTGGCCGGTCTGAATCGCCTGGGCCGGGACCACAATCGCATTGGGCCTGGCCGCGAGGGTCACAACCACGTTGGCGAACTGCCCGGGCCAGAGGCGACGTGCCCTGTTCTCGAAGGTCCCCTTGAGTTTGATGGTGCCGGTGGCCACGTCAACCGTGTTGTCGAGGAAGGAGATCATCCCCTGCTCAGCGGGACCGGCATCGTTGGGAATGGTCGCCTCCACCGCCAGCTTTCCTGCAGCCATGCGGCGCTTGACCTCGGCGAGGTCCTTTTCGGGGATGGAAAACGCCACGTAGACCGGCGTAATCTGGTTGATGGTGACCAGGGGGGGGTTCTCATTGGCCTTTACGATGTTCCCCGCATGGACCGCCAGATTCCCGGTGCGGCCGGTCAAGGGGGAGCGGATGAAGCAGTAGGAAAGCTCCACCTTCGCGTTCTCGACGGCGGCCCGGTCGGCGGACACATCGGCGGCAAAGGCCTCGGCCCTGGTCCGGTACTGCTCGTACTGCTCCGAAGTCACGATGCCCTCCTTCACCAGTTGGGCGTAGCGCTCCGCGTCCTGCCGGGCGTTCCGTGCCTGGACGAGGTTACGGGAAAGATTGGCTTCGGCTTTCTTCACTGCTGCCTGATAGGTGCGCGGGTCAATGGCGAAAAGGAGGTCACCCCGTTTCACGTCCTGTCCCTCGGTGAAATGGACCTTCAGCACCTCGCCGTTCACCTGAGCCTTGACGGCCACGGTAGCGTAGGGCTCCACGTTGCCGATGGCCTTGATCTGGACCGGGACGGTCTTTCGCTCGACCGTGGCGATCGCTACCGGGACCGGCGGCTTGGCAGCAGGTTTCTGCTCTTTCTTGGCGCAGGCGGCAAGTGTGACAATGAGAGAATAAGCTGCCCCCTGCACGACCAGTCGGCGAACGCGACGGGACAGGATGCCGCTTCTCGACGGGTCGCGGGGCGAGAGAGATAGATTCATGGTGTATCTCCGGTGGGTTTGGAGCGATGAGAGGATGGTTTCAGTTGTGGACGTGCCGCTCGTAGAGGGAATCACCCTCCGTGTCCGACAACTGAACCCCTGTCCGGTCGAGGATTTCTCCCGTGGTCCGCCAGAGCTGGGTTATGGCATCGGTGTACCCGACCAAGGCATTGATCTGGTTGATCTTGGCTGCGGCCAGATCGTTTTCCACATCGAGTACATCCTTTGTGGTGGCAAGCCCCACTTCGTTCTTCTTGATGAAGGACCGAAGCCGCTCTTCGGCAAAGGCCCTGCCCCGCTCGGTAACATCAATTTGCTTGTATCCCGACTCCACCCCCCGGATGGCTGCCTTGACATCGTTCTCCACATTCGCTTCGAGGCTGCGCACCTGGGTCCTGGCTTGCTCCAAGCGGAGCTTGCTTCTGATGTAATCGTTCTCGGCGGCATTGTTGCCCAAGGGATACGCGAACTGCAATCCTACGCCCCAAACCGGATAATCAGCCGAACCGATCTTTTCCATATCCCGGTTGTAGTGGGAATCAAGGCCGGTCAGCGCAGCGCTGGCGCTCAGGTTCAGGTCGGGAAGCGTCCTGTTGTGGGCCACCCGCATTTCAAGCTCCCTCGATTTGAGGGCGGCCAACTGCTCTCTGATTTCGGAGCGATTGTCCAGGGCGCGCTTGACCATCTCCTTCTCGTTGACGGCGAAGGGTTCTTTCGTCGGCATGTCGACCGGGACAATCTCGTCCCTGCCCGTAAGCTGCAGGAGCACCCTCAGCACGTCATTCTGGTCGCGCACCGCCTTTTCCGCATCGATCAGATCCTTCTCCCGGCTCGCCACCCCAAACTCGGCATTAAGGATCTCCATGGCAGGCAGAACCCCCGCCTTTACCCGAGCCTTGGTGTCGTCGAGAATCTTCCGGGCCAGGAGCAAAGAGGTGGTTTTCACCTCCAGATCCCCGCGCAGGCTGTAGAGCTTGAAGTACTCATTCCTCACCCGCGCAACCGTGTCAGAAAGCGTGGTCCTGAAGCGCTCCAGGGACTCCCCCTTGCTGTTTCGCGCCACCATGATGGCAAGCTCGGTCGGTTCCCTGCCGAAATTTTTCAACAACGGCTGGGTAAGGTTCACGGTAAGGTCGGAATTCCAGTAATTATTGAAGGATCTCGTAGAATTATTGCTGTTGTACGTGTTGTTGAAGGTCAGCCCGAGGGTTCCGCCTATCGGTATGAGCTGGCTTATGCCAGGATTGATATCGAAGGTTTTCTGCCGGTTAGTGAGACTGCCGGTAAGAAATGAGCTGGCTGGTTCAGTAACTGAATAGTTGAAATCCGTGGTCAAACGGAGGGTTGTGTCATAGATCCCTTCGTTCTTCCGGATATCGGCCTGGGCCATGGCGGGATTGTAAAGCTCGGCTTTAACGTCAAGATTCTTTTCGACGGCACTCCTGACTGCCTCCGCAAGGGGCAGTGAGATCTGGCCTTCCGCAGCCGAAGCTGGGACCGCGGCAAGACAGAGGCACAGGGCAGCACACATCCGTTTCATTCGTCAATTCCTCCTCAAATGGCCATCAAGCAGTGCGTTTGTTCCCTTTTGGGGTCGAACGGTTTTTTTCTTCCATTGTCAAATAAACGATAGAGCCCTGCAAAACGTTGAAAAAAATTTTCCCATCCAATCAACATTGATGGCACGGCACAACTACCGTCGTTATGTTCACTAAAATCCCCCCCCTGTCAAGGCGAAAGTTGGTGAGTTATCCCAACGTTGTACAACTCCTTCTGACATCGGGGGAAATGTGCATAACATACGGTTTTGTTTGCCTGAATTGTGCAAACCGCGTATCTTCGTCCCGTGATGCAGTTCAACATTTCGCAAGAGGTGCCCTATGAAGCCAATCGCCAGCATTGCCCTCCTTCTCTGCCTCGTCTCCTTTTCCGCCATGGCAGAAGAGTCCCCAAAGGTTCTCCCGCAACCGGCCGCCGAACCGCCAAAGATTCTCCAACCAGCCCCTGAACTACTTAAAACCGCCGAACCCCCAAAGCTCGCAGAGCCATCACAAGCCCAACAGCCCATGAAAATCGGGTACGTAGATTTATCGAAAATTGCCACTGATTCGGCTCCCGGCAAGGCAGCAAGTGCCAAGATGAAGGAAAAAACCGAAAAATACCGTTCACAGATTACCGCACGGCAAAAAAAGCTCGAAAATATGAAGAAGGATATTGAAGCGAAGCTGCCCAGCCTCACGTCACAACAACGACAGGCAAAGGTAAAGGAATTGGAGAAAAAGGTCGGAGAATATCAGAAGTACGTTCAGGACGCCGAGAAAGCGATGCGGAAAACCGAGGGAGAATTGACAGAATCAATGTCCAAGGCTATTCAGAAGGCTGCTGACGATTACGGCAAAGCCAACGGATTTGCCGTAATCGTACCGAAGCGTGACCTGCTCTATCTTGGCGACAAGGTCGATGTGAAAGATGTGACGGAAGATATATTAAAAAGCATCCGGTAAGTCTCTCCTGTTTGCGGGAGTCATCGTAATGCAAACAAGCGGGGGGCACCGGATACCAGATGCCCCCCGCTTGTTTGCAGATCATAGAGGCCATTTTATCGTTTGTGGTGTCCCCCACCAAGGATGTAGCCGGTAAGAGCTCCGGCCGCGCCACCGAGAGTAGCTCCGACCGCGGCATTTCCTCCAGCGATTCCGGTAAGCAGGGCTCCACCCGCAGCACCGATGGCGCCTCCGCTTAATGTGCGCTGCTGGGTTGGAGTCATCCCCGCACAACCAGCTGTTACCGAAACCAAGGCAGCTATTGCGATAAATCTTTTTGGTTTCATCAGATATCTCCTTTGTGTCAACGCCACGCACGAACTGTTTGGCGATGCCTTATCGTTGAATATCCATTTCCCACTATCATCCTACTCCTTTGTCCCTTCAACAAAACCGGCCTTTATCCTCGGATTGACAATCCTGTCCCAAAGAACCTTCATCACCGGTTCTTTCAGTGAGCCAGGATTTTCTTTGTAGTATTCAGTGATCATTCCGGTGATTTCATTCATGGGGATTCCGGACAATCCTTCCGCCATTTTCGCCGCGAGTCCTGCTTTCTTCAGTTCCGGTCGTTGCTCCGCGGCTTCGCGTTCCATCGTCACGACATGCCCGATCCCCCAGATGAAAGCAATCCTTTCACTGGCAGTCATGGCTTGCCAGACCTCTCCATCCAGGAGGGGCATCTCCTTAAGGCTTGCACTGGTATCAGTCACGGGTTTCTCTTCGGCTGCCCTTGCGTCATTGTAAGTTCCAGCCGTTGCCCCCACTAACGCCAGCACACAGCACACGCATACAAGTTTCGGTAATTGCATGGTCTTCCTCCCTTCCTCTGTCGTGTTTCATTACGGTTGTTGCGCTGACTTTCTCCGGATTTCCTTAAGATTAATCCTCAAGTTCTGGTAACAGTCGCCGATACGTGGTATAGATCAGAGAAAGCATTTTTTTCATTTGCCCCCGTTACGGGGGCTTCTTTTTGCAATGCGCCCGTAGCTCAGCTGGATAGAGCACCAGGCTTCGAACCTGGGTGTCGGGAGTTCGAATCTCTCCGGGCGCGCCACCCCCCTTCAATTTCGTATCTCCCCGTCATTGCGTCTTCAAGAACTCCGTCAGCGCATACTTATCTTCCGCAGAAAGATCAGCGCCGAAATAGTGTCCCTCGTTTTCGATGAGATCCGGGCAAAGGTTGTCGCCGCTTGCAGGGTCGACATTGGCGAACGCGGCAACAGGAGTCCCGGCCGGGAGCGTCACGACACCTGACGGAGTCGGAAGTTGCACGACAACATTGGTCCTCAGGATCGAACCGGCTTCGTCCCGCTTATCCGGATTCAGAAGCAGTTCCATCGCATTCTCATAGGCTGCGATTCGACCGGCCACTGACGGGTCGCCATTATAGAGGCCCAGCCTGTCATTGTGGAAGAAGGGGGCGGTCGCCCAGATACCGACAAGCGGCATGTCGCGGTAGAAGCCGGGGCCGCCGGTGGGCCGCTCCTTGTACTGGTCCGATGAGAACGCTGCCCAGATGTGCCCTGCCATCCAGTTCGTCGTGCGGGCACGGCAACTGTTCGTGCCGATTTCCGAGTAAGGATGGATCAGATCGTCGGTGAGAACATTGTGCGCTACTGACTGGTCTCCGTCCGAGTGGCACGATCCGCACGCGTTGAAGAAGACCTGCTTTCCCTTTTCGACGACCTTCCAGTCGACAAGACGAGGGCCATCCGGCGCGTTCACCAGGCGCGGAGAACGGGGAGTCTGGAGAAAGGCACAGAGCTTCCCGACAGCCCCCTCCGCCTCCACGAGATCAGGACAGACTTTCCTGCACTCGGCAAGATCAATGGGAGTTTGACTCCCTCCCGGTCCGTTGGCGAGGTGCCCGACCATGCATTCCGCAGCGCACATGCCGATGTTGAAGTAAACGCGGAGCGCAGCTGCTTCGCAGCCGGCATCATCTTCACCTCCCTGCCCGTTGCGATGGGCACGGACAGGAACACCGCCAACTGTGACATCAAAGAACGGACGATCCGGAACATCCCAGATCGGCGTGATCATTCCCGGATTGTTGATGTGATCATTTTCCAGAACCGTCGTGTCCACCGTGCCGGGCGCCCAACTGGAAAACACCTGATAGCGTGGGTCATGGGGCGAGAGGTGGGCCCTGAAAATTTTCCCGATATCCAGATACTGATTTCCTATGGTGGGGTGGATGTTTTCAGCCTTCGGATGGTTCGGGTCAGCGGGGGGATGATTGGGGTCAAATCCGGCATGGCAGGCGGCACAGGTAACGCCGATGAGAGGAGCGCCTCCTGAAGGATTGGGGAACTTGCGGATTCCGATCACGCCCGCGGACCCTGGATCTGCACACCGGTCATAGTTGCCGGTCGAGGCGTCACCAGGGGTGCAGTCCGGATCATTGATGACCCCGAACTCGTTGAAGCGGGTGTCGCGGGGCCAAGTCAGCATCTGGTCAAAACCAAGTGGGAGATTGAAGGGAGGATTGGGGAGGATAAGGCTGAAAAATCGTTCACCGCCGAAAGTGCTCTTAAACCAGATGTCACGCCCCGCCGCCACGTTCTGTGTATCTTTCGCGAAACATGAAACAGCTGCAATGAACAGTGCAGCAGTCAATATCGCAATGGCTAATGGTTTTCTTGTCACGTTTATCCTCCTTGGATACAGGGCTCCCGCGTGCGGAGTTTCTTGGCCTTCCTGGCCAGACGTGATGATCAAACAACCTCTCTTCCCGTCACCTCCCTTCTCAATTTGAGCTATGTAAACTTCGGACGCGGGTTCGACTCCCGCCACCATCAACTTGCTTCTGACTTCTCCAAGGCAGTTTACTGGGCAAGTTTATACCGGCTTATCAGGTATGCAACGGTTCGGAAACATTATCCCACTCTTACAAAACCATTACACCTGCCCTCAAGAAAAACAAAAAGCCCTCGATTCCCCGAGAGCTTTTTGTCTACTCCGGACTAGGCCGGATTATGAATTGGTGGAGGTGGCGGGAGTCGAACCCGCGTCCGAAGATCATACACAGAAGGCGTCTACATGCTTATGCCAGGATTTGATTTAGCCGCCCGACTCTCCCCTGGCAGGGATTTCCGGGAAGCGATCCTGCTAAAGTTTCGCCTTGGGGCCGCGGGCACTCCCCTTGACTATCCCACTGAAATAACGATCCATCTTCACCCGTGGGAGAGGCTCGGCGGATCGGTAGCAGGGTATTAAGCTGCTACGGCGTAGTCGTAATTATCGGCGTGTAATTCGCCCCGGGCTTTTTAACGAGGCCAGCCCGGACCTCGGCATGCAACCTTTAGTTTCCTATCCCCGTCGAAACCTGTACACCCCCTTGTAAACTCTTATCAGTGGCTCTTGCTTCTTTCCCTGAGGGCCTGGGCCATCTCCCTCGACTGGTCTTTCTTCTTCATGTCCTCGCGCTTGTCGTACAGCTTCTTCCCCTTGGCAAGGCCCAGCTCCACTTTGGCGAGGCCGTTCTTGAAGTAGAGGCGGAGCGGGACAACCGAGTACCCCTTTTCGCGGATCTTGCCGAAGAGCTTTTCAATCTCGCTCTTATGCATCAGGAGCTTGCGCAGCCTGTCCGGATCGTGGTTCTGGCGATTGCCGAAATCGTAAGGGTTGATATGGAGATTGTGCAGAAAGATTTCACCGTCACGGACCAGGGCGAAAGAGTCGTTGAGGTTCGCCTTCCCCATGCGGAGCGATTTGACTTCGGTCCCCTTCAGGACCATTCCCGCTTCAAAACGTTCCTCAATAAAGTAATCGTGAAACGCTTTCTTGTTGTTGCAGATCAGCTTTTCTCCCATGAAAGTGATAGTAGCAGATATGGCGAAATCATTGCAAGGAGTAAAAAGCCCTTGCAATTACAGGAAAAAAGAGGTTTGCGCACGGTCAAGAAAACGCCTCCCGGCTAACAACGAGATTGCCGGCAAGGAAAACCTGAAGAATCTCTCCCGAATGAATGAGCGCCTCATGCAGCGCCTCACCGGAACCATTCCGGCCCGGGAGCTTCATCACAAGGAAATCGGCATGTTTCCCTTTATCGAGGGAACCGGTCCGATCAGCAAGGGCTAACTGGCGAGCAGAGCCGATGGTGGTCATTGAAAGGGCTTCCGTAGGAGTAAAAATGCCCGGGAAGGTATCAAGGAGATATCGCATTTCATCCCACAGTGAGAGTGAGTCATTGCTGGCCAGTGAATCGGTGCCAAGCGCAAGCGGGACGCCGAGCCTCTTCAGCAGAACGACCGGGGCGCGCCCCACGGCGAGTTTGTCGTTGCTCCGGGGACAGAGGACCACGCCGACGCCACGTTTGGCCAGGATTTCGGCGTCGGACGGCGTAAGGTGAACGCAGTGAACAGCCGAGATGGTGCCGTTCAATACGCCGAGCCCATCGAGCCAGGCTGTAGCGGTTGTGCGCCGTGGTGCGGGGAGGTACGATTCCCACCGGACATGGGGATAGAGAAACTCGGCAATTTTTCCGGAAGAATCAAAGAAAAAATCGCTCTCTTCGCGGGACTCGGCCAGGTGGATGACTCGTGGCACGTTCCGCTCATACGCCAGACGGTACACATCCTGGTGTAGGTGTTCGGCAACGGTGTGGGGAGCATGGGGTGAAATGCCCGGGAGAAATGAGCCTCCGGAAAAGGAAGCGATGGCAGCATCAAGTTCTTCGACGAGTTGGGCATTGCGAACCGGGTCGTGACCGATGGCCTCGAATAAGAGCCTCCCTCTCAGGCCTGAATCGGCATAGAGGGGGATAAGTGAACGGTCGGTGAGGATTTCGCCGATGGCTGTAGTCCCGGCTTCGAGGCAAATCCGCAGCCCCTCGCGCACGGAAAGCTCCAGTTCCTGTGGCGACAAGGCCCGCCGGATCTTGATTACCTGGATTATCCAGTCCACGTATGTTCGAGGAGAATAGTCAATCCCCTTGCGGATCTTCCAGGAAGGGAAATGGGTAAGCTCCAGGTGGGTGTGGGCGTTGACGAGCCCGGGGAGGATGGCGCAACCGGGGAAATCATGGACGGGACCGCTATGGCGCGAACGGAGCTCGGCCAGCGTTCCCGTTTCGACAATGCAGCCGTCGTGGACAGCCACCGCGCCGCCGGGGATGGGGGGAGATGCTATCGGCAGAATGTATGAAGCGGCGTAAAGTTCCATCGAAAGGGCTCTCGGCAACGGGTCTTTACTCAGTCATTACACTCTACCACAAAAGAACACCAACTCCATCAAACTACCGTTAGACAGCTTTCGCCAGACCGGGACAGAGTTCCTCAGCCTGCCGCAGCAAGGCCTGAATCTCCGGCAGACGCACGATTTCGCATTGTTCCGCCAAAACTGCCTCCAGAATCTCATCGGTCGTCAGCGGATTGGCCAGAACGACACGTAAGACCGTGAGCTCCATGTCGTGGCGAGCCACATGCAGCCGTGTTCGAGAGACAAAGGTTTTACCCGCTTCGCGCTGATATTTCTGCAACAGCTGACAGACCTGATCAAGAAGTCCATTGATTGCGGCGCGCTGTTGGGCCGTCGCGTCGGTCAGGGCCTGCTGGATGGCAGGCGGACAGTAGCGGTAGGTGAGAATATTCAGTTCCGGTTCGCTGATCAGCTCGAAATCGGGATGGCGCTGGATCATGTCGGCAAAGGTGCGTGCCCGCTCGATCCCCATATCGATAAGAAGCTCGTACCCCTTGCGGCCAATGATCGAAAACCCGGCATGAACCAGCATCGCCTTCCCTGGCCGCGACCCTTCCAGGGTATGACTGCCCAGGTCCTTGGAGCCATGACGCAGGATATAGTTGGCATGATGCTCGATAGCCGAGAGGGCGGTGGGATCCTTGAAGACGACCATCCCCGCCCCCATCGGCACATAGAGCTGTTTGTGCCCGTCAATGGTAACCGAGTCGGCCCGTTCTATTCCGCGGAGCAGGTGACGGTGCCGGTCGGAAAAAAGGGTTGGCCCCCCCCAGGCGGCATCCACATGAAAATGACAGCCGAGCTCTTGGGCTAAATCGGCCATTGCCTCCAGCGGGTCGACGTTGCCGGTTTCGGTCGTCCCGGCGATGCCGACCAGAGCCAGCGGGAGGGTGTTCCGATCCTGCAGTCGCCGGCATTCTTCTCTCAACGCCTTGAGGTCGATACGGTTGTTTGCATCCGTCTTTATCTTAATCAGGTCATCCCTGCCGATACCGAGGAGGTCGGCGGCCTTGCCCAAAGAGTAGTGGCCGCGCTCGGAAACGAGAACGGCAATCCCGTCCGCGCCGCGATGTTTCAGGGCACGGGCCAACCCTTCCTGGGCAATGCCGCGGAACTCTCCGTCCGGAGCGAACAGGCGGTTGCGCGCCACCCATAGCGCCGTGACGTTGGCGAGGGTGCCGCCGGAGCAGAAGGCCCCCAAGGCATGCTGGCTGTTATGAATCCATTGCGGGTAGAAGTCGTCATTCCGGCCATAGACCAGGTGATGAAGCATGGCAAGGACCTGGCGCTCCATGGGCGTAAAGGCCTTGGATGTCTCCACCTTGACCACATTCTGGTTGAGGGCGGTCATGAGGCGTGCCAGCGGGAGCATGAAGTAGGGGAGCGCCGAGGTCATGTGGCCGACAAAGGCCGGTGAGGCGGTATGGACCGAGTGGGCGACGAGGTTCTCTTTGACGAATTCGGTATACTCGGAGACGTAGGTCGGTTCCTCGGGTATGGAGAAGGAGGAGAAATCCGCTTCGATCTCTTCGAGAGGGCGTTCGATGGCGACGATATGGGTCTGCAGGAAGCCGGCGACATCGCCGGCAATCGCCTGATCAATAGCGCCGAGGGTCGAGTCGGGTGCTTCCGGCACGGTGAAGATCCGGTAGAGGTTTTCCAGGCTGGCACGGGCTGCATCACGATTTTTCGGCATTGTTCGCTCCATCCTTTGAGCTGACGGTCGGACTTAACATAAAGGGAGTACCGGAAACGGTATGATTACTGCTCTTCTCCCAGGATGCAGTTGTCGATCAGCCTTGTCTTTCCTATCTTCACGGCCAAGGCGATAAGAGTTCGCCCGTTGGCCGTTTCGACTGTCTCAAGGGTGTCGCCATCGCGAAAATCCGCATAGTCGATGACGGCGCCGGGAACCTCGCCGATGACCCGGAGCACCTTATCCCGCAGCGTTCCAACGCTGCGCTCCCCATCCAGGAAGAGGTCCCGGGCCGTGGCAAGGGCGCGGCTGAGACAAAGAGCGTTTTTCCGCTCTTCGGGCCCCAGGTAGGCATTGCGGGAGCTCATGGCAAGGCCGTCCGCTTCACGCACAATGGGCATGCCGACGATTTCCACGTCCATGTTCAGGTCGGCGGCCATGCGGCGGATGACTGCCAACTGCTGGAAGTCCTTCTTGCCAAAGAGGGCCACGTGGGGCAGAACGATGTTCAACAGTTTGGCAACCACGGTGGTGACACCCTGGAAGTGGCCGGGGCGGCTCGCGCCACAGAGGGGACGCGTCAGTTCCTCCACGTTCACATAGGTCTGAAATCCCCGGGGATACATGTCGGACGCCTTGGGAGCGAAGATAACATCTACTCCCGCCGTCTCGGCCACGTTACGGTCCCGCGCCAGGTCGCGCGGATAGGCATCGAAGTCCTCGGTGGGACCGAACTGGGTTGGGTTAACAAAGATGCTCGTTACGAGGATATCGGCCCGCTTCTTCCCCTCGATCATAAGCGAGGCGTGTCCCTCGTGGAGGAACCCCATGGTCGGGACCAGGGAAATGCTTTTCCCCTCCCTTCGTGCCTCCCGCGAAAAGGCCTGCATCTCGGCTACGGTTTCAATGATTCTCATCTCAGCTGAATGAATGCCCCTCGTCGGGGAATTCTCCTTTCTTCACTTCGGCGATGTATGAGGAAACCGCGCTGGTTATCAGCGCATTGGCGTCCCCGTAACGTTTCACGAACTTTGGAGAGTATTTCTCGCACAGTCCCAGGATGTCATGGATCACAAGCACCTGACCGTCGCAGTGGGGCCCCGCGCCAATGCCGATTGTGGGAATGGAAAGCTCTTCGGTGATCTTTTCCGCCAGTTTCAGCGGGATCCCCTCCAGAACCACGGCAAAGGCGCCGGCTTCTTCAATGGCCTTGGCATCATCCAGAAGCCGCTGGGACTGCTCTTCCTTTTTCCCCTGGACCTTGTACCCCCCCATCCGGTGAATCGACTGGGGGGTGAGACCGATATGGGCCATAACCGGAATATCCATGTCGACAATGGCGCGGATGGTATCGGCCACATGGCTCCCACCTTCCAGCTTGACGGCTTCCGCCCCCCCATCCTTCACGAGACGGCCGGCATTGAGACGGGCGTCCCGCAGGTCGGTCTGGTAGGAGAGGAACGGCATGTCGGCCACAACCAGGGCCTTGGGCCGGGCCCGCACCACCGCCCGGGTGTGATAGATCATCTCGTCCATCGTGACCGGCAGGGTGTTGTCATACCCACTGAAGACAACGCCCACGGAATCGCCGATGAGGATCATGTCAATGCCGCATTCATCCATTACGCGGGTAAAGGGGTAATCATAGCTGGTGAGGACGGTTATCTTCTCGCCGGCTGCCTTCATCTTCTGGATGTCAATAATTGTCTTCTTGCGGTTCACGGTTGCTCCACACAACAAAAATGCGCCACCGGGGTTCCGGAGGCGCATGTACCAAGACCAAGAGAAAAAGCTATTTCCTTGTCGTTGCGGCTATTGCCATCCGTCCCGGTTCGTACGAATCCAGGCAGTATCAATTTGTCGTGAACAGATTTTCGACTCCGCCAGCGTTGCGGGTCATTTATAGAACACGGTTATTGTTTACCATAAATCAGATGAGACTGTCCATTAAATTCATTCGGCGATTTTCTTCATCATTTCAAGTTCTCTCACTACGGCGGAGCTTTCTCCGCGCCGAACTTCCATGTCTTCAAATATTTTGGTTACCATCTCGCCCACGGCTTCCACCGACTGCTTGATCTCGCTGCCGTCTTCCACCTGTTTGACGGTCGCCTTGACCATTTCCTGGGTCATTTCCTTAATCGTATCAACGGAACGGACAATGCTCATGGCGGCATCGGACTGCTCCTTGGACGCCTTGAATATTTGAGAACTCATGCTGCTCACGTTTTCGATGGAATGGGTGACAAGCTGCACGCTGCGGACCTGCTCTTCGGTTGCAATCTTAATTTCCTGGGTCATGTCCAGTGATCGGGCCGAACTCTCGTGAATCACCTGGAGCGATTGCCCCATAACCCCCCCCAGTTCCACCCCTTTCTGCACGAGTTCCTTGGAGGCGGAAATGTTCTGGGCGGCACTGTGGGACTCATTCATGATCTCTTCGATGATGCCGGTGATTTCACCGGTTGACTGACCGGTCTGGAGCGAAAGGTTACGGATCTCATCGGCAACAACACCGAAGCTCTTGCCGTATTCTCCGGCCTGGGCAGCGATGATTGAGGCGTTGAGAGCAAGGAGATTGGTCCGCTTGGTAATGTCGTTGATAACCCCTACGATGCTCTCGATACGGCCGCTGTTTTCCGTGAGCCGCTTCATGGCATCAAAGGAAAGCTCAACCGAACGCTGGATCTCGGCCAGCGACGCGATGGTCTCCTTCACCACACGCCTCCCCCGGTCAGCTTCCTCTTTTACCTTGCTTGAAACCTGGTGCGAGATCGCGGCACTCTGCTCAACATTCTTGATGGTGGAGTTGAGCTCTTCCATGGCCGACACCGATTTTTCGATAGATTCGGAAAGATAATCGAGATTTTTCGTAACCTGCTCGATGGATACGTAAATATTGCTCACCGACGAACTTGTCTCATCAACGGAGGCAAGGACGCTTTCGGCGGCGGATGCGATGTGAGCGGTACCGTCGGCAACAGAATTGACCGCATCCTTGAGATTTACTACGTAGCGGGAATAGTGGTCGCGGTTCTTAAGCAGGTCGGAGAAAGTGGTTTCCAGCTCAGAGGTGAGCGTTCCGATTGCCTTCAGGAGGTTGATCCGGATGATGGCCGAGGCTGCCTGGTCGGCGAAAAGCCTGATGGTGTCGACATCGGTGTCATTGAGAGGACGCCGGCTTTGCCGGTTGTCGATGCCGAATACCCCCACTGATTCACCCTTCACGATGATGGGGCAGAGAACAAAGCTCCTGGAGCGCAACGCACGGATGGCGTCGTAGGGAGGCTTGAGCCGGAAGTCAGCCGGATACGTGCTGAGGTCGTCGATCATGTAGATCTGCCGATCCGCAAAGCACTTGAAAATGACTCCGCTACGGATATCAAGAGGGATGCTGACTCCTTGGGGGTTGAAGTCCGGTGTGCCGACGGACGCCACAAAAGAAAGATTGGAGCGCCCTTCGTCGGCCATCAGGATGGAGACCCGCTCGTAACCGAGGACATCGTGGAGCCCTTCAGCGCACAGGAGCAGAACCTCTTCGATGTCAATGGATTTCTGGATTTTACTGCTGATTTGGTGAAAGTTTTTGATGTTGCTGTCGAGGGCACGGTAACGCTGTTCAAAAATTTCCTTTTGAGAAGCGACCTCCTGATGAAGAACATTCAGTTCCGAAGCCCGGCTATGGAGTTCATCAGTCGTCTTGCCGATATAGTAGCCGAGCACGGCGAGCACACCTGCGGTGCCGATTCCCATGTAGGTATACAGTGCGATATTAAAGGGGGATTTAACGATATCGCCAAAAACTCGCGACAGGAGAGACTGGTCGGGATTGGCGAAAAAAATCAGGCGGATGAGCGTCCACCCTATGGGGGCGCTGATACCCAGAATACACCCGAAAAGCCCGTAGCGAATACTTCTATTCTTCACGACAGCCCCGGAATCCATAAACGGTTTCCCTCCATGTGAATCGTACCCCGAAAGAGGTTCATACATAATAACATCGGTCGCTGCATGAGTTTCTTCAGAGAAATATCGTCACACTCTATAGCGCGGAGGGATTAAAGTCAATTCTCACTCCCTTCCGACATTGATTCCCAGCTCTTTGGCAGCGGTTACCATCTGTCCTCGGGGATCGACAAGTTTGAGCTTGCGGACAGCTTTTTCAATGGGAACGGAACGGATGGCTCTTCCCTTGAGACAGATCATCTCTCCGTACTGCTCCCTTTCGATAAGCTCAACGGCACCGATGCCAAATCGGCTCCCGAGACAGCGATCAAAGGTTGAGGGGGACCCTCCCCGTTGGAGATGGCCGAGCACTGTCACCCGGATGTCCATATCGAGACAGGAGGTAAGTTCGTGGGCCACAAAGTTGCCGATGCCGCCGAGCCGCTCGATTGCCATGGTTTCATCGGCCTTTTTTTGGACGACCCGCGTACCGCCCCGGGGAAAGGCTCCCTCGGCCGCCACCACAATGCTGAATTTGCTGCCTCGCCGGCGCCGGCCTTCAATGGCATTGCAGACGGCCTTCAGTTCAAAGGGGATCTCGGGGATCAGGATCACGTCCGCACCGCCGCTGATACCCGACTCCAGTGCGATCCAGCCGGCATAGCGCCCCATCACCTCCATGATCATGATACGGTGATGGCTCTCGGCCGTCGAATGGAGCTTGTCGAGGGCATCAGTGGCTGTTTCCAGGGCCGTGTTGTAACCAAAGGTGACATCGGTTTCCATTAGATCGTTGTCAATTGTCTTCGGGACGCCAACCACCGGCACCCCCCTTTTCATCAACTCCAGGGCGATCTTGAGGGAACCATCTCCCCCCACTGCCACGATGGCGTCGATCCCGAGGTCCTTGACCCGCTCCACAACCCGGTCGGACACATCAGTCAGCACAGTTTTACCGTTAACCTCAATGGGGTAGGAAAAGGGATTGCCCCTATTGGAGGTGCCAAGGATCGTTCCTCCCCGCGGAAGGATTCCCCTCACGTCTTCAAGCCCCAGTGGTCTGGGGGTTCGGTCGTAGAGAAGGCCGTCGAATCCGTCCTCGATACCGACCACCTCCCATCCCCTCCCGATGATGGCGCTCTTCACCACGCCCCGTATCACCGCGTTGAGGCCGGGACAGTCTCCCCCTCCCGTAAGGATGCCGATCTTCCGTTTCATGGTTTCCCCTCCTGAAGAAAACTCCTTGCCAGTGCGGCACTGCCGAGAATCCCACCGTCGTCTCCCAGGGAAGCCTGGCGGATAACGAGGCGCTTGCCCGGAATGGGAAAGGCCCTGGCAAGAACTTCCCGTCTCATGCTCTCGCACAGGAGGTTGAAACTCGAGGAGACTCCTCCCCCGAGAATTATCGCTTCGAGATTAAGGAGATTGGCAACCGACGCGGCAGCGATCCCCAGATACCGTCCGGCATCGGCGAAGAGGCCCAACGCCGCCTGGTTACCGTCCAGTGCCGCAGCGGCAAGTATTTTGGTTGAAATGGCGTCCATGTCGCATTGCGCCCCGAATACATCCTTCTGTTGGCAGATCATCTCTCTTGCCGCGGAAACCAGGGCGCTTGCGGATGCGTACTGCTCGAGACAACCGCGGTTGCCGCAGGGACAGGGCCTCCCCTCGGATTCCACGGTCATGTGGCCAAACTCGCCTGCCACCCCGTCGATTCCGCTCCAGACCTTGCCGTCGAGGATCAGACCTCCCCCAACGCCAGTGCCGAGGGTAACCATAAGAAATGACCGATAGTCCCTGCCCGCCCCGTAGACGCTCTCTCCGAAGGCAAACGCGTTTACATCGTTCGCCACCACTGCGGGGAGCCCGCTCATGGCCTGAAGCTCATCCCGCAGATTTACCCCGTCCAATGGCCTGAGGTTCACCGAAACATACACATGGCCGTCATTGGCAATGAGTCCCGGCACCCCTGCCCCCAGCCCGGCAGGTTCGATGTTATTATCTCTGGCCGCGAGCAGCAGGGACTCAATCCCCTTGCCAAGGCGCGAGAGGAAAGAGGATCGACCATGGTGGATATCGGTCCTGCTCTTGGTTTTGTGGATAATGGCGCCCCGTTCATCAATGAGAGCCATGCGGAGATTGGTACCTCCTATGTCTATGCCGATATAGGCGCGCTTGTTGCCATTCATGGGAGCAGAACTCCTCGTGCTCTATTGCGTGCGGGCCGCAAAACGGGGATAAAGCCGGTCGTAGGTAGTCAGCAACCCTTCAGGGACAACGCGTACGTCGGCGACAACCGTCATGAAATTTGTATCGCCATTCCAGCGCGGAACGATATGGATATGGAGGTGGTCTTCTATCCCTGCCCCGGCTGCCCGGCCGAGATTGAGCCCGATATTGAATCCCTGGGGTGAGGCTTCCTCCTCAAGAACGCTTCTGCAGAGCCGAACGGTTCGGAAAAGGTCAAGCATCTCGACGTCCGTCAGGGAGTCCAGTTCCGCAGTGTGGTGTCGTGGCGCCACCATCAGGTGACCATTTGTATAGGGATAACGATTAAGCATCACCAACGATAACGGCGTTTTGTAGAGAACAAGATTCTGTCGATCCTCGTCCGTCCGTGCATCCAGGCAAAAAATGCAGCCATGCGGCTTTTCATCGAGAATATAATCCATGCGCCACGGCGCCCAGATTCTTTCCATCACTCCCCCTTCTCCGCGGTTATTTATCTGTCCACATCACGGGAATTATCAACGAACTTTGCTTCAAATACAAGTATTCACGAGACATTTCACCCCGCAAACTAAATAAAATGTTTTTTTAGCGATACTGTAATTTGACCTTGACAAAGGACTAAAACAAGGTCTAAGGTGTCTCAATTTTATGAGAAATCAGCAAAATAAAACCGTGTAACACGGCTGAATTAAAGCGAAGCAATTTTTATTATGACTGAAATTTGTCCACAAAGAAAGGAGCAAGGAATCACATGAGCAAAAAACAGGATGCCCTGGAATACCATTCGAGCGGACGCAAAGGAAAGATAGAAGTCGTCGCCTCGAAGCCTTGCCTTACCCAGCGGGACCTCTCTCTTGCCTACTCCCCGGGCGTTGCCGAACCGTGCCTGGAAATCGAGAAAAACCCTGAGGATGCTTATAAGTACACCGCGAAAGGAAACCTGGTCGCCGTAGTCTCCAACGGCACCGCGGTCCTGGGGCTCGGGAACATCGGCGCCCTTGCCGGCAAACCGGTCATGGAAGGGAAAGGCGTCCTCTTCAAGCGCTTTGCCGACATCGACGTCTTTGACATCGAACTGAACACCGAGAACCCCGATGAGGTGATCAAAGCCTGCCAACTCCTCGAGCCCACGTTCGGCGGCATCAACCTGGAGGATATCAAGGCCCCCGAGTGCTTCTATATCGAGGAAGAGCTCAAGAAGACCATGAACATCCCGGTCTTCCACGACGACCAACACGGCACCGCCATCATCTCCGCCGCCGCCCTCACCAATGCGCTGGAGATCATCGACAAGAAGATCGAGGATATTCGCATCGTGGTGAACGGGGCCGGGGCCTCGGCCATCGCCTGCGCCAACCTCGCCATCTCGTTGGGGGTGAAGAAGGAAAACCTCGTCATGTGCGATACCAAGGGTGTCATCTACAAGGGACGCACCGAGGGGATGAACAAGTATAAGGAACGCTTCGCCGTGGACACCCCTCTGCGCACCCTGGAAGAGGCCGCGACAGGGGCCGACGTCCTCTACGGCCTCTCCTCCAAGGGGGCATTCACGCCGGAGATTGTGCGCAAGCTGGCCAAGAATCCCATTATCTTCGCCATGGCCAACCCGGACCCGGAAATATCGCCGGAAGAGGCCCATGCCGTGCGGGGCGATGTCCTCATCGCCACCGGCCGTTCCGATTATCCGAACCAGGTGAACAACGTCCTCGGCTTCCCCTTCATCTTCCGGGGAGCCCTCGATGTCCGGGCCACTACCATTAACGAGGAGATGAAGAAGGCTGCTGTTTTCGCCCTTGCCGAGCTTGCCCGTGAGGAATGCCCCGACTCGGTCTGCCGCGCTTACGGCAACGTGAAGTTTTCCTTTGGCCGCGACTACATCATTCCGAAACCCTTTGACCCCCGTGCCCTCCTGCGGGTGGCACCGGCAGTTGCCAAAGCGGCCATGGAATCGGGGGTGGCCCGCCAGCCCATCGAGGATATGGAGAAGTACGTTGAGCATCTTGAGTCGTTGCAGGGTAAAGCAAAGGAAGCCCTGCGGATGATCATTAACAAGGCCAAAGCCGATCCCAGGAAGCTCGTCTTCCCCGAGGGAGATAACGAAAAAATCCTCAGGGCGACTCAGATTCTCATTGAAGAAGAGATTGCCAAACCGATCCTCATCGGCAACCAGGACAAGATCCGGGAAAAGATGGCGGAACTGGGACTCGACTTCAACGGCAGTGTCCAGATCATTGACCCGGCCACCTTTGAGCGTTCCGAAGAATATGCCCAGGAACTCTTCAGCCTGCGGCAGCGCAAGGGACTGACCCTCACTGAAGCACGCCGGATCATGACCCGCAAATCCCGCACCCATTTCGGCTGTATGATGGTACACATGGGGGATGCGGACTGCCTCCTCTCCGGCATCGACACCCATTACCCCGAGACCATCCGTCCGGCCCTTGAGGTCATCGGCAGACAGCCGGGTCTGTCCAGCGTGCACGGTCTCTACATGATGGTCTTCAAGAAGGGGATTTATTTCATGGCCGATACCACGGTCTGCATCGAGCCGACTCCGGAAGAACTGGCGGAAACCGCCATTCTTGCGGCGGAAAAAGTCCGCATGCTCGACATCGAGCCGACAATCGCCATGCTCTCCTTCTCCAACTTCGGCTCCGTCAACCATCCCCAGGCCCAGAAGGTCAGGCGTGCCGTCGAGATCGTCAAACAAAAGGCTCCCGATCTTATCGTCGACGGTGAAATGCAGTCGGACACCGCAGTCGTCTCGGAGATGCTGCAGAAGAGCTTCTCCTTTGCCTCCCTCAAGGAGGCGGCCAACGTCCTGATTTTCCCCGACCTGAACTCCGGAAACATCTGCTACAAACTCCTCCACCATCTAGGCGGGGCTGAAGCGATCGGTCCGATTCTTATGGGAATGCAGAAACCGGTTCACGTCCTCCAGCGGGGTGACGATGTGAGCGACATCGTGAACATGGCGGCGCTTGCAGTGGTGGATGCCCAGAATTCGTAATAGCTTCACATAAGAAATGCAGAACAACGAAGGGGGCCATGAGCCCCCTTTCTCTTGCCATCCGTCTGGATACTTTGATAAAATTCCGTCTTAATCATATCGACTGCGATCCCCTTGCACGGGAGCTTACCGATGGAGCATCACCCGCACTTGCACAGGCCCGCCAGGACTCTGTTCGTCGGAACGTTAGTCCTCTCGCTGGCGCTACACCTCTCTTTTGCCGCACTCGCATCACTCTTCCCCGGCCGTCTTACCGGCCTCGCGTCGGAGTCGATCGTCATGGTGGATCTTACGGATGCCGCCGCCCCACTGACAAAGCCCCCGGTGGGAGCAACAGCCGTTCAGCGACCTGTCTCACCGGCCCAGAAACAGATGGTGCTCCCCACGCATGAAGAAAAAGCCCTTCCCGAGCCTTCGCCGACGCCCATGGAGGAACTTCCTCCTCCGGTGCCCCCTCAAACCAGTGTTTCTTCCCTTTCTGACGGCCTTACCCGGGGATTTTTCAGGAGCCTTGCCGACGGAGAAACTCTGCGCGGCGATGTGCGGGAGTACTATTTTGAGCTTGTGGAGCGGGTTAACGAACAGTGGTGGGATGCGGCGAGCGGTACTGGCATGGAACCGGGACGGCAGGAGGCCCTCGTTACGATTACCGTGAGAAAAAACGGGGAACTTCTGGATGTGCGGCTGATTAGAAGCTCAGGCAATGATCAGTACGACCGGCTGATCATGGATACCCTTCAAGCAGCGTCCAATCTCCCTCCACTGCCGGACAGCTACCCCGGGGAGTTCTTTCAGGCCCCCTTGCGCCTCATGGCCCCCCGAGGCCTCCTCTTTTCGTAACAACTGAGGCTCTTGAAAAGAATTGTTTTGCGAGAGCTTCAACTTTCTGTTTTTTCCCAAGGGGCCACTCTACAGAAAAGGAGCGGGAATTACCCCGCCCCTTCCTCTACCTCGTCGAGATCCAGCAGTTCCAAATCGGCTGCGTCATGGGTATCTCCGTCAGACCGAAGAATGGCGATCTTCTGCGCAACGTCCCGGAAACCGGGGTTGAGCGCCAAAGCTTCGCGGTAGCCCGCAAGGGCACGGGTCCTATCTCCGATCATTTCGTAGAGAAGTGCCAGTTCATAGGTCAGGCAGAGTCGCTCTTCGCGGTTAAGCCCCTCCACGGCGAGCCCTGAGCGGAAATACTCCTCGGCTTTGGCTGGATCCCCCTTCTCTCGAGAGCAGATCCCCTGAAGGGTGATACAGTCTGCAAGGCGGCGCGGATCACGGGCGGCAGACTGGAATTCAACTATGGCGTCGTCGAAAAGCCCCATCTCTTTGTAGGCAATGCCGAGGCTGTAGTGTGATTCGGTGTCATCCTGGGTGAGTTGTTCCCCGACCCCCTTCTTGAAGGCGGAAAAAAGGCCGTCGAGGCCATATTTGTCCGGCTTTGGCATCGGCGAGTCGAGGGGTGGAGGAGGAATGACATCCTCCAGTTCACCATCGGTGAAATCGAGGGAAAGCCCCTCGGAGAAAGTCGTTTCTCCGGGCTTATCCATGGCACTGTCAGGTACCCCGTCGAGCCAGTCGGGAGTAATCGACGAAAAATCGGCTAATTCTACTTCTACCTCACGGGTCTCTTCCTCCGACGAGTCATCAAACCTGATGGGACTCTCGTCGGCTTCCACGAGGCTCATCCCCTCATCGTGCAGAAACGACGGAGACTCTGAAGCCTCCCCTTCGGTTGGCCGATTCCCCTCAACGGAGGCACCATCACTGTCAAAGGAGATGTCGATCTCCTCTTCCCATGGAATGTCTTCGGCAGGGGGCTCTTCCATGACAGAATCCGACTCTTCGGGCTGAGGAGCAAAATCCGCTTCTTTTTCCGGCTCCGCCACGTCCGGCACCTGTTCAACCATAGGTTCAGGCTCATCGACACCCGCTGTCCCGCGAATTCTCAAAAGCCCCTCGGCGATGCCGGGATGATCGGGCGAAAGATCTCTGAACGAGAGATAGAACTGCTCAAGGGTTTCCGGTTCCGCCTTTATAAGTTCCGGCTCAACGTGGCGGAGCACCCGAACTGCTTCATCAACATTCCCTTCAGCTTTCAGGCTGAAAAGGAATCCCTTGATGGCCGTGATCTCACCCGGGAAGCGCTTGATTATCTGACCATAGGCCCCCTTGACCATGGCTGGATCAGCCACCGCACGGGCAGCGTCCGCCAGAAGGTAGAGCGCTTTTGGGTTCCAGCGGTCATCGCCGACGATCTGTTTCAGCACGGGGATTGCGGCAGCTGCCTTTCCGTCCCTGATCTGATTTTCCGCTACAGTGAGAAGAAAGTCCTTACGGTCGGGGAACATGCTTGCTATCCGTTCGCAGACGCGTGTGTAAGCCGCATTGTCTCCCTTCGACCTGAGTTCACGGGCCAGCTCCGTGTAGTCATGATAGGCGTCGTCAATCAAGTTTGCCCGGTGCCGCGTCTCGGCGAGTTTGAGCCGAATATTCAGATTATCCCGGTCGGCTGCGAGCATCTTTTCAAGAACGGCAACAGCGTCGATGAAGCGGTTGCTCCGCTCGTAGTGATCGAAAACGAATTTGTATTCTGCAAGGGCATTACCGATGAGACCCTGTTTTTCGTTGAGGGCGCCAAGGGTGAGGGAAATGTCCAGGTTGGAGGGGGTAAGCTTCTGGATTTGTTTGTAGACGGCAATCGCCTTGAGATAGAAGCCGTTGTCCGAATAGTATTTGCCAATGACCTCGAATTCCTTGAGCGCGTCATCTTTGCGGTTTGCGCGCACCAGTAACTCGGCGTACTTCTGGCGGACCCGTACGTCTTTCGGGTCTATGGCGACCGCTTGCTCATATTCCCGGAGAGCGCGGTCCAGCTGACCCTTAACCAGGAATTTTTGTGCGTTGTCGAGGAATTTGTCTTTCTTGGGACTCAAAGCCTATCCGGATCCAGCCATGATTTGGTAACGAATATCGTTTGTAAACTAAAGGAAACAGGGCACCTTGTCAAGGTATATGAACCGCCCGGAACTACCTGAAATCAGTGCATCAGCCTTGCTTGCCAGGCTCCTTCCGCCTCCCATCGCCGATAGTATTGATGATCTGTTTAAGTTGCCGGCATTCTTCCCTGGAGAGCCGTCGGTCCCGATAGATTGCTCCACCCCAAATATCCACGAAAATAGCTACTGCGGAGTCATCAACCATATGCGCAAGCTCATGAAGTCCTCGCGATCGATGATTGCGAGGGATTCCATAAACTTTCTCGACCCTTGCAAGAAAGCTCCGCAGTATGCGCTCTTCCGGAGTCCTTCCGCTTCGAGCCGTAATCCACCAGACAGAGAGTGTCAGGACTGCGGCAAGGGCAAGTGCCTGGGGAAGCAGACGGGGATCAAGGGCGAGGGAGAGCCCCTTGAACTGACGGTTTGCACGACGGATGAAGTCAACCTGTTTCTGGAGGTCATAGGTAATGACCGCCTGGTTCCAGTACCAGGTGAATGAATCCAGCAGTGCCGTGATCTTAGTGGCAAAACCGCGGCTGGATGTTGTGGTGCGATCAAAGTTGGACGCGAAGGAGCTCGGATCGACCCGCACCCACCCCCTTCCCTTAACAAACGCCTCGACCCAGACATGGGCCCGGTCTTCGGTTACCGCGTAGTATCCGCCAACATCATTGTAGTCGCCGCCGTAGTACCCTCCTACAAGCCGTGCTGGCACCCCTGCCAGACGGAGGAGGGTCGCGAAGGAAGAGGCGAAGAATTCGCAATGGCCTGTCCGCCTCACGAACAAAAAGGTATCCACTGGGTCGGCAGTGACGGGAAGACCGCTGGTTGCGTACCGGAAACCCTGCCGCCTGAACCATGTCTCGACACGGTTCAACCGCTCCTCATCGGTCGGGCTGCCGACCGTGAACTCCCCGGTCAGGGCAGCGATCCGAGCGGAAACCCGTCCGGGGAGGCGAAGGTAGTGAGATCGGTCAATCCCCCGGGGGACGGGAATGGCGCCGGTGAGCACCGACCTCGCCTCGTAGCGGATCCGACCGCTCCCCGACGGTCGCCGGGTGAAAGTGAAATCGGCGTCCTGGCTTGCCCTCACACCGTCAATCTGGAGCGGTACGTCCAAGGCCAGGAGATAGCTGTTCCGTGACGGTTCAGGGTAAACGACCTGACGAATTGTTTTTCCCCGGGGAGTGGCGGAAACTTCAACGAGGCGCTTTCCACTCCGCACCCAGGTGGCGCCGGAGATGGTGTCAAAGACGATTCCCCTCCAGTAGAGGTCATTGCGGCCAAGCTGCTCGCATTCAGCCCGGAAAGCTACAGTCTTCACGTCGCCGATGCTCGACGCCTTCCCCGGTTCGACCCTGTCGCTGAAGCCGGTGGCCCGCTCTCCCGGGACATTGAGAAAGTTGAGGAGCGGGTACTGGGTTCGGGGAAGAATGACAAAGAATATCAGGAGCAACGGCACCGAGGCCGCGGGCATGGCAAGAGCCACGCCGATCACCCGCGCCAGACTTCTCCGCGTGAGGCGCAGGCGCGCATCAACGGAGTGGAAGGTAAGAAGAACAAGGGAGACGGCGATCAGGCCCAACTGAAGAAAGAGGTAAACGAGGAATACGGCGCTCAGACTGAAGAGGGACGAACCGGCCAGGGCGAAGAGGGCCAGGGCGAAGATCTGAAGGAGGTTGCGCGGAGTCTTTTCATTCACGAGCCGGACAGAGAGCAGCACCACGAAAAAATTGACCACCGGCGCCGCGGGGTTTGCCATGCTGAGTTGCATAAAGTAGACGACAAAGAAGATGACGGTAACGACGGTTGAGGGTATACCGGTAAATGGGTATTTACCCTTCCGGTCCAGAAATATCCCTGCCGCGAACGCCAGAGGAAAGGCGAGCCGCACCGCAAGGTCCACGTGGGGGGCCACCGGCAGGTAGCCGAGAGCGGCAACCGCATAGGCGAGGACGGTGATGAGGGAGCTAACAGGAACCATGGAGAGCGAGTTCCGTGAGGAGCTTGAGTCGGTGCAATCGGGAGGTGTCGGGTCCGATAACCTTAGTGCCGGTGATAAGCCCCACCGGACGGTTTACCCTGATGGAGCGATTCACGATCCAGGCTCCGCACGAAAGCCTCTCGTCCAGACTCTGGCCCGGGAGTTGTGCAACATCGATCATGAGAGGGACGTCGGCCAGGGAGGTCAACCGCTTCACCTTGAGATTCTCGTGGCGGGCCGAGAGGCGCCAATGGATCAGTTTCAGCGGTTCGACACCCGTGTAGTCGGCGATGGTCTCCATTTCCCCCTCATAGCCCCGTCCGACGCTCCGGGCGGCCCCCCTGCTCCGCGCATCTGCCGGACCTTCCGGCGGCCCGCAGGGGCGGGGCCGGGGAAAGACGATGCAGCGGGCATCAAGCGGGAGCGTCGTGCTCCTGATAAAGAAATTTATCGGGAACGGTGAACTGACCACAGCCTGAATGAGTTCTTTCCGCCCCCTCCCCTTAAACGTCATCGCCAGGGTGCCGGATTCGGTGGCACTCCGCTCCACCAGGTGAAAATCGGCGTGGGCCTCTTCCACTCCAATCCGCAACAGAAACGAGGGGAGCAACCGCTTACGGTTTTCCACCATGAGCGTCACGTAGGTCTCCTGGCCGTCGTAGATCTCATCGGGGAGACGGACCGCAACGTCCAGATACCGGATATTGAGCCAACCGAGGATCCCGGAGACGGTCATGAAGCCCAAGAGGGCCGACACCACGAGGAAAAGGAGGTTGTTCCCCGTATTGACCGCAGCGAAACCGAGCAGGAGCGTGATGGCGATATAGGCGGCGCCGGCCCGCGTGAGCTTCAGGCCAGCGGAACCGGGATGGCGTTCAGGACGGCGTTTAATAGCTCCCCCTTGTCCAGGTTCTCGTTCTCCATGGTGAGGATGAGGCGGTGGGCACCCACTGGTACGGCAATGGCCTTCACATCCTCGGGAATGACGTAGTCTCGCCCCTCCAGGTAGGCATGCGCCTTGGCGGTTTCGGCCATGCCGATGGCCCCCCGGGTGGAGATCCCCGAGGAGATAGCGGGATGGTTTCGGGTGGCGGCAACGATGGTGTAGAGGTAATCAACGACGGTGTCAGAGAGATAGACCCCTTCCTTCACGGCACGCTGGGCCTCGGCGATGTCATTAGCCGAAACGAGCGGTTCAAGGCTCTGGATCCCATCCCGGATACTCCCTCCCTTGATAATCGCCTTCTCGATGATGTCGGGGGGATAGCCAATACCGCTTCTGACCATGAACCGGTCGAGCTGGGACTCGGGAAGCGGATAGGTTCCCACCTGCTCCACAGGGTTCTGGGTGGCTATAACAAGAAACGGTCCCGGCAGATGATGGGTCGTCCCTTCCACGGTCACTTTCCGCTCTTCCATGGCCTCCAGAAGTGCGCTCTGGGTTTTGGGCATGGCCCGGTTGATCTCGTCCACAAGCACCACGTTGTTGAAAATCGGCCCCGAGACAAAGGTGAACCGACTCTCTTCGCGATTGAAGATGGAAAGCCCCGTGATGTCGGTGGGAAGGAGGTCGCTCGTGCACTGGACCCGGCCGAAAGAGAGCCCCAACGCTTTGGCCAGGGCCAGCGCCAGGGTGGTCTTGCCGAGGCCGGGAATGTCCTCAAGAAGGATGTGCCCGCCGGAAAGAAGGGCGATGACCGAGAGCCGAACCGCCCGCACCTTTCCCTTCAGGTAATGGGTGGCCAGGGTATCGATGACATGGAGCATCTCGGCCCGTTTTGCAAGATTCATGGTGGGCGCCTTTCGGGCAAAAAGTGCTTTCAGCCAGACAATAGTACCACACTCCCGAGAGCAGAGGAAAGGCCCACGGCCGGAGCGGTCCGTCCCCTTCCCTTTTCGCGGGATTACTGTTAAGATGCTTCGTCTTTTACACAAAAAACAGCGGAGATTTGATCACTATGAACTATATCAGTACCCGGGGTGCCATCGCCCCCATCGGATTCAAGGACGCGGTCATGATGGGACTCGCCACCGACGGCGGGCTTCTGCTGCCGGAGACCATCCCGGCCCTTGGCCGCAACACGCTCGAATCGTGGCAAAGCCTCTCCTACCAGGATCTGGCGTTCAACGTGATATCCCTCTTCGCCGATGACATTCCCGCGCAGGACCTCAAGGATCTCATCGACCGCTCCTACGCCACCTTCTCCCATCCGGAGATTACACCGGTGGTGGAAAAGGACGGTGTGTACATCCTGGAACTCTTCCACGGGCCGACCCTTGCCTTCAAAGACGTGGCGCTGCAGCTCCTCGGCAACCTCTTCGAGTACCTGCTGAAGGAGCGCGGGGAAAAGATGAACATCGTCGGCGCCACCTCGGGCGACACCGGCAGTGCCGCCATCTACGGCGTCCGGGGAAAGGACAAGATCAACATCTTCATCCTCCATCCCCACGGCAAGACCTCGCCGGTGCAGGCCCTGCAGATGACCACGGTGCTCGATCCGAACGTGCACAACATCGCCGCGCGGGGGACCTTTGACGACTGCCAGAACATCGTGAAGAGCCTCTTCAGCGATCTCCCCTTCAAGGAAAAGTACTCCTTGGGCGCCGTCAACTCCATCAACTGGGCCCGGGTCCTGGCCCAGGTGGTCTACTACTTCTACGCCTACTTCCGGGTTGCCGCGCTCTTCGGCCAGGAGGTGGTCTTCTCGGTTCCGACCGGCAATTTCGGCGATATTTTCGCCGGCTACGTGGCAAAGCGGATGGGTCTGCCGATCAGACGGTTGATCCTGGCCACCAACGAGAACAATATCCTCTCCCGGTTCATCAACGGGGGTGACTATTCCCTCGGAGACGTGGTGGCGACCGTATCCCCGTCCATGGATATCCAGCTGGCCTCCAACTTCGAGCGGTATGTCTACTACCTCTTCGGCGAGAACCCCGCCCGGGTCCGCGAGGCGTTCGCCGCCCTCCCCACGAAGGGGCGGATCGACTTCACCGAGGCCGAAATGGAGAAGGTGCGGGATGAGTTCCTCTCCCGCTCGGTGAACGAGGATGAGACCATCGCGACCATCGCCGCCTTTCACCGGGAGACCGGCTACATCCTCGACCCCCACACGGCGGTCGGCGTCAAGGCGGCCCTGGAACTGGTGCAGGACGGCACTCCCGCCGTCTGCCTCGCCACGGCTCACCCGGCCAAGTTCGCCGAGGCGGTGGTCCGTGCCGTGGGTTTCGAGCCTTCCCGACCGACCTCCCTGGAAGGAATCGAAGCCCTTCCGAGCCGATGCGACGTGCTCGATGCGGACCGCGACGCCATAAAGGCATTCATCGAGAAAAAGGCCCTGTAGGGCCTTTTCCTTTTAAACCGATCCCCATGACTATTGACTGGAATCAGATCGATACGGTGCTCCTCGACATGGACGGCACCCTCCTGGACCGCCATTTCGACGATCATTTCTGGCTCGAGCACGTGCCGAAACGCTACGCGGCCAAGAACGGCATCCCCCTCGATACGGCCAAGAAGTCCCTCTACGCCCAATTCCGCTCCCAGGAGCGGACCCTCAACTGGACCGACCTCGACTACTGGTCCGACCGGCTCGGGCTCGACATCCCGCTTCTGAAGCTCGAAGTAGAGCACCTCATCGCCGTCCATCCCGGCGTGGTGGAATTTCTTCTGTTTCTCCGGCAGCACGCCAAGGAGATCTGGCTGGTGACCAACGCCCACGGCAAGACCCTTGACATCAAGATGCGCAAAACCCGCATCGGGCCCTACTTTACCGGCATCGTCTCGGCCCACGAAGTCGGTCTCCCCAAGGAAGACGTGGCTTTCTGGGGAATGCTCAGGAAGACCGTCCCCTACGACCCGGCCCGTACCATGCTCGGCGAGGACAGCGAGACGAACCTCGGCACGGCGGAAGCCTATGGTATCAGCCACCTCATCTACGTGAGCCGCTACAGCTCGACGGTGCATCCTCTCCCCTCGGAACGGTTCGCGTCAATCCACTATTTCAACCAGCTCATCCCCTCGCCCGACACCTCATCGGTAAGCCTCAACCCATGAAAAAAGGCGGCCTGTTCGGGCCGCCTTTCACGTTTCACTGCTGTAGCTCTCCGTCTATTCCAGATTGTCCTCAATCCGGATGACCTGGCTCTTCTGGGTAATGATATCAAAGGTGTCGATCTCGTCGAGGGCCGTCCGTACATCGCTTTCCCTGGCCTCATGGGTCATGATGACGATGGGGACCTCCTCGCCGGCCATGCGGCCGCTCTGGACCATGGACTCGATGCTGATGTCGTACTTTCCGAGAATCCCGGAGATTCTCGCCAGAACACCGGGCCTGTCCACGGCGCTGAAGCGAATGTAGTACTTGCTCTCGATTTCCCCCATGGGCTTGAGCGGAAGAGTGGCGACCGCCTCGTCACAGTAGCCGAGAGGAGCACAACGACGGCCGATGCCCGCCACGATGTTGCGGGAGACCTCGATGATATCACCCACCACGGCGCTGGCGGTAGGGTCCATGCCGGCACCGCGGCCATAGAACATGACCGGACCGATGAAGTCGCCGGTGAAGCGGATGGCGTTAAAGGCGCCATCTACATCGGCCAGCGGATTGTTGACCGGGATCATGGTGGGGTGAACCCGGGCCTCCACCCGGTCGCCGTCCCGCTTGCCGATGGCCAGGAGCTTGATCTTGTACCCGAAGTCCCGGGCAAACTTGATGTCAACGGAGGAGAGGGAACTGATTCCTTCCGTATGGATGTCGCTGAAGGTGACCCGGGTCCCGAAGCAGAGGGAAACAAGGAGCGCCAGCTTGTGGGCCGTGTCCACCCCCTCGATGTCGAAGGTGGGGTCAGCCTCAGCATAACCGAGTTCCTGGGCCTTCTTGAGAACGTCGGCGAAGTCCACCCCCTCCTTGGTCATTCGGGTAAGTATGTAATTGCATGTTCCGTTCAGTATGCCGAAAACAGTGGAAAAATTATTGGCTGCCATGTTCCCGCGTATGGCGGAAATGACCGGGATGCCTCCCCCGACCGCGGCCTCAAACAGAACCTCTACCCCCTTGCGGGCCGCGGCAGGGTAGATCTCTTCACCGTGGAGAGCCAGAAGCGCCTTGTTGGCGGTAACCACATGCTTGCCGTTTTCGATGGCCTTGAGCACGAAGCGCTTGGCCGGCTCATAGCCGCCGATCAACTCGATCACCACGCTGATCTCCGGATCGGTGAGCACCTCGTCGGCGTTGGTGGTGAGAATGTCCGCCGGAAGCGCAATCCCCCGGTCGGTGGTTATATCCAGATCGGCGATCTTTTTCAGGGTAATCCGGGCGCCCACCTTGGCGGCGATCAGATCGGCATTGGTCATGAGCAGCTTGGCGACCCCCGTACCAATGGTCCCCAGGCCGAGAAGGCCCACCTTTATCTCGTTCATACGTCCTCGCTCAGTATGGAATGACGCGATGCAATGGCTGGAGCTACCCCTTGTCGGGGAGGGTCGAGGCGACCTCGTCGAGGATGCCGTTGATGAAGGCAGGCGAATCCTCGGTACCGAATTTTTTCGCCACTTCGATGGCCTCGTTGATGGTGACGTTCTTGGGGATGTCGCCACGGTAGAGGAGCTCGTAAATCGCAAGCCGGAGGATGTTGAGATCCACCTTCGCCATGCGGGAGATGGCCCAGTTTTTCGACTTCTCGGTTATCGTTGCGTCGATAGTTTCGCGGTGCTCAAGAACACCGCGAACCAGTTCGTCGGAAAAAGCCCGCCCCGCAGCGGTCCCCGGCTCGGCTTCGTCAAAGACCATCTCAAGAAGCGAGGAGGCCTCACCCACGGTATAATCGCGGGAGTAGAGAAGCTGAAGGGCGATCTCCCTTCCGAGGCGTCGGGCACCCACTAGCGGAACTCCCGGAAAACGCGGACGGTTTCAATGGCGGTCATGGCGGCGTCGAAGCCCTTGTTGCCGGCCTTGGTGCCTGCCCGCTCCACGGCCTGCTCGATGGTATCGGTGGTGAGTACGCCGAAGGAAACCGGAACGCCGGTTTCCAGCGACACGTGGGCAACCCCCTTGGAGACCTCGGCGGCCACGTAGTCAAAATGGGGGGTCGAGCCCCTGATCACCGCGCCGAGACAGATGATGGCGTCATAGCTCCCTGTCTGGGCCATTTTCTTGGCGGTCAGGGGGATCTCGAAGGCGCCGGGCACCCGGGCCACATCAATGGTCGCCTCATCTGCTCCGTTACGAACCAGGGCATCGAGGGCCCCCTCCAGAAGGCGCTCACCAATGAAGCTGTTGAAACGGCCCACGATGATGCCGAACTTGAGCCCCGTGGCATCCAGTTTTCCTTCAATAAATCGCGGCATGATAAATCCCTCCTCGCCGTATCTCAGATATTTTCCAGCAGGTGTCCCAGCTTCTCGCGTTTTGTCTTCAGGTAGCCGGCATTGCTCCCCGTGGCGGGAATCTCGATGGGTACCCGTTCCACTATATTGATTCCGTATCCCTGGAGGCCAATCAGCTTCCGGGGGTTGTTGGTCATGAGGCGGATGTTCTTGATTCCGAGGTCCACGAGGATCTGGGCGCCGATGCCGTAGTCGCGCATGTCGGGCTTGAAGCCGAGCTCCAGGTTAGCCTCAACGGTATCCTTCCCCTGGTCCTGAAGGGCATAGGCCTTGAGCTTGTTGAACAAGCCGATTCCCCGTCCTTCCTGGCGCATATAGAGGATAGCCCCTTTCCCCTCGGCCTCAATCATCTCCATGGCCCGGTGAAGCTGGCCGCCGCAATCGCACCGGAGACTCCCGAAAACATCGCCGGTCATGCACTCGGAATGAACCCGGACGAGTATTGGCTCATCCCCACTGATCTCTCCCTTCACGAGTGCCAGGTGCTCCAGCTTGTCCACATCGTTTTCGAAGGCGATGGCCCGGAACTCACCAGCTTCGGTGGGGAGTTCCACATCGGCAGCCCGGCGGACCAAGGACTCGTGCTTGAGCCGGTAGGCGACTAGGTCAGCAATAGTGCAGATCTTGATCCCGTGCTCCTTGGCGAATTTCTTCAGTTGCGGCATCCGGGCCATGGTGCCGTCATCGTTCATGATCTCACAGATGACGCCAGCCGGCTTGAGGCCTGCAAGACGGGCCAGATCCACTGACCCTTCGGTCTGCCCCGCCCGGACGAGGACACCACCGTTACGGGCCCGCAGCGGGAATATGTGGCCGGGCCGGGCAAGGTCCTCCGGTTTCGTGGCATCGGCCACGGCTGTGAGAACTGTATGGGCACGGTCAGCGGCGGAGATGCCGGTGGTCACTCCCCGTTTTGCCTCAATGGAGACGGTAAAGGCGGTACCGAAGGACGAGGTATTGTCGGACACCATGAGCGGCAACCTGAGGTAATCGCACCGCTCCGAGGTCATGGTGAGACAGATCAGACCACGGCCATACTTTGCCATGTAGTTGATCGCTTCAGGGGTGATCATCTCGGCGGCCATGGTAAGATCACCCTCGTTCTCGCGGTCCTCATCATCCACGAGAATGATCATTTTCCCCTGCTTGATGTCCTCTATGGCTTCTTCTATTCTAGCAACCGTCATTGTCGACTCCGTTCATGAGAAGTAATAACAACGTTATATCTCACAGAAAGCCGCTCTTTGCAAGCAGTTCAAGACTGAGACCACCCTCCTTCTGACCCGTGCTTCCAAAGGCCAGGAGGCGCTCGACATATTTCCCCAGAATGTCCGTTTCAATATTAACCCGTCCACCCGGTTTCATGCCGTTCAGGGTGGTCATTGCAGCGGTATGGGGGATGATATTGACCGAAAAACCGCTATCAGTGACGGTATTAACCGTAAGACTGATTCCGTCGATGGTGACCGAACCCTTGGCCACCAGATAACGGGCAAATTGCCCTGGGATGCGGAAACCGAAGACAATGTTGCCGGCAACCTCGCGCCGTTCGGAGACATCGGCGATAAAGTCCACATGGCCGGTGACGATGTGGCCACCCAGGCGGTCGCCAAGACGCAGTGCCCTTTCCAGGTTCACGGGGGCTCCGGTGCCGAGGGTGCCGAGAGTGGTCCGCTCCAGGGTTTCCGGGGAGGCGTCAAAGGTGAGTTCGCCTCCTCCCTTTGCCACAACCGTGAGGCAGGCCCCATTCACCGCAACCGAGTCACCGAGGGCAATGGAATCCAGCGGAATTTTTGTGGCGGTGGTGAGCCGTGCCGCCCCCCCTGCCCGTTCAAGCCTTCTTACCGATCCTACGTCTTCTATGAGCCCGGTAAACATAAATCCTCCGGATAAGCCTCGATCATCACGTCATCGCCGAAACGCCGCACGCTTACATCCTTCAGCCGGCAGCATCCATCCATTCTTTCGGCCGACGGCCCGCCAAAGAGCCCCAGACCGGCGGCTCCCCCCAAAAACTTGGGGGCGTAGAAGAGGACACATTTGTCGATGAGCCCGGCACGGAGTGCTTCGCCGGCCAGTTCGCTCCCCCCTTCGAGGAGGATCGATTGCACCCCACGGGCACCGAGGCGGGCAAGGAGATCGCGCAGATCAATGCGCCCCATGACGGCATGGCAACGGAGCACTTCGGCACCTGCAGATTCCAGCTTCACGATCCGGTTTCGGTCTTCCGAGACGGTGGCAACGACGGTTGTTGCCGGGGACTCCTGGTGGAGCATCCGGGCACCAGAGGGGATTCTGAGGGAACTGTCCACCACAACCCGGACAGGATCCTTCCCCCGCGGGATTCGCGCCGTAAGCTGGGGGTCATCGGCCAAGACAGTGCCGACACCGACCATTATCGCATCGACCATTGATCGAAGTTTATGAACGTAGCGCCTTGATTTTTCGTTGGTTATCCAGCGCGAATCGCCCGAAGCGGTAGCGGTCTTGCCGTCCATGGTCATGGCCGACTTGAGGATCACAAAGGGAAGCCCGGTGGTCACGTGTTTCACGAATGGCTCGTTAAGCCGGCGGCACTCCGCCTCCCGTATCCCGGTAACCACCTCGATGCCGGCAACCCGAAGCCGCTCGATGCCGCGCCCGGAAACCTTCGGATTCGGGTCCACCATGCCGACGAACACGCGCCCCACCCCTGCCTCGACCAGCGCATCGGCACACGGGGGAGTCTTGCCGAAGTGGGAGCAGGGCTCCAGAGTCACGTAGACATCGGCGCCCCGGGCCAGCTCGCCGGCCTGCCGCAGGGCATGGACCTCGGCATGGGGGGTGCCGGCCTTCCGGTGCCACCCTTCGCCGACGATTGCACCGTCCCGCACGATGACGCACCCCACCGCCGGATTCGGAGACGTTTTGCCCTTGCCCCGCCTTGCCAGCGCCAGAGCACGCTTCATGATCTTTTCGGGAGACACATCCATGGGTTACTTCTTCAGGAGGTCCTGCAGTTCGGCCATGAACTCGTTCACGTCCTTGAAGGAGCGGTAGACGGAGGCAAAACGGACATAGGCCACCTCGTCGATGTCATGGAGTTCGGTCATGACCCACTCGCCGATGGTGGTACTGGGTACTTCCTTCTCGCTCCACTCCTGGAGCCGTCCTTCGAGCCGGTCCACGAGACGGTCGACGGTCTCCCGCGACACCTGGCGCTTCTCACACGCCTTCAGGATGCCGCCCACGATCTTCATCCGGTCGAAGGGCTCCCGGCGGCCGTCCTTCTTGAGAACCAGGGGAAGAGTCTCCTCAATCCGCTCATGGGTCGTAAAGCGCTTGGCGCAGGATTCGCACTCGCGGCGACGCCGGATAGCAGCCCCACCCTTGTCGGGGCGGGAGTCAACGACCTTGCTGTCAGGATGGGCGCAAAAGGGGCATTTCACGGGGTTTCCCCCCTTATATCACCAAATTTTTCCACCACGACCCCCGATTCGCCGATCATCTCCCGGGCCAGTTCGTCCGAGTAGCCCTCTTCGTAGACAACGCGGCGGATGCCGGCATTGATGAGCATCTTCGAGCAGATGATGCACGGCATGGTGGTGCAGTAAAGGGTGCCGCCATCGATGTTGATGCCGTGCTTTGCCGCCTGGATAATGGCGTTCTGCTCGGCATGGAGGCCCCGGCAGAGTTCGTGTCGCTCACCCGACGGAATGCCGAGTTTGGCCCGAAGACATCCCACCTCGAGACAATGGGCAACGCCTGATGGGGCACCATTATAGCCCGTGGCCAGGATATTCTTGTCCTTCACGATAACAGCACCCACCTGCCGGCGCAGACAGGTGGAACGCTTGGCAACCAGATGGGTGATTTCCATGAAATATTCGTCCCAGGTGGGTCGGGTCATGGGGGCTCCGTGGGGTGAAGTGGTGGGCAAGAATACCCGAGAAACGCCGCAAGGTCAAGGAATTAGCCAAATACGCATACGGCTAATCCTCTGAAGGAGTTCTCAGGCGCTTGGTCAGGGAGCGCCGTTTCTTCTCTTCGATCCGCTTCTCTTTCTGGCCGCGGGGAACCGTGGTGGCAACCCGTTTTTTTACACGCCGTTCACGGCGCTCCAGTATCTGGCGCAGTCGCTCCAGGGCAATCTCGCGGTTGCGGGCCTGGGAACGGCTTTCGCAGGCCTGGACCACGACACCGGTTGGAACATGCCTGATGCGGACGCCGCTTTCAGTCACATTGCGGTGCTGGCCCCCTGGTCCCGAACCGCGATAGAACTCGAATTTAAGATCTGCCTCATTGATCTCGATCATGGCGGTTCCCCCGGCCCAACTGAATCGGAATCAGACTCGTAAATGTCCAAGGTTGACAGACAACAGGACGAACATCAATAATAAATCCATTACCAAGCGGAGGCAACCGGATGAATGTTGAGCATATACTTACCCGACACTTCGGCGAAGAAACACGGGCTTGTGCCATCGTTCTTGAACACAGCAGAATGGTGGCAGACAAGGCACTGCGCATTGCTCGCACCCTTAATGATCCCGACCTCGACCTGCGGTTCATCGAAGAGGCCGCGCTGCTGCATGATATAGGCGTCTGCGGAACCGATTCTCCTGGCATTGGCTGCTCCGGCGATTCACCCTACATCCTCCATGGCATCATCGGTCGCGAAATACTGGAGGCCGAGGGATTGCCCCGGCATGCCATGGTCTGCGAACGCCACATCGGCGTCGGTCTGACCGTCGACGATATCGTGAGACAGGGGCTCCCCCTTCCCCTGAGGGAAATGGTGCCTGTCACCCGGGAGGAAAGAATTATCTGTTATGCCGACCTCTTTTTCTCGAAAAAGGGGAATTCCCTGAACCATGAGAAAAGCCCCCCCGAAATCCGCAAGGGGCTCATCAGGCATGGGGAACATCGCGTTGCGATTTTCGAGCAGTGGCTACTGGAATTCGGCGACTAACATATACTTGCATACTTACCCATACACCCCTCCATCCCCCCTTCCGGCAAAAGACTTTTCCTGTGTTATAGTGTACCAAGTCCGCGAAAGGAGGTCAGGTCATGCCCGCACCATCGGCCCTCAAGAGGATAACCGACACCACCTGGGAGCTTCCCGTTTCCTATAAACCCGGCATGTTGGTGCCGGCCCGGATATTCGCCACGGAGAAACTGATCACCGCCATGGACGCCGGGGTCTTTGACCAGGTGTCAAACGTGGCCTGCCTCCCCGGCATCCAGAAGTATGCCTTCTGCATGCCCGACGGCCACTGGGGGTACGGGTTCCCCATCGGCGGCCTGGCGGCCATGGATCCGGAAACCGGCGTCATCTCCCCCGGCGGTATCGGCTTCGACATCAACTGCGGCATGCGGCTTGTCCTCACCAATCTCACCGAAGAAGAGGTCAAGCCACGTCTCAGGGAGCTGGTGGACGCCCTCTTCTACCGAGTGCCGGCAGGGGTCGGGAGCCACGGTTTCGTCAGCCTTTCCCACGATGAGTTCTGTACCGTTGCCGAGCAGGGGTCCCGCTGGTGCCTGAAGAGGGGGTTCGCCTGGCCCGAGGACCTGGAGATGACTGAGGAAGGTGGCTGTTTCCCGGGGGCCGACGCTTCAAAGATCAGCCACAAGGCCATAGACCGTGGTTACAACCAGATCGGCACCCTCGGCTCGGGCAACCACTATCTGGAGATTCAGGTGGCTCGGCCGGAGAACATATACAACGAGGAGCTTGCCAGGGCCTTCGGCATCACCATCCCGAACCAGGTGGTGATCATGTTCCACTGTGGCAGCCGGGGCTTCGGGCATCAGGTGGCCACCGACTACCTGCAGCTCTTTCTGTCGGTCATGGAGCGGAAATACGGCATCACCGTCAACGACCGGGAATTGGCCTGTGCACCGTTCCGTTCCCGGGAGGGGCAGGACTACTTCGCCGCCATGAAGTGCGCCGTCAACATGGCCTTTGCCAACCGGCAGGTGATCCTCCACCGCATCCGCGAGGTCTTTTCCGACAACTTCGGCCGCGACCCCGCCGACCTGGGAATGGAGATGGTCTACGATGTGGCCCACAACACCGCGAAGCTGGAGACCCACATGGTTGACGGACGAAGGCGAGAACTCCTCATTCACCGCAAGGGGGCGACCCGCGCATTCGGCCCCGGCATGGAAGGGTTGCCCGAACGCTACCGGGAAACGGGCCAGCCGGTCATCATCGGCGGGAGCATGGAGACGGGTTCCTACCTTCTGGCGGGAGAGCCCGGGGGAAGCGAAACCTTCTTCACCACGGCCCACGGCAGCGGACGGACCATGAGCAGGCACCAGGCCAAGAAGATGGTGAGGGGACAGAAGCTGCAGCGGGACATGGAGGAGCGGGGAATTTACGTGCGGACCGCTTCGTGGGGCGGGCTTGCCGAGGAGTCGGGACGGGCGTACAAGGACATCGACGACGTTGCCGAGGCGACGGAACGGGCCCACCTGAGCCGGCGGGTCGTGCGACTTCTCCCCATCGGCAATGTCAAGGGGTAGGTGCCAGGCGAACGATCAGGTAAGAAAGTCGACAATCAGCCCCTTGAGTTCCATGATTTTGTTGGTGATCTTCAGGCGGTCCTTGTTTTCCGTCATGATGAGGTTCAAAAGGTTGTCCGCCTCCCGGTCGATTACCGTAATGATCTCGAAGCAGCGGGGATTGAGGGATGTTCCCCCTACCCGCTCAAGGCGATAGGCGTTGGATGTCACCGTTTTGGCAAGGGTAGCGATGAGATCGCGAAAGGTCCGGAAATTGGCTACGGTCGGTTCGCGCTCCAGGTCGGTACCGGCCCGGTCAATCTCTTCCTTCAGGTCCTGGAGTTGCTGTTCATAGGTGTCAAGCTCCGTCCGGTGCAGCGTCAGCGCCCGCACAAAGGGGGAATTGGCTTCCCCACCACCCGTTCGCACGAGCGCACCTTTTCCTGCCTTCTTCCCGACATCCCGTGACGAAATTTTGTCATTTATCCGCATGAATCATTCCGTTCCTTGCCGGCTTTGCGAAATACGCTGCCAAGGGGAGTCAGGCAAGGCGAGACAGTTGCCGTCCCAGGCAAACGAGGTAATGACCTCCCGCTCATCGACACCGAAAATCCGTTCGCACTTGAGATTGACCGGCCCATTATAGGTGTACACGCCGCCCCGGTCCTCAAGCCAGTGATAATACTTGTTCCCGGCCATGTCGGCGGAAACGGACGAGGGAGGGCCGGCCTGCCCCATCAGCTCGTCGAGCCTGGCACCCTGCCAATCACTCAACTGCCCACGAACAGGCGAACAGCCAACCACAGCTAGAACTGCAGGAAGTAGCAAGAGTAGAGATTTCACTGGGCACCTTCCGGTCGAAATATCATGAACTGTTGTGCACAAAACAGGCCAACTACATTGAATAAGATATTGATTCGGCCGTTACTATCCCACCAACCCTGATTGCCCAGCAATACAGAGAGTTTTTTCTCTCGCCACCTCAATCTATAGTGTATACTCATCTTCACTTCGACAACGCTCGTTGTCGGGCAATAGGTACGTCTTGAATATCTGATGGAATTCAATCACCGCGGGGGAAACGGATGGCGAAGAGAGTCTTCATCGGCGCGACGGGACAGAACTGCGGCAAGACCACCATGAGCGTATCGCTCATGCACCTGGCACGCCAGAAATACGACCGAGTGGGCTTCATCAAACCCATCGGCCCCAAGATCGAGGGATACAACGGCCTCACCGTCGACATGGACGCCATTCTCATGGCCAGAACCTTCGGGCTGGAGGAGGACCTTCCCCTCATGAACCCGGTTTCGCTCCACAAGAACTTCACCCGCGATTTCCTCAGCGGCAAGCTCGATTGCAATGTCCTCAAGACGAAGATTCTCGAAGCCTTTGAAATTCTCGACAAGAAATATGATTTCCTCATCATCGAAGGGGCCGGGCACGGCGGCGTCGGATCGGTCATCGGCCTCAGCAACGCCTGCGTTGCCCATACCCTCAACGCTCCGGTCATCATCGTGACCGACAGCGGCATCGGAAGCTCCATCGACGCGGTTCACCTGAACTTGGCGCTCTACGAGAAAGAGGACGCCGATGTCCGGATGTTACTCGTCAACAAGCTGAGGGCCGACAAGCGGGAGTCGATTCTCAGCTTCCTCGGCAAAGGTTTCCCGGGACGCCCCCTCAAGATCAGCGGCGGCTTCAACTACTCCCCCATCCTGGCAAACCCTACCCTCTCCCACATCGGCAAACTGCTCAATCTTCCGGTCCACGGCGACCCCGACGGGCAAAGCCGCATCATCCACCACATTCACTTGGGGGCAGCCTCTGCCCAGCGGGTGGTGGACGCCCTGCAGGAATCGACCCTCATCGTCATAACCAGCTCCCGCGACGAGCTCATCGTCACCCTCTCCTCCCTCTATCACATCCCAGCTTTCCGGGAAAAGATCGTGGGACTTGTCATCGCCGGCCACATACCCGCTTCGGAAATAAGCCAGCAAATTTTGGACGACAGCAATATCCCCTATATCAGGGTCCACGATTCCACGGCCAATGTCTTCACCACCCTCATGGAGGACGTGGCAAAGATCACCGCCGAGGACCAGGAGAAACTGAACTGGATCAGGGCCAACGCTGAGAACGAGATCGACTTCGAAGCGATCGACGCCCTTCTCTGAAAGCATTTGAAACAGCCCCATGCCCTACCGTTATCTCCCCGACATCGCCACTGCGGACACCGCCTTCGAGGCAACCGGTGCCACCCGGGAGGAGATGTTCACGGCGGCGGCCGATGCCCTGACCAACGTCATGGTGGAGGATCTCGCCACCATCCAACCCCGTCAGGAGCTTGAAATCATCCTCGAAAACGCGGATCTCGACCTCCTCCTCTTCGATTTCCTGCAGGAAATCATCTACTACAAAGACGCCCGGAGGCTCCTTCTCCGGCCATCCTCCCTCACCATCGCCGACAGTGACGCAATCCTGAAACTCCATACCGTGGTCCGGGGCGAAGAGATAGACCTCGACCGTCACCCCATGGTCGTGGACGTGAAGGCCGTCACTCTCCACCGGTTCGCCGTCGAATTGCGGGACGGAACCTGGCGGGCAACGGTCGTTCTCGACATCTGAAACCTATCTGCGTCGCTGTATCCGCTTGAGTACCTTGTGGAGCTCAGAGACCAGGATCATCCCGACCGCCAGTCCCACCGTAATGAGAAGGGCTTCTCCGGAGAGGGGCGCCGTGGAGAAAATCGGATTCAACAGCGGCGTGTAGACAACCATGAGTTGCAGAAGGAAGGTGACGATAATCGCCCCGCAGAGGGGAAGATTGGAGAGAAGCCCGATCCGGAAGAGCGACTGCCGGTCGGAGCGGACCGAGAGGGCAACCGCCATCCGATTCAGGACGAGGAAGGTGAATACCATGGTCTGCCAGGGAAGTCCCCGGCGCAGGGCAAAGGCCTGGAACGCGAGAGCGACGGCGCCGATGAGGAACCCGTAACCGAGCACAAAGTATCCCCGGCCGGCGGAGAATATCCCCTCCCGGGGGTCCACCGGCGGACGCCTCATGACGTCCCGCTCGGCCGGTTCGCCGGCAAGGGCCAACCCCGGCAGACTGTCACAGAGCAGGTTCAGCCAGAGAATCTGGATCGGCAATAGCGGGAGCGGGAGCCCGAAGAAGGGGGCCAGGGTTATGGCCACCAGGGTACCGGCGTTGCTCGTGATCGAATAGATGATGAATTTCAGGATATTGGCGTAGATCCGTCTCCCTTCCCGCACCGCCTTGACGATGGTGGCGAAGTTGTCGTCCAGAAGGATCATGGCCGACGCCTCCTTGGCCACGTCGGTGCCGGTGATCCCCATGGCAATGCCAATGTCGGCCCGCTTCAGGGCCGGGGCGTCATTCACCCCGTCGCCGGTCATGGCGACGAAATGCCCCCTGTCCTGAAGGGCCTTGATGATTTTCAGCTTCTGCTCCGGCGCCACCCGGGCATAGACTCTGATATCCTCCACCCGTTGTTCGAACTCCTCCAGGGAGAGTTCCGCCAACTCGCGACCGGTGATCACTTCGCTCTCGTCACCAACGAGCGAAAGGCGCCGGGCGATGATCCGAGCCGTGAGCGGGTGGTCGCCGGTAATCATGACCGGCGTGATCCCGGCACCTCGGCAGTCGGTCACCGCCTCCGCAGCCTCATCCCGCGGGGGGTCCATCATCCCCACCAGGCCGAGAAAAATCAAATCACTCTCCACACGGTCGCTCTTCAGACGGTCGGGAACCTGTTCCCAGTTCCGCATGGCCACGGCCAGGATCCGGAGCCCCTCCTCCGCCATCTCCTCGCTCAGTCTGAGAATTTTTTCGACATCAGGGGCGCTCTCCTCCCCATCGACCAGCATTGCCGAGGATCTGTCGAGAATCGCCTCCACTGCGCCCTTGGTGTAGGAGACAAAACCTTCACTCCGTCGGTGGAAAGTGGTCATGAGCTTGCGCTCTGAGTCAAAAGGAAGCTCCGCCACGCGGGGATGATATGCTTCGAGTTCGCTGCGGTCATAGCCGCAGATGAGGGCCGCAGCCGAAAGGGCGGTCTCGGTGGGGTCTCCAAGGAGGTTCCCCTCGTTGTCGAGCCGTGCATCGTTGCAAAGGGCCAGGGCCATCATGAAGTGACGGCCTGCCTCTTCTCCACCCATGGTGCCACAGGCATCTGCAAGGGGCATGGTGACGCCGTTCATCGCCACCTTCTCCACGGTCATCCGGTTGAGGGTGAGGGTGCCGGTCTTGTCGGAACAGATGTAGGTGACCGAGCCGAGGGTCTCCACCGCCGGAAGCCGCCGGATAAGAGCGTTCTGCCGGACCAATTTCCGGGCTCCCAGAGCAAGGGTGATGGTGACCACTGCGGGAAGCGCCTCGGGAATGGCCGCCACCGCCAGGGAAATGGCGGTGAGAAGCATAAGGAGTAGTGGCTCTCCCCGAAAATAGCCGAGGGCGAAGATAATGGCGCAGACAATGAGAATCGCCACCGCCAGGCGCTGGCCGAAAACCGTGAGCCGCTTCTGCAGCGGGGTTTTCGTCTCCTCCTCGTTCTGGAGCATGGTGGCAATCCGGCCCAGTTCCGAGTCCATTCCCGTGGCCACGGCAACACCCGCTCCCCGCCCGTAGGAGATGATGGTCCCCTTGTAGGCCATGTTGCGCCGGTCACCCAGAGAGAGTTCAGGGTCGGCAAGGGGAACCGTCATCTTCTCTACCGGCAGGGATTCCCCCGTGAGGGCCGCCTCCACTGCCTTCAGATGGGCCGTCTCCACCAGCCGCAGATCGGCCGGAACGACGTTGCCCGCTTCCAGAAGCACCAGATCACCCGGCACGATATCCCTGGCAGGGATAGCAACCGGGCTCCCCTCCCGCACCACGGTGGCGCTGTTCCCCGCCATCTCCCGCAGGGCCGCCATGGCCCGTTCGGCCCGAAACTCCTGGACAAAGCCGATAAGGGCATTAAGGATGACAATGGCAATGATCGGCAGGGCGTCACTCAGGTGGCCGATAGTGGCCGCAAGCACCGCAGCGCCAAGGAGGATGAGAATCATGAAATCGGTGAACTGGGAGAGGACCATGGCGAAAGGAGTCCGGCGGACCTGTTCCTCCAGCTCGTTGGGGCCGATCTCAGCAAGACGTTCTCGAGCAACCTCAACCGAAAGCCCCTCTGGGGAAGTGCCGAGTTTTGCCATGGCCTCGTCACTGGTTTTCAGGTGCCATGCCATTACCTACAAATCCTCCACGGCGCGGCGCGCCCGGTCCACGATCTCTGTCGGCGATTCTCCCCGGAAGTGAATCGGTTTGCCGAACGTTATCGAAACCTCGCCTTTTTGAGGCCACGAGGCGCCGCGAGGGAGAACCTTTTCAAGTCCCCTGATCCTGACCGGAACCACCGGCACCCCCAGTTCGCGGATCATGACGCCGAGTCCCTGCTGAAACGGCAGAAGCCTGCCGTCCCGGGAGCGTTCTCCCTCAGGAAAGAGAAGGATGTTCATGCCTTGGTCCGCCAAAGTCCCCATGAAGTGGAGCGCCCCCCGGAAGCCCCGTGACTGGGGAAGGGGAAAGACCGTGAAGGCCACGCTTGCATACTCGTACGTGAATCGCTTCCAGAGCCGCTGGGGAAGGTTCTTGAAGTTGCGGAAGAAGAACTCCTCCCAGGCTGCAGTGGCGGTGTTGTAGCGCCAGGCGTCGGGAAGGACGCACATGATGGCCGGCTGGTCCAGGTAGCTCAGGTGGTTGGAGACGAACATGACCGGCCCGTCGGCGGCCTCAAGATTTTCGATGCCGAGGGATTTTAGGGTTACGAAGGCCCGCAGGAGCGGGCCATGGAGTACGGTGTCGAGGAGACGCCGCACCGCAAGGGCAACTCCCCCCATGGCCCAGATCCGGAAATGCTCGCGGATATGCACCTTCTCCCGACGACTGACGATCTCCCTGAGGTCGGCCACGCGGGTCTGGGGGCCTATGACCGAATCCTCCAGGTCGAGCCGGAATTCCATCTCCAGAGCATTCACGAGTTCGAGGCGTGCGATGGAGGTGAGCCCCAGGTCGTTAACAAGAAGGGCCCCCTCTGTGACCTGCTCCAGGGGAGAGCCGGTAATGGTCGCCACAAGGGCCGTGAGGCGATCGGCGCCCCGCCCGTCTCCCAGAGCACCCCCACCTTGCTCAATCCGTTCCTTGACCTGAAATTTGCGGATTTTCAGGGTAGTGGTCTTGGGGAACTCCGCTTCGGGCCAGACGGAAAAGGAGGTAATCCGGTGGAGTTCGTCAAACTTGGCGTTCACCTCATTGACGATCTCTTCCGTCGGCCGCCCGGAGCCGTCCAGGATCAGGACGCCGTGAACCTCTTCCCCCTTTCCCCGGTCAAGACCAATGACGCACCCTTCCCGCACTCCCTGGGTCCGGTTGAGGATCGCCTCGATCTCATCGGGGTAGACATTGACCCCGGCCCCGGTGACGATGAGCTCCTTGCTCCTCCCCTTGATGCGGAGCCAGCCGTCCGGGTCCAGTTCCCCCAGATCCCCGGTCCGGAACCAGCCATCGACGAAGGCCCCCCGGGTGGCTTCCTCATTGCGGAAGTAGCCGGGAAAGATGTTGTCGCCCCGGGCGAGGATTTCCCCCTCTTCGAGCCGCAACTCCACGCCGTCAAGGGGGGTGCCCACTGAGCCCATCACCTGGCGTTCCATGGTGTTGGCGGTCAGGACCGGCGAACACTCGGTGAGGCCATACCCCTCGACGACCCTGAAGCCGAGGCCGTTCCAGAAGCGGAACACCTCCGGGTCAAGGGGAGCGCCTCCCGAGACGAACAGGGCAAAATTGCGGCCGAACTTCCGCTGGATGGGACGAAAAAGAACCGAACGTCCCCCGCGGGACATCCGCTCTCCCACTTTCAGGAGCCACCTGAAGATGGAACCAAGGCCCTTGGCCTCTAGCTCCCGCTCCACGGAGCCCTTGAGGAGTTGGAGCAGTCGCGGCACGGCGATGATGGCGTAGATGTCCTCCTCCCCCAGGGCCTCCATGATCGCCGACGGTTTGAGGGTGCGAATGTAGACGATGGCGGCTCCCCGGTAGAGGGGAGTGAAGAAACCTCCCATCTGCTCGAACATGTGAGAAAGGGGAAGAAGTGACAGGAACGAGAAATCGGGGGTAACGACGGGAATGTGCCGGTTCACCTGCAGGATATTGGCAACCAGGTTCCGGTGGGTAAGAATCACCCCCTTGGGGTTGCCGGTGGTGCCGGAGGTATAAATCAGTTCCGCCATGTCATCGGGTGCAGGCCGATGGGTGGTCGCAAGGGGTTCCACCGCTTCCAGAAGAAAACCGAGCTCTTCCAGCAATACCGACGGCCTCCCCGTGAGCCGGTCAAGCTTGTCTCTGCTCTGGATGACGAGCTTCGCATCCGTGAGGCCGGCAATGATCTCGGCCCGCTCGGCCCCCGACATGAAATCGACCGGTACGGCAACCGCGCCCCGCGTTACGATGCCCCAGAAAGCCACCGCCCACCAGGGAGAGTTGGGTCCCCAGAGAACCACCCGATCCCCCTCCCCTACTCCCTGGTCAGCCAGCCAGCGGTTCATCCGGAGCGAAAGCGCATGCAGATCAAGGTAAGTAAAAACATAGCGTCTTACCCCTGTACGGTGAACAAAAGCCGTCGTGTCCCCCCGTTGGGAAAAGGTCGCAAAGACATCAGAAAGGGTTTCCATGGTGTACTCCATATCCTGAAAGCAAACAGTCGGAACAAGTATAAGTGTGCCATGGAGCCGATGCAACCCGGGGGACAACAAGGAAGTGATCAAAGGGGGCAAGGGCGCACAAAAACCGGCCGCGGCCGGTCTTGATTTGTTGCCCCGTAGAGAGAAGATTCTTTATAGATTATGTAACCAAATAGTATATGATGGGTCAGCAAACTGAAATACCGTGCCAAACCGGAGGACGCCGATGGGTCGATATATCAGGGAAACCAGAACGCCGAAGGAAAAACTCCAGGACACCGTCAACACCGCCATAGCCTTCGTACTGATGATCGTCGCGGCAGCCCTCATCGTCCTCCTCGTGTTCCTGTTCTACGAAAACATGAAATAGCCATTGGCCATCATTTCAACCCGTTAGCGATATGGCCCCGAACAGACACTCCGCAATGCACCGGCCGCAGAGATCGCACCTCCGACGCTCTCCCATGACAGCGACCTTCCTCCCCTCACCTGATTCCAGACTGATGAGCCGGTCCCTGCAGACCGAAACACAACGACCGCACCCCTTGCAGCGGTTCCCGTCAATGCATGGCGAAACATTTGCTTCGTCACGCCGCTCGAATCTCGCCACAAGATTGCCGTCAACAGTGACCGTTTCCGCGAACATCACCAGAGGACGAACCCAGAGGGAACCGTCGCCATACAGGCACCGGTAAACCACCACCTCCTCCTCGGTCTCACTGTGGCGGGCCACGCCGATTACCCTATATAAATTACCCTTGTAGTGCCGGTACAATCCCGGACCAATCTTATCATTCACACATTTCCCCTTGCGCCCCCTGCGCCACGCCCAGAAACATATACTTACCCAACCACCAACTACAACCAACTAGCACTCATCTCCCTCCTGCGCCACGACCGCCTCCACTGCCTGAGCAACGGCATCCATGCAGGTTCCCGGACCGCGATGGCACGATATGTCCCGAAGGTGCGACACCACCTCTTCCGGAGCCATGCCGGCACTGAGCCCGCAAGATATCATCCGCGTCATGCCATCCATGACAGCACTGCCACAGCCGCCCGCCTTGCCGAAACGGCAGAATATCTCCACCGGCAGGCAACTCGAAGGATCACAGTTCACCGTGACATAAAGTTTGCCGCAGTTGGTATCAAGGGCAAGGGTTTGGCCCGGCAGGGCCTGGGGTCGTTGCGCATTCATAGAGGGCACCTTTCCTTACTCGGTGCATGCCAATCTACCATAATGATACGACATAATATGTCGCTTTTTCTTTTCAAACGGACGTCCCGACAGGGTCTCAAGTCACTACCGTCCGGCCCCTGCCGATGACCGCGATGGGTTTGCCGCGCAGTTCGGGGTTCGCCTCCTGCTCCACCGATGCGAAGAACGCATTCTGGTCCACGTGGAGAATGGTTCGTTCATGTACAGATTCCATGGTATCAGTCCAGAGGACGGTAGATTCCAACCACCTTGCCGACGATGGCCACCTCCCCCTCCCCGTTGCGGACAATAATCGACTCCATATCAGTGTTTTCGGGCTGGAGACGATATGATCCTCACCTCGATAGAAGCGGTTGAGGGTTGCCTCTCCATCGACCACTGCCACCACCTACCATTCCAAGATACCCCTGTCAAGCGACAGTTATCCACCTCACTCAACCTTATCGCCTGGCCCATCCTGCAGATGAATTGCACTCAACACTCCGCACAAGCAAAAATAACTATTGACACACAATTCCAACACGTTAACAACAATGCCTATTCATTGTGCAAGCCGAAAAAGTGCTGAATGATACTTAGGAAATCTGAGACATATCCACAGCAACAGGAGACTTATCCACACCTGCCGTGGAAAGCTCATTTAGGGGAGATTACAACGAAAAAAGCCCCTCATGTCTGACACGAGAGGCTTTCCTGTTACTCTTGAAAAAAGCGGATTACTTCTTTTTCTTGGCGCCGGCCACGGCGTCCTTGAGGGCCTTGCCGGGGCGGAACTTGGGAACCTTGGCGGCAGCAATCTTGATCTCTTTACCGGTTTGGGGGTTGCGGCCGGTACGGGCCTTGCGGGTAGCGACCTCAAAGCTGCCGAAGCCAACCAATGTCACCTTGTCACCTTTTTTGAGAGCTGCAGTAACTGCTTCGATCACCCCGTTCACCGCCTTGTCAGCGGCAGCCTTGGTGAGTTCTGCGGATTTTGCTACGGCGTCCACGAGTTCTGCTTTGGTCATATAACCCTCCTGTTTATGGGATTCTATGGCTACTATAGCGGCAACTATCCATTTTGCAAGGGTTTTTATAGAGGACAAAGCTCAAGATCTTTTATCAGCTCAGGATTCAACCGGAATAGCAGACTTAACCACTTGAAATAACAACATGTTTGCATTTACAAAGAAAAATGTATGCACATTTTACCTAAACCGAAGAACGCACTGTTGACCATGCTGCTCCCTTCATCATCGGGAACTTCCGGCTTTTGGCTATCATGGTAAGGCCTGCACAGGCGCACCATATTCTATCTATTTTACGGTTGGTTACAGATGAGGGAAAAACCTGATAATTTTTTTCTAAATAAAATCCGCAACCTGCCGATATGAAACAGTGAACAGACAAGCAAACGCGTAGTCGCGGACGTATAGGAAGGAGGAGTACATGAAAAAGGTGCTGATTGTAGATGACAGTATCTCAGTGGCCCGACAACTGGAGAAGATCCTCGCAGACAGCGGCGAGTTCCAAGTGGTTGGCCACGGCAAAAACGGCATGGAAGCCATCCGGATGCACCAGACCGAACACCCTGACATCATCTGCATGGATATGAACATGCCGGGTATGGACGGACTGACTGCCCTCCGCACCCTCGTGGCCCTCGACAAAAACGTGAAGGTGGTCATGATTACCTCACTTGGAGGTGTCGGCGACAAGTTCACCGAAGCTCTGCGCCTCGGAGCCCGCACGGTTATCTCAAAGCCATTCGAAGCGGATGATATCCTGAAAATCCTCCGCGAGATTTAGACACAGGCCGCCCACGGCCAACGTATGACGCTACTCTTGTTTTCAGGGAGGACATTGATATGGCAGTCAAGTTTTTCGGACAGTTTCTCGTTGAAAAAGGGGTGGTCTCGAGGGAAACCCTCTTGCAGGCCATAGAGCTTCAGGAATCGGTGAATCTCAGCTTCGGAGCCACCTCCCTTGCCATGGGCATTCTCACGGAGGCAGATATCGAGAGGATCCACAATGCGCAACGGATCGAAGACCTTCGGTTCGGGGATATGGCGGTAAAGCTGGGGCTTCTGACCAGTGAGCAGATGATGCAGGTTCTGACGCGACAGAAAAATACCCATCTCTACATCGGAGAAGCTCTCGTCAAGGTGGGTAGTTTTCAAGCCGATGAATTGCCGAAATACCTGGAAGAATTCAAGGCCGATCAGGCCCAGTACGCCACTGATACCGTGGTTATACCGACCGGTGTCTCCGAACCGAAAATTTGGGAAATGGTGGCCGACCTCTCCTACAAGATGCTTACCCGCGTGGCGCTCCTCGTCTTCCGCCCCGAACCCTGCTTCGTGGCTGACCGGGTACCTGCAATGGATGTTTACGCCACCATGGATTTCACCGGTGATATTTCAGGGCGCTATTTCATGGGCGTTACTGCCGCCACTCAGAAAAAAATTGCCAAGGCGATTCTCAAGGAACCGAATGTCGACAACGAACCAAAGGAAATTCTCGACGACACGGTAATGGAATTCGTGAACGTGGCTTTGGGGAACATCGCCGCCAAGGCGGCCCAGAGTGGCAAGTCCATGGAAATAGCCCCACCCGAGATCATAGAAGCCCCCGATGGCATTCAGGTGCCTGACGGCCACAAGGCCCTCTGTTTCCCGGTCTGCCTGTCCGATGGGGACAGGATTGAGCTGGCGGTCTTCATACAACAGTAAGACTCACGACAGTCCAAACACAAAGAGGGGGAATGCAGCGTGGCATTCCCCCTCTTTGTGTAAGATGGTGTGGTAACGTTACTTCAGGCGGCTGGCATAGAGCGGAAAACGGCCCATAAGGGCGTTCACTTTCCCCTTTACCTCTGCAAGCTTTGCCTCGTTCCCCACATTTGCCAAGGCCTCGGCGATGAAAGCGGCAACTTCCACCATCTCCGCCTCTTTGAGTCCATGACTTGTGGCAGCAGGAGTACCGATCCGGAAGCCGGAGGTAACAAAGGGAGAGCGTGTCTCAAAGGGGACGGTGTTCTTGTTGACCGTGATACCCGCTTTGTCGAGGGCCTCCTCGGCCACCTTGCCGGTCAACTCGGTGCCCGTCAGGTTAACAAGCATCAGGTGGTTGTCGGTACCTCCGGAGACAAGCCGGAAGCCGCGCTTCATGAGTTCGTCAGCAAGGGTCCGTGCATTCTTGACAATCTGCTCCTGATACAACTTGAATTCAGGCGCAAGAGCCTCTTTGAAGGCAACTGCCTTGGCCGCGATGACATGCATGAGAGGGCCGCCCTGAATACCGGGGAAAATATTGGAATTGAGGGTCTTGGCAAATTCCTCGCGGCAGAGAATCATCCCGCCGCGGGGTCCACGCAGGGTTTTGTGGGTTGTCGTGGTGACAAACTCGGCATAGGGAACCGGGCTTGGGTGAAGGCCGGCAGCAACGAGCCCCGCAATATGGGCCATGTCCACCATGACCAGCGCCCCCACTTTGTCGGCTATGGCCCTGAAGGCGGCAAAATCCAGAACACGTGGATAGGCGCTGGCCCCCACAACGATCAGCTTCGGCTTATGCTCAAGGGCCAGACGCTCGACTTCGTTGAAGTCAATCGTCTCGGTTTCCTGGGAAACACCATAGGGAACCACGTTGAAGAACCGGCCCGAGAAGTTCACCGGGCTACCGTGGGTAAGGTGGCCGCCGTGGGAGAGATTCATGCCGAGAATGGTGTCGCCCGGCTTCAGCACCGAGAAATAAACCGCCATATTGGCTTGGGAGCCGGAGTGGGGCTGGACGTTCGCATGATCGGCACCAAAAAGTTCTTTCGCCCGCTCAATTGCAAGGTTCTCCACCACATCCACATGGTGGCAACCGCCATAGTATCGCTTGCCAGGGTACCCTTCAGCATATTTGTTGGTCAGAACCGACCCCTGGGCCTCCATCACTGCTTCGGAGACAAAGTTTTCGGACGCAATGAGCTCCAGATTGTACTCCTGGCGCTCGGTTTCATGACGGATGGCCTCGGCTACTGCCGGGTCAAAGGTTTCGAGGATCGACATAGTTGACTCCTTTCACGATTACAAAAAGGAAAACGGGACCATTGACAGTCCCGTAGTGCGTATCTTCCACAAGTCGGCCGGTTCGGCCGGACTACTTCATCAGTTCCTTTTCAAGGGCGGCTATCTTATCGAGCCTCCCCTGATGACGCCCCCCTTCAAAAGTGGCATCGAGCCAGACACAAACCATTTCGCGGGCCGTCGCCTCGTCGAGGACCCGCCCTCCAAGAACCAGTATATTGGCGTTATTGTGTTCCTTCGCCATACGAGCCATGAAAGGGTCGGTTGCCAAGGCAGCCCTTACATTGGGGAACTTGTTGGCAACGATTGACATCCCGATGCCGGTTCCGCAGAAAAGAATACCTTTCTCCGCTTCGCCTGCTGAAATCTTGCGGGCAACCTTAATGCCGAAGTCGGGATAATCGACCGAATTGCCGTTATCAGTACCACAATCCTCAACAGTAATGCCCCGCTCAGTCAGGAGAAGCTTAATTGCCTCCTTCAGTTCAAGGCCTCCATGATCGCTTCCGACGAGTATCACTGCATCACCTCGCTATATCTTCTTGAAGAGAAGCGAGGCATTGGTGCCGCCGAAACCGAAGTTGTTGCTCATGGCATAGGTGATCTTTGCATCCCGGGCAGTGTTGGGGACATAATCGAGATCGCACTCAGAATCCTGCTCCTGGTAGTTGATGGTCGGAGGAACAACACCCTTGTCCATCGCCATGAGGCTGAATACCGCCTCGACACCGCCTGCTGCCCCGAGAAGGTGACCGGTCATCGATTTGGTGGAAGAGACCATGATTTTCTTTGCGTGGTCTCCGAAGACTTTTTTGATGGCAAGCGTCTCATAGTAATCATTAAAATGAGTTGAAGTACCATGAGCATTGATGTAGTCAACCTGATCAGCATTGATGCCGGCGTTGTTGAGCGCCATCTTGATGCAGCGGGCGGCCCCTTCTCCTTCCGGGGCAGGCGCTGTCAGGTGATAGGCATCGCCCGAGAGGCCATAACCGACTACCTCGGCATAAATCTTCGCTCCGCGCTTCTTGGCAGACTCATACTCCTCAAGAATCACGATTCCGGCGCCTTCAGCGAGGACGAATCCGTCACGGCTCTTCTCGAAGGGGCGCGATGCCCCTTTCGGGTCGTCATTACGGGTAGAGAGGGCCTTCATCACGGCAAAACCACCTATGCCGAGAGGTGTCACCGTCGACTCGGTACCGCCGGCAATCATGGCATCCGCATCTCCCCGCTTGATCATGTGATAGGCATCACCGATTGAGTGGGTACCGGTCGCGCAGGCTGAAACTGACGAAAGGTTTGGTCCTTTTGCCCCGTACTTGATGGAAATATGCCCCGGAGCCAGGTTGATAATGAGCATCGGAATAAAGAAAGGAGAGATCTTCTTGTAGCCCCCTTCCAGCATTGCCGCATGATATTTCTCAATGGTCGGCAGTCCGCCGAGACCAGCTCCGACAATCACCCCGACGCGTTCAGCGTTCTCATCGGTAATCTGAAGCCCCGAATCCTCCATGGCAAACTGGGCAGCCGCAAGGGCATACTGAATAAAGAGGTCCATTTTCTTGACCTCTTTTTTTTCAATGAAATCCTCAGGAGTGAAATCCTTAACTTCGCCGGCAATCTTTACAGGAAGCTCCGAGGCGTCGAAACGGGTAATCAGATCGATTCCTGACCGTCCCGCGACGAGTGCATCCCAGTTCTTGCCATTGCCGGTCCCCAGGGGAGAAATGGCTCCAACTCCCGTCACAACAACTCTTCTCATAATGGCGTGCTCCCGATGTTCTGGAATCGTGCAGAGATAGCGGCAGTGCCGCTCTGTGTGAAAAGGGGGAAGGTTCCCCTTCCCCCTCGTGTTTAGGTATGCTCGGTGATGTAGTCGATGGCGTCCTGTACGCTTTGGATCTTCTCTGCGTCTTCGTCGGAGATCTCGATGTCGAACTCCTCCTCGAGGGCCATCACCAGTTCCACGGTATCAAGAGAATCGGCACCCAGATCGTCCATGAACGATGCCTCATTCGTTACCTGTGCTTCATCGACGCCAAGCTGTTCGGCAACGATCTCTTTAACCCTTTTGTCTATCGCTGACATTCTTTTTCACCTCCGTTTGGTATTAACCCTGTTCAGGTTTTCAGTTAGTTTTTCTAGCTACATATCATGAATCAATCAGATTGCAAAAGATAATTTTTTCACATGTACATGCCGCCATTTACTGAAAGGACATGCCCTGTTATGTAGTCCCCCATTGACGAGACAAGGAAAAAAACAGCATTTGCAACATCATCCGACGTGCCGAGACGCTCAAGAGGAATTTGTTGTAAGAGCCCTTCGCGCACCTTGTCGGAAAGAACCGACGTCATATTCGTCTCAATGAATCCGGGCGTTACGGCATTGACCGTAATTCCCCGCTTGGCAAGCTCGCGGGCTGCCGATTTTGTAAGCCCGATCATGCCTGCCTTGCTTGCGCAATAGTTGATCTGTCCTGCATTACCCATCTCGCCAACAACGGAACTGATATTGACAATGCGGCCGCTACGAGCCTTGACCATGAGCTTTGCCGCCTCGCGGATGCAGTTGAAAGCTCCCTTGAGGTTCACATCGATAACCGCATCCCAATCGGCATCTTTCATTCTGAGGAGAAGGCCGTCCTTCGTGATACCCGCGTTGTTCACAAGGATATCAACCTTCCCAAAAGCTCCGACCGCCGATACGAACATGGCTTCCACTGCAGACGAGTCGGCAACATCTACGGCCAGAGACAGGGCTTTGTGCCCGAGCGCTTCAATCTCTGCCGCAGTTTTCCGGGCGCTTTCCAGTGTCGTGGCCGTCACCACCACACTGGCCCCCTCCCTGGCGAGTTTTAGGGCGATGGCCCTGCCGATTCCCCTTGAGGCTCCCGTTACGATTGCAACCTTACCTTCAAGACTCATGGTTTCCCTACTCCCCGATGGCCTTAATTCCTGCCGCGTCTTCAACATTCTTCGTGGACACTCCTTTGTCAATCCTCTTGACCAGACCCGACAGAACCTTGCCCGGGCCAACCTCCACGAACTCCGTAACACCAAGAGCCACCATTTCGCGTACCGATGCATCCCAGAGAACCGGAGCACTCACCTGACGAACAAGAAGCTCTTTCACCCGTGCTTTGTCGTCATTGGGTTTAGCCTCCACGTTCGTCACCACGGGCGCACTGAATGCACCAACAGTAATTGGGGCAAGGACGCCGGCAAGCCTTTCACCGGCAGGCACCATGAGGCTCGAATGGAAGGGGGCACTTACAGGAAGGAGCATCGCTTTGCGGAACCCCTTGGCTTTGGCAATCTCTATGGCCCGATTGACGGCCCCCGTGTGGCCTGCAATGACAATCTGTCCAGGCGAATTGAAGTTGGCAGGGGAGACCTCTTCGCCTTGGGCAGCCTCAGCGCAGATAGCGGCAAGGACGTCGGGCTCGATACTCAACATGGCTGCCATGGCTCCAACGCCGACAGGCACAGCCTCCTGCATAAAGGTCCCGCGAGCACGAACCGTTCTAACCGCGTCTGCGAACTGAATGACGCCGGCAGCCACCAATGCGGAATACTCTCCAAGAGAGTGACCGGCAAAATACTGTGCACTCAAGCCGGTCTCCTCTTGAAGGACCCGCAGGGCAGCCACACTAACGGTGAGGATAGAGGGCTGCGTGTTGGCGGTGAGCTTCAATTGGTCTTCGGGACCATCGAAACAGAGGCGAGACAAGTTGTCCCCAAGGGCGTCATCAGCCTCCTCGAATGTCTTCCGGGCTAGTGCGAAGTTATCCGCAAGATCCTTTCCCATGCCGGGATATTGCGAACCCTGGCCGGGGAATATGAATGCTCGTCTACTCATAGCAGTTCCTTTTGGGAGAGAGATTACCAGCGCAGCAGAACAGAGGCCCACGTGAGGCCACCGCCGAAGGCATCAAAGAGGACAATATCCCCCTCGTTTATCCGCCCACCACGGTTGGCTTCATCAAGCGCAAGCGGGATTGAAGCAGAAGAGGTGTTTCCATATCGATCAAGATTAACGTAGACTTTGTCATCGCTTAAACCAAGACGCTTGCCGATGGCATCGATGATTCTACGATTAGCCTGGTGGGGTATAAAAATACTGATATCCGAGGGAGTGAGGCCATTCTTTTCCAGTGCTTGAAGGGCAGCGTCTTCCATAGCCCGCACGGCAAGCTTGAACACCTCATTCCCCTGCATTCGGAGAAAGTTCTTCCTCTCATCCAGGGTCTTCTGAACGGCGGGGTTTCGATTGCCGCAACCGGGCTGATAAAGGAGTTCCCAATAGGAACCGTCGCTATGCAGGTGCGTTGAAAGAACTCCCTGTTCACTTTCGCATGCTTCAACCACTACGGCCCCGGAACCGTCACCGAAAAGAAGGCAGGTATTTCTGTCGGTCCAGTCAATAACTCGGCTCAGAACCTCGGCGCCGATGATGAGAGCTTTACTTGCCCCCCCAGACCGAATGGCATTGTCCGCCAACGAGAGTCCATAGAGAAACCCCGAACAGGCAGCGGAGACATCAAACGCAGCGGCCCTTTTCGCTCCGATATTGCTCTGAACTATGCATGCGGTAGATGGAAAGGGAAAATCTGGGGTGACGGTCGCAACAATGAGGAGATCAATTTCTTCAGCAGTAACACCAGCCATCTCGAGAGCCCGCTCAGCCGCACGGGTTGCGAAAGTTGAAGTATATTCGCCTTCAGCAGCGATGCGCCGCTCCCTGATGCCAGTCCTGGTGGTAATCCAGTCGTCGGTGGTGTCGACCATCTTTTCCAGGTCGAAATTAGTCCGTATCATCTCAGGCACGGCCGAACCTGTGCCGATAATTCTCGCTCTGGCCATTACCATGCCCCCTCAGCCGGCAACCGACTCCCGGACGTTGCCCTGCTGCATATACATGGTGAACTCAGTCTCCAACTTCTCTGCGAGCCGCTGATTCACTCCCTTTCTGACATAGTCATTGGCAAACACAATAGCGTTTTTTATTGCCTTGACGTTTGAGCCACCATGACAAATCATGGCAACCCCATTTATCCCCAGAAGAGGTGCGCCACCATATTCAGCGTAATCTACCTTTTTCTTGAAATTTGAAAATGCCTTGCGGGAAAACAGATAGCCAAGCTTGGAAAGGAAACTCTGCTTGATTTCGTCTTTGAGCATCTTCCCCACGGCTTCAGCAAGCCCTTCCGATAGCTTCAGGACGACGTTGCCAACAAATCCGTCGCAAACCACCACATCAACAACTCCATTAAAAATGTCACGGCCTTCCACATAACCAATGTAATCGAAGGAAATGTTTTTCAGGATGGAATTGGTTTCGCGGGTGAGTTCATTCCCCTTGCTATCCTCTTCGCCATTAGAAAGGAGCCCGACGCGGGGCTGTTCAACACCCATGACGTGACGAGCGTACACTTCACCCATTATGGCGAACTGAACAAGGTGTATCGGCTTGCAGTCAACATTACCGCCGACATCCAGAACAAGGGTCTTGCCACGCAATGTAGGAAATATTTGGGCTATTGCAGGCCGGTCTATCCCCTTGAGCCGCTTAAGGACAAACATGCCGGCCGCCATTGTAGCACCGGAATTGCCGGCACTCACAACAGCATCGGCAGCACCGGTCTTGAGAAGCTCAAAAGCAACACGGACTGACGAATCCTTCTTGCGGCGAACGGCATCGGAGGCAGCATCGTGCATACCTACCACTTCGCTGGCATGGTGAAGTAGTATATCTAGGCCCTGGACGTTGTGCTTGCCCAATTCCTGACGTAACCGCTCCGTGTCACCGACAAGGGTGATGGGAATGCCAAATTCCCGTGCGGCAACAACAGCCCCCTCAACCTCAACCGAAGGAGCGTTGTCGCCCCCCATTGCATCAACCGCTACTCTCATGATACCCCTGGACAATGATGAGTCAGGCCAGACAAGGAGCTATTAAATCTCTTCGCTCTTGATGACTTCTTTGCCCTTGTAGGTACCGCATGAGGAGCATGCGCGGTGGGGGAGCTTCGGCGCTTTGCACTGGGGGCAGACCGAAGCGGCCGGCGGAGTAAGGAAATCGTGTGCCCTTCTCATGTTTTTGCGGGATTTCGACGTTTTCTTCTTAGGTACTGCCATGATATTTCTCCTTTTACTTTTCTACCTTAAAATTCTTGAGCGCACTAAACTTGACATTGAACGTAGTACGCTCGCAACCACACTCACCTTCATTAAGGTCAGCGCCACACGTGACGCAGAGTCCCTTACACCCCTCGCCACAGAGGGGCTTGAGCGGCAACTCCATGATGACCTGCTCAGCTATCTCCGGAGCGAAATCGATCTCGTCGCCTTCATAAAAAACCGAAACGAGATCCTCTTCAGCGAGCTCTATTTCATCCTCGTCAGAATCAATCCGACTACCTTCGGAGTAAAACATTGTAAAAGCTGAAGAAATATCCGCATCAAACGGCACGAGACACCGGGAGCAGACAAAACGGATCTTAACCGCTACACTCCCCTTGACCCGAATGTGCCCGTATTCTTTTGAAACCGCCAGCTCCACCATGAGAGGAGAGAGGAATTCGCTCTCGCCCGTTGCCTGAAGTTCCGCCAGTGACGGAAATGCTTCGCTAGGCTCCTGAAAAGAGAGAATCTTTGGCTGATCAGTTATGTCATCTACTCTGATTTTCATTAGCAATCGACCTATCACTAGAAGCCCATCAGTATAGAGAACTGCTACGCATTGTCAAGCGAAATGAGCCATAAAGAAAACCGCCCTTTCAGGCGGCCGTCGATTTCTCATACCCTATTATTGGTGTATTTGCAAGCAATTTGGCTCTGTCATTCCCGGGCAGGCTCTCCCAATTATCCCTCACACCAACTCACATCGCCCACACCTTGACGAAGCACCTGTGGATAGTCACCGATGAGGCTTACCACGGAGCTGACGTCGGCGGACAGAATCCCTCCATCGACGACAACATCAAGCTGTTTGCCCATGTTGAGATCGACAAGGTAAGGATCGCCGATGGGCTCTTCACCGGAAAGGTTGGCGCTTGTAGTGATAATCGGATGGCCGAGTTCTTTTACCAGTGAAAGACAGATCCGGTTGTCCGGAATCCTGATTCCAACGGTTTTCTGTTTGGTCACAAGAAGATCAGGAACAATGCTGGTGGCATCAAGGACAAAAGTATAAGGACCGGGAAGATGACGCTTGAGCATCTTATAAGCATAATTGCTGACCTTGGCGTAGCGCGCCACCTCGGACAGGTCGGAACAGATGAAGGAGAATGGCTTCTTCTTCTCGCGCTGCTTAAGGAGGTAGATCCGCTCGATCCCCTTCTTGCTGAAAATACTGCAACCGATACCATAGGTCGTGTCAGTCGGATAGGCAATGATGCCGCCATCCTTGAGGATTTTGACCACCTGTGCGACGAGTCTCGGTTGAGGATTCTGGGGGTTAATGTCAAGGAGCATGGGAGCTACTCTCGCGCCGGATTAAGGGAAACGAGGTCTTTGTGCACAAAGAGGCCATCCTTCTGGATAAGGTGATTGTCAAACCAGATTTCCCCGTCACCCTTGAGGAGCTTCACCATGTCCCAGTGGACAGCCGAACGGTTGCCATTGTCGCACTCGTCATAACATTGCCCCGGAGTAAAATGTATGGAGCCGAAGATCTTCTCGTCAAAGAGGATATTCCTCATTGGCACGCGGATGTTCGGATTGACACCAATGGCAAATTCTCCGATAAAGCGTGCGCCCTCATCGGTATCGAGGATACGGTTAAGCTCATCGTCCATGCCGGGCGCCGAGGCCTTCACAATCCGCCCCTTCGCAAATTCGAGACGGACGCCGTTGAATTCCTTACCTTGGTAGATAGTCGGGCAGTTGTATGTGATGTGTCCTTCGACAGAATCCCGGACAGGTGCGGTAAAAACTTCTCCGTCAGGGATATTGAAACGCCCGTCACACTTTATGCCGTCAAGCCCTCTGATGCTGAACGAGAGATCCGTGTCAGACGCTTTGATCCGTACCGTGTCGGCCTTGTCCATGAGGCGCTTCAACTTCTCCTGTTTGCGCGATTCAGCCTCCCAATCGATGCAGCAGGCGGCGAAAAGATATTCTTCATACTCTTCAAGACTCATCTTCGCTTCCTGGGCAGCCCCATGCGTAGGATAACGGGTAATTACCCAGCGGGTATTTTTGACTCGCCAGTCAACGATGGGGCGGGTCACCTTCGACCAGGCAATCATGTTTTTCTGGTTAGCCTGAGCCATAACCATGGAATTAGGGGAGCCGGAGATGGAAATAAAGACGTTGACCTGCTTCATGAAATCCAGCTTGTGCTGGGGAAAGAAGGAGAGCTGCGACTTAGTGGCAGTGTTGTAGAAATGGCGGTCTATCTCGGGGATATGGAAAGAATACTCAACATACTTTGCCCCCCGGGCCAGACAGAGGGAATAAAGCTCCTTCACCAGGGGAAGGCAATCGGTGCCGCTGGCATTGATGAGGACCACGTCCCCCTTTTTTACCCGGGTCGAGTAAGTAACGAGCACTTCGGCAAGTTGACGGACGCGCGGATCGAACATTGGACTCAGTTCCTTTCATCGGCCGGTATGGCCAAATCCTCCCTCGCCCCGCGCTGTCTCGTCGAGTTCATCCACCTCAACCAGTTCAGCACGGGCAAAGGGGGCAAAAACCATCTGGGCAATACGCTCTCCCCGCCTCACAACAAACGGTTCACTGCCGTGATTGATCAGGATCACCCCTATTTCGCCACGGTAATCCGGATCAATGGTGCCGGGCGAATTCACAAGGGCGATGCCATGCTTGAGAGCGAGACCACTCCGGGGCCTTATCTGGGCCTCGAATCCGTCGGGGAGAGCAATAGCAAGTCCCGTCGGTACCAACTTTCGCTCACCTGGATTCAGGACAAGGTCGTCCACGAGATCGGCACAGAGATCCATGCCTGCTGCGTGGACTGTCATGTAGCAGGGGAGATTCTGGTCCCCCCCACGCACCCGTCGAACCTTGACTACGCAGCGTTCCATCAGTCACCTATAGTACGAGATGCGAGAGGTCCGGAATCTGTCCTGATATCTTCCCCGTAAGGGCAAGGGTGACATAATCGCCCGAGAAGAAATCGTTGGCCAGTTCAGCAATGCCGTCTGCCGTAGCGCTGTCAAAGCCTCCAGTCAGCTCGGCAAGGGAAAGGTAACGGCCAAAATATATTTCATTCTTTGCAAGCTTGGTCATCCGGTTGTCTGAACTCTCAAGCGAGAGAAGAATGTTTCCCTTGAGTTGTTCCCGGGCCGCCTCAAGCTCAGTGGCGGGAACAGGTTCAAACTTCAGCCGTCTTAGCTCGGAACAGGTTATCTCAAGAACATCACTGAGCTTTTCAGGGCTCGTTCCGGCATAGACCACGAGTGACCCTGCATCGGTGTGTGAAACAACATAGGAATAGACCGTGTAAGCAAGGCCGAGATGCTCTCGAATCTCCTGAAAAAGGCGTGAGCTCATGCTGCCACCGAGAATGGTGTTCATGAGATATGCTTCAAACCGTCGGGGATGATTATGGGGCAGAGACTTGGTCCCAAGACAGATATGAAGTTGCTCCAGATCCTTCTCGACTATCTCCAGCTTCTGGTCATAAACGGGCAGATGGCAGCAGTTGCGTCCGGTCCCCTCTGGAACACTGTCAAAAGAGCCGCTTATGAGTTTCAGAAGCTCATCGTGGCGCACGTTGCCCGCCACCGCCACAATGATGTCCTCGGAACGGTACATCGCATCCCGGTGTGCAACGATAGCATCACGGGAAAGATTACTGACGCTCTCAGCACTTCCAAGGATCGACATGCCGAGGGGGTGCCCTCTCCAGAAACTGCGATGAAAGAGGTCGTGAACATAGTCGTCCGGAGAATCCTCCAGCATGCTGATTTCCTGGAGGACCACCTTCCGCTCCTTCTCAATCTCTTCCGGGTCAAAAGTCGAATTAAGGAAGATGTCAGTAAGGAGGTCTACGGCTTGTGGAAGATTTTTATCGAGGACCTTGGCGTAGTAGCAGACGTACTCACGGCTGGTGAATGCGTTGAGCACTCCCCCTACAGAATCAATCTCGCGGGCAATGTCAAGTGCACTTCGGCGCACAGTCCCCTTGAAGAGGAGATGCTCGATGAAATGGGCGACGCCATTGTGCTCCCGCCGTTCATGACGGGAGCCATTGGCGACCCATATCCCGATGGATACCGAGTGGGCGTGGGGCATATACTCGGATATGACCCGCACGCCATTATCGAGGATTGTTTTACTGACCATGAATAAAACTATACCGCGGACCGGTGAGTTTACCAGCAGGATTCCCGCCGGACACTACTCGGGCAGTACTGCACCCAGAGCTTCTTTACGGGACAGTTTTATCTTTCCTTGCTTATCAATGCCGATGCACTTCACGAGCACCTTGTCCCCTTCCTTGAGGATGTCGGTAACGTCCTTCACCCGCTCGGTATCGAGTTCGGAGATATGAACAAGGCCATCGGTACCCGGGAAGATTTCGACAAAAGCGCCAAAGTCCATGACCTTGCGGACCGTACCCATGTAAAGCTTGCCCTCTTCAGCTTCCGCCGTAAGGTCGCGGATCATCTTGATCGCCTTGTCGCAGGCCTCTTTGTTGGTGCTGGCGATATTGATCTTGCCGGTATCCTCGATATCGATGGAAACGCCGGTAGCCTCAGTGATCCCCCTGACGTTCTTGCCACCGGCGCCGATTACGTCACGGATCTTGTCGGTCTTGACCCAGATAGTCGTGATACGCGGGGCATAGGGTGACAGATCGGTACGCGGAGCAGCCAGGGCTTCGGCCATTTTACCGAGGATATGGAGCCGCCCTTCTTTTGCCTGCTCAAGGGCTTTGCCCATGATCTCACGGGTCACGCCGGTAATCTTAATGTCCATCTGGATTGCGGTCACCCCTGTCGAGGTGCCGGCGACCTTGAAGTCCATGTCGCCAAGGTGGTCTTCATCACCAAGGATGTCGGAAAGGATGGCAATGTCGTCCCCTTCCTTGATGAGCCCCATGGCAATGCCTGCAACCGGAGCGGAAATGGGGACGCCGGCATCCATCATGGAGAGGGCGCCGCCGCAGACCGAAGCCATAGAGGAGGAACCGTTGCTTTCCAGAATGTCCGACACGATGCGGATGGTGTACGGGAAATCATCGTGCTTGGGCAGAACCCGCTCAAGAGCGCGCTCAGCCAGGTAACCGTGGCCGATCTCACGACGGCCCGGCGCAAGACGGAAGCTCGTCTCCCCCACAGAGAAGGGAGGGAAGTTATAGTGGAGCATGAACCTCTTTCTGCTCTCCCCGTAGAGTGAGTCGATCCGCTGTTCGTCGCTGGAAGTACCGAGAGTGGCGGCAACAAGGGCCTGGGTCTCGCCACGGGTGAAAAGAGCTGAGCCGTGGACGCGAGGGAGAATACCGACCTCGGAAGTGATGGGCCTGATCGTTTTGGTATCGCGGCCGTCAATCCTCTCACCGTCTTTGAGGATGTGCTCACGTACAAGCTCATACTCGAAACCATCGAGGAAATCTTTAATCTCGGCGCCGCGTCCGGAAAAATCAGCTTCAAGGGCAGCCACCGTTTCATCGGCAATGGCACTGATACGATTGTGGCGCTCCTGCTTCGAGCGAATCCGGACGGCATCTTTCATCTGGGCATACGCAAGCTCTTTGACCTTTGCACCAAGAGCCTCATCGACGGCGGGGGGAGCAATTTCCCGCTTGGGTACGCCAGCCTGCTTGCGCAGTTCGATCTGGGCGTCGATGATCGGCTGCACCGAGGCATGGCCGAAGAAAATCGCCTCAAGGAGGTCGGCTTCTGAAATCTCCGCAGCACCACCCTCAACCATAATGACCGCATCGCGGCTTGCTGCAACAACTACTTCCAAGTCACTGGCAGCCAGTTGCTCGGCAGTGGGGTTGCAAATGAACTTCCCGTCAACCCGGCCAACCTTTACGCCGGCGATGGGACCGAAAAAGGGAATATCAGATACTTCAAGGGCCGCCGAGGCGCCGATCATGGCAAGAATTCCCGGGTCATTGTCCTGATCCGCGGAAACGACGGTGGCCATGATCTGGGTATCGTTGAGAAAGTTCTCAGGGAAAAGAGGACGAATCGGCCGATCGATGAAGCGGCAGGTAAGGGTCTCATTCTCCGTGGGGCGCCCTTCCCGTTTGAAGAAGCCGCCGGGAATCTTGCCGCCGGCATAGGCCTTTTCCTGGTAGTTGACCGTCAAGGGAAAGAAGTCCTGTCCCTCCTTGGCGGATTTGAGCGCCACGGCGGTGACGAGCACCATGGTCTCACCGCAACTTACCATTACCGCACCGCTCGCCTGTTTGGCCATTTTGCCGGTAGCTATGGTTATCGTTCTGCCGCCAAAATCTACGTTTACCTTCTGTTCATTCATAATTGTGGCCTCCTTAGCCTATTCGTGGTGCGTTGGGGCCGTCGATAGAAAAACCAAGCATCCTTGGTTGCTCGATCCACGCCCCCAACACCCTGACAAAATAAATGGGCCGCTAAGCCCATGTACTTACTGATAAAAATTCATCTCCACGAGAGTCGTCCAACTCCTCAACCCCCATGAAATTACTAGAAAAAGGAAAGGCAATATACCCCTCGACGGAGTATACTGCCTCTTCTTATCGACGTATACCGAGTTTCTCGATGATTGCCCGATACCTCTCGACATCCTTCTTCTTGAGGTAGTCGAGGAGTCTCCTTCTCTGGCCGACGATCTTCAGAAGACCGCGCCGGCTGTGGTGGTCCTTTTTGTGAACCTTGAAGTGCTCCGTCAGATAGATGATCCGCTCGGTGAGAATCGCGATCTGAACCTCCGGAGACCCCGTATCGCTGTCGTGACGCTTGAACGATGTGATGATCTCTTGCTTCTTGTCCGTTACCAGCACTCCCGTACACCCCCTTTCATCTTCATGTGTTCCGATCTGTGATCGTTTGTGATGTGCTTCAAAAAAACTCAAGGGACACTAATACCACAATGAACCGCCCCTGTAAAGCCAAACCTAGTTAAAAACCCTTATAAGCCTTAGGCTTTTGTTCCCGTTACCCGATTCAGCCTGACCGATTTCAGCCACAGCGAGAAGCTTGCCATTCTGAACGAGACGCACCTTCTTACCGTCATTTTGCGACGCTGAAGATTCTTCGCATCTGCCATGGCAACGGGGAGGGACTCCGCAGTAAACCTTGCGGACTTCCTCGTCTGAGAGCTCGATCTCGGGAAAATGACCAAGCACCTCGTTGGGAGCCAGCAGAAGCGAATCAACAGCGCCTTGTTCCTTGATGCTTGCCAGTTCGTCAAGGGTCACGGCCCGGGAAAGGTCAAACGGGCCGCTCCGCGTTCTGCGCAGCGCAGAAAGATGGGCGCCGCAACCGAGGCGCTCCCCCATGTCGTGTGCCAGCGTTCTCACATAGGTGCCCCGGGAGCAGGAAACCGTAAACTCAATTCGCGGCAGCTCCATACGATCGATTATGAGGGAATGGATCTCGATATCCCGGGGTTCTCGTTCCACCTCATGCCCTTTTCGCGCTAGTCGGTAGAGGGGAACCCCCCCTTGCTTGACCGCAGAGTACATGGGAGGGATCTGCTTGCACTTTCCGATATATGCACCGAAAACTTCCCTGACCGCCTCAACGGACAATCGAGTCCAGTCCCCTTCTTTCTCGACCCTGCCGGTACAGTCCTGGGTATCGGTGGCAGCACCGAGCACCATGGTTGCACGGTACTCTTTCACAGCCTCATCAAGAAACGGTATCGCCTTGGTCCCCTCTCCCATTGCAACCGGCAAAACTCCGGTGGCAAAGGGATCAAGGGTTCCCGTATGGCCCGCCTTCTTCTGGCCGAGAATCCGTCTGACGCGCGCAATGATGTCGTGGGAAGTCAAGCCGGCCGGCTTGTCGATAACAATGAAACCGTCCATCAGATCAGAGGGTACTCTCCAGGTGGGAGAACAACGTTGCCTTTATCCCTTCAAGGGAACCATTCATCGTAGCTCCTGCGGCATTGTGATGCCCGCCGCCGCCAAAGGCCGCCGCGATACGGGACACGTCGATCTTCCCCTTGGAACGAAACCCGACTTTGAAAAGGCCGGGATTGATCTCGCGGAAAAAGACCGAAACTTCCACCCCGCGGATGGAGCGGGGATAATTAACAAAGCCGTCAGTCAGTTCAGCGGAAGCCCCCGTCTTGTTGTACATGTCGAGAGTAACGGTGATAGAGGCATATTCGCCGCGGGGAGAGATTGTCAGGGTAGAGAGGGCAAGGGCAAGAAGCTCAAGCCGTTCGCGGGGTTGACTCTCATAGAGTTTCTCGGCAATGCTCCACGTGTTGATCCCCGTGGAAACCAACTCACCCGCAATAGCAAAGGCCTCGGGATTCGCGTTGGAATAGCGAAAGGAACCGGTATCGGTAATGATGGCGGTGTAGAGACAGAGAGCCGTTTCATACCCTACGACGTCCCCTGCCCCCGTGATGATGCGATGTACGAGAATACCCGTTGCCGCCGCTTTGGGATCGATATAGTTTATGAAGCCAAAGTTATCAGATGTTAAATGATGGTCGATGTTTATGAATTTCTTGATCCGCTTGCACTCAGCAATCTGTTTGCCAGCCCGACGGAACTCGCCCACATCGAGGACAAAACAGATGTCGTAGTCACGATCAGGAACGGTCCGTGTCACCTCTTCCGCCAGTGGCAAAAAAGCGTAGAGATCGGGGACAGGATCACAGAAATGGATCGTCACATCCTTGCCCAAACGTCGGAGATATCCAGCAAGGGCCAGCGACGACCCGACGGCATCGCCGTCGGGATTCTCATGGGTAGTGATCAGGAAGCTTCCGTTAGTGCGGATCTCCTCGATGATACCCTCAATCATTGCCACCTTCCTCGCTGCCGATTTCCTTGAGAAGCTGGTCAATGCGGTTTCCGTACTCAATCGACTCATCATACTTGAAGATGAGTTCCGGCGCGAACCGAAGCCGCAGTTCCTTGCTGACTTCCTTGCGGATGAATCCTACGGAACTGTTCAGCCCGTGCAAGGTTGACTTCTTCGCTTCGTCGCTCCCCATAACCGTATAGTAGATAGTCGCATGGCGGATATCGTCAGAAACCTTGACGCCCGTTATGGTCACGAACCCGATGCGTGGATCTTTGAGCCCCTTGACAAGGAGCCCGGACACCAATTCGTGAATAGCTTCAGCAACTTTATCGGATCGCTTGTACATGGAATCCCTTACAGCTTTGTCGCAATCTTCTCGATTTCAAAGGCTTCTATAATATCTCCCACCTTGATATCGTTATAATTTTCCAGGCCGATACCGCACTCATACCCGGTTGCCACCTCTTTCACATCATCCTTGAAGCGACGAAGTGACGACATTTTCCCTTCGTAGACAACCACATTGTCGCGCAGCAGCCGAACCGATGCGTTACGCAACACTTTGCCGTCCTGTATATAGCAACCGCCAACATTCCCGACTTTGGGAACAGAGAATACTTCCCTGATCTCGGCCCGGCCAAGATACTTCTCACGGAGAGTCGGCTCCAGCAGACCTTCCATGGCTTTTTTGATATCTTCCACCGCATCATAGATGATGTTGTAGAGACGGACGTCGACGCCCTCTTTTTCGGCCATCGCCGATGCCTTCGGCTCAGGACGAACGTTGAAGCCGAGGATGATGGCGTTGGAAGCGGAGGCGAGGTTCACGTCAGTTTCGGTGATGGCGCCGACCGACGAATGGATGACGTTGAGACGCACCGCATCGGTAGATAGTTTGCGCAGCGAGTCCGATACGGCCTCCACCGATCCCTGGACGTCGGCCTTGACGATGGCGTTGAGGTCCTTGACCTCGCCCTTCTGAATCTTGTCATAGAGTTGCTCAAGGGACATCTTGCTGTGCTTGGCAAGCTCGGTTTCGCGCAGTTTCTGCTGACGATGGGAGGCAATCTCCTTGGCTTTCTTCTCGTCGGAGAGGCTGATAAAGACATCGCCGGCATCAGGGACGCCCGTGAATCCGATGACTTCAACGGGCATGGAGGGACCGGCTGCAAGGACCTTGTCACCCCGATCGTTCTGCATGGCGCGAACCCGGCCGGAGTGGACGCCGGCCACAAAGTAGTCGCCCACCTTGAGGGTACCTTCCTGGACCAGTACCGTGGCAACCGGCCCACGGCCCCGGTCCAGCTTGGCCTCGACGATGGTGCCGCGGGCTTCCTTGTCGGGATTCGCCTTCAGATCCATAACGTCGGCCTGAAGCAGGACCATTTCCAGCAATTCGGGAAGATTGATCCTCTTCTTGGCGGAAACTTCCACGAAAATTGTTTCACCGCCCCACTCTTCCGAGACGAGACCGAACTCCATGAGTTCCTGCTTGACACGCTCGGGCTTCGCTTCGGGTTTGTCAATCTTGTTGATGGCGATGATGATCGGCACACCGGCAGCCTTGGAGTGGTTGATGGCTTCACGGGTCTGGGGCATGACGCCGTCGTCTGCCGCGACCACGAGGATGACGATGTCGGTCACCTTGGCACCGCGGGCACGCATGGCGGTGAATGCCTCGTGACCAGGTGTATCAAGGAAGGTTATCTTGCGACCGTTGAGTTCAACGTCATAGGCTCCGATATGCTGGGTGATCCCCCCGGCCTCGCCAGCAATGACATTGGCTTCGCGGATTGCATCGAGAAGTGAAGTCTTTCCGTGGTCGACGTGGCCCATGATGGTAACGACCGGCGGACGCTTTTTGAGACTCTCCGGGGTATCGGGCGCCGATTCGAGCATCTCGTCCGTATCAATAGCCACGTTCTCGATTTCATAACTGAACTCGGCGGCAATGAGGGTGGCGGTATCCACGTCGAGGGGGTGATTGATGGTGGCCATCATCCCCATCTTCATGAGTACGCGGATGAGGTCAGTAGCCTTGACCCCCATCCTTTTGGCAAGCTCTCCTACAGTGATCGACTCGGAGATCTTGATAATCCGCTTGATAGCCTTGGGAACAGTAATCTCTGTCTTCTTTCCAAAGGTAACCGATTCCCGCTCGCGCCGTCTTCCCTTGCCGGTTTTCGGGCCGGGCTCGAAAATCCTCTCCCGCTTTTCAAGGAGTTCGGCTTTTTTGAAAGCTTCCTTCTTCTTTCCGCCAGGGGCGCCTTTCTTGGCACCCGGTGCGCCGCCAGCCGGCGTCTCAGGCTCGGTGAACGTCTTGGCCTTCTTCTTGCGGTCATCCGCCACGGGAGCAGCTGGTTGCGGTGTTACTGCACGCTCTTCCATCTTCCTCTTGGGGGGAATGACCACTTCCCGCCTTTCCGCCGGTTTGGGTACAGGCTTCGAAGCGGTCGTGAGGCCCGGAAGCTCCACGCGACCAAGTATTCGGGCGCGATTCATGGTCGGCTTCTCTTCCTCTGCCGCAACAGGCTTCGGTTGTGCCGGCGGAGCAGTCACCCTGGGCTCTTCGGCCTTGGATTCTGATGCTACGGGTGTTTCTACCTTTGGCACCCCAATCTTGGGCTCCACGCCCTTAGGCTCTTCGACTGCGGGAACAGTTTCCGCAAATGCCGGCGACGCCTTCGGTTCTTCGGGAACGGCCTCCACTCGGGGCGCAGGCGCCTCTTCAATGACGGCAGACTCCACAGCCGCCGGTGCAACTTCCTCGGGTGGTTGGGCGACAGCTTTAGGGCGGCGCCTGATAACCGTGGTGGTCACCCGGACTTCTTCCTGCTGCTGGACTCCCTTGGGCGGTGTAGGCGGAGCGGTGACTTTCTGCACGTCCTCATCTTCGAGAACCGACAGGTGGCTCTTCACCTCGATACCGAGGCTCTTCAGCCGGGCCATCAGCTCTTTATTCTCAACACCCATCTTTTTAGCAAGTTCATACACGTGGGTCTTGCTCATCAACCGCACCCCCATCAAGGAAATTTCCGTATCTCTGTAACTCTTTCACTAACGGGGGGACGAACCCTCCCGCTTCAATCGCCACCACGCTTCGCAATCCCTTGCCCAGAAGCCCTCCGATCCTGTCCTTGTCCAGGATTCGAAAACAGGGAATCCCCTCACGGGCAGCCACACCGGTGATTTTATCGCCGATCTCGGCAGAAACGTCGCCGGCTATGATTGCAAGACCGATCTTGTTCTTCTTGCGCATCGCCTCCATCACCATGTCGCTGCCAGAGACGATCTTTCCTGCCTTGTTTGCAAGGGCCAGATATGAAGCAATTCGTTCCTCCAGCCTCGAAACAACCATATTCACGAGGTCAATACTGGTTGCACCCCGCACCTCGCCCTTAAAGGCGCGGGCAAATTGCTTCCGGGTAGCGGCCTTCTCGACACACTCGCGGCAAAAGCAGGTGTAAGCACCCCTCCCCGGCAACTTTGCCAGGAGATCAGGGACAACCGTTCCCTCGGGGTCAAGGACATAGCGAAGAAGTTCGTCCTTCCCCCTCTCAGCCCGACATCCCAGACATGTTCGCCGAGGCTCGCTCCTCGCCATTGGCTCCTACTCTTCGCCCTGCTCCAGCGGTTGAGCCTCGGACTCCTCAACAGGTTCCTGAGGCGCTTCCTCAGTAGCACCGTCGTAGGAAGAAAACTCAAGGAGTTCTGCCTCGGCAGCACGGGTTTCACTCTTGATGTCGATTCTCCAGCCGGTGAGTTTTGCGGCAAGCCGAACATTCTGCCCCTTCTTGCCAATGGCAAGGGAAAGCTGATCGTCGGCGACAATGATTTCGAGCGCTTTATTTTCTTCGTCGATGTAGACCTTGGAAACCGCAGCCGGCTGGAGCGCATTACAGGCAAACCGCGCCGGGTCTTCAGACCACGGGATGATGTCGATTTTCTCGCCACGAAGCTCGGACACAACGTTCTGAACCCTCGATCCGCGCATTCCGACGCACGCACCAACCGGATCAACATCAGAATCGTGGGAGTAAACCGCAATTTTTGACCGGCTTCCCGGTTCGCGGACGACGGACTTGATTTCAACGATCCCCTCGGCGATCTCCGGAACTTCGGCTTCGAAGAGCTTGGCAAGCACACCGGGATGGGTCCGGGACAGAATGATCTGGGGACCCTTGGGAGTCATACGGATATCCATGATAAGCGCCTTGATACGGTCACCCTGACGGTAAACCTCGCGCGGTGCCTGCTCCTTGTTGGAAAGAAGCGCCTCGGCGCGACCAAGATCAACAACGAGATCCCCCTTCTCGAAACGACGGACCACACCGTTGATCAACTCGCCGATCCGATCCTTGAACTCATTGAAAATGGTTTCCCGCTCCGCTTCCCGCACCTTCTGAATGATTACCTGCTTTGCGGTCTGGGCGGCAATCCGCGTGAAACCGCTGGCATCCATCTTCATACCGAGGGAGTCGCCCACCTCCACGTCAGGGTCGATTTCACGGGCTTCCTCAAGATCAATCTCCTTGTACGAGTCCATAACCTCGTCAACCACGGTGACGAACTCGAAAAGCTCAACTTCACCGACCTCGGGATTGTAATGGGCCTCAAGATCGCGTGTGTTGCGGTACTTTTTGTTCGCGGCGGACAGCACCGCCTGCTCAAGGGCCTCGACCACGATATCCCGGTCTATCCCCTTTTCCTTCACGATCTGATCAATAATGTGCTTGAGGTTGAAGGTCGTTTCCACGTCCGTCTCTCCTTGGAAGTGCTTTATCTTTCTAATCTAGAACTCGAATTCAAGGTTGGCTTTTGCGATTTTGGCAAGGGGGATTCGAGCCATCTGCCCCTCGCGAAGCTTAAGAGTTACAACCCCGCCCGCAAGCCCCTCGAGGTCGCCAAGGAACGTCTTACGCCGGTTCCCGGCCTCATCCTCGACGACATCATAGGTCCTGACCTTGACTAGACGCCCACGGTAGCGCTCGTAGTCGGACTCCCTTTTAAGGGGGCGATTCAGCCCGGGGGATGACACCTCAAGGGTGTAATTCTCGCTGATGAAATCCTCCACGTCCAGGATCTCAGAGAATTCGCGGCTCACCAGAGCACAGTCATCCAGGGTTATGCCGCCGGCCTTGTCGACAAAAAGCCGGAGAACCATGTGGCGCCCCTCGCGCTTATATTCGATGTCGACCAGCTCCATCTCCTGAGAAGAAAGGAGACTTTCCGCCAGAGCTGTAACCCTGTCGACAACTTCGTCCTTTGCCATACCTCGAAAAACCTCGCAAAATAAAAAAAGTGAGCTGGAGGAGCTCACTTCTCGTGAACGGAAACTTGTTACCTACTACCAGACACATAAGTAAAATGCAAGTATTTATTTTGTCGTTTTCATGGTTTTCGGCAATTTCCGCCGCCCCTTGTTAACCAAATACCAAAGCAAAGTTGACAACTAGCAAATCCCTATGGTACTTCAGGGCTCGGAGGTATCATCAATGAACAAATCCCTCGAAACACTGGCTGGCAGGATTATTGCCGGCGAACAACTCTCAGTGGAAGAGTCCATCGCTCTCTCGGCCTCTAGCGGAACTGATGCCTTTGCCCTCTTTCTGGCCGCAAGCCGGGTCAAGGAACACTTCCTCGGCAACGGCGTCGATCTCTGTTCCATCATTAACGCCAAATCGGGACGCTGCCCGGAAAATTGCGCCTTCTGCGCCCAGTCGGCCCACCACACCACTAACGCGCCCATCTACCCCCTTGTAGACGAAGACAAGTTAGTGGCCTGCGCCAAGGAGGCTGAAGCAGCCGGTTCCCGCTGCTATGGGATAATCACGAGCGGCACAACGATCAAAAAGGGGGAAGAACTTGACCGTATCTGCCGGGCTGTGCGCCGCATAAGAGAAACTACTTCCATTGCTCCCTCCTGCTCGCTGGGCATCATCGACCATGAAACGGCAGTGACTCTCAGGGAGGCGGGCGTCGAGACCTATCACCACAATCTGGAAACGTCCCGGAGCTTTTTCCCACATATCTGCACCACCCACGACTACGAAGAGGATGTTGAGACGGTACGGGTAGCGAAGCAGGCTGGTCTTACCATATGCTGCGGTGGTATCTTCGGCCTTGGGGAGACGGCAGCGCAACGGGTTGAGCTGGCCATGACCCTGCGGGAGCTTGACGTGGACTCGGTACCCCTCAATTTCCTTAACCCCATTGAGGGGACCCGGCTTGCGGGCTCAAAGCTCATCTCACCCCTTGAGTGCCTGAAAACCATCGCGCTTTTCCGGCTCATCCTTCCGACAAAGAAAATTGCCGTCTGCGGCGGCCGCGAGCAGAACCTGCGGGATCTGCAGTCGTGGATATTCTTCGCGGGCGCGAGCGGAACCATGATCGGCAACTACCTGACCACCACCGGCCGCCCCGCCGAGCAGGACTGGCAGATGCTCAGGGACCTGGAACTGGCTGTCGGAGGTTGTTGTGAGTAACGCAATCTTCATCACGGGGACTGACACCGGAGTCGGGAAAACGATAGTAACGGCGACTCTGGCGTGCCTTTTGCGGAAACAAGGGATCAACGTGGGTGTCATGAAGCCGGTCACCAGCGGTTGCGTCGAGCAGAACGGCTCACTCGTCTCCGAGGATGCGGAACTGCTTGCCTGGGCAGCAGGAGTACCTCTCGATGAAGAGTGCGCCCCCTATTGTCTCCGCACTCCCATTGCTCCGTCAGTGGCCGCCTCCAGGGAGAACGTCCGGATCGATTTCTCGCGAATACGGAACGCATACGAGAGCCTTCTGGCCCGCCATGACTTCGTGCTTGTGGAGGGAGCCGGAGGGCTTATGGTCCCCCTTTCGGGAGGGCTCATGGTGGCGGATCTGGCGCTTGCACTGAAGCTTCCGCTTCTGGTGGTGGCACGCCCCAACCTCGGGACCATCAACCACACGGTGCTTACCTGCTTCGCCGCGAAACAGCTCGGCATCGAGGTGCGGGGGACCATCATCAATTCTTACCCCGACAGACCCGACACAGCTGAAGAGTACGCACCACACCTTATTGACTCGTTGTCCGGCGCTCCCCTGCTCGGCGTATTCCCCAAGGTGGAAGCGGCCGACCAGCGGACCATTGTCGAAACCCTGACCAACCACCTGTCTGGCCAAGGCACCACAAAAATTCTATTGCGGGAGATTGGCATTGAATACATCTGACACCAAAACACTTCGTGAGTACGACCGCGCCCATGTCTGGCACCCCTTCACCCAGATGAAGGAGTGGGAGGAGAGTGACCCTGTCGTCATTGTCAGGGGCGAGGGTACCTGGATCGTTGATTCTGAGGGAAACCGCTACCTGGACGGCGTCGCGGCCATCTGGACCAACGTCCACGGGCACTGCAAGCGTGAAATCAACGAAGCAATCAAGGCCCAGGTGGACACCCTTGAGCACTCCACCCTCCTGGGACTCGCCAACGACAAAGCGGTGCTGCTTGCGCGGCGCCTTGTGGAGATTGCCCCGCCAGGGCTCTGCAAGGTTTTTTACTCCGACAACGGTTCAACTGCCGTTGAGATCAGCGTCAAGATGGCCTTCCAGTACTGGCAGCATCAAGGGAAACCGGAGAAAACAAAATTTATTTCGTTCAAAAATGCCTACCACGGCGACACCATCGGTGCCGTAAGCGTCGGTGGTATCGACCTCTATCACGCTGTTTTCCGCCCCCTCCTCTTCCCAACAATCCAAGCCCCCGCCCCTTACTGTTACCGCTGCGAGTTCGGCGAGAGGGACCGCGCCAACTGCGGCATGCGCTGCCTCAAGGAACTGGAACGGCTCATGGAAATCCATGCCCATGAAGTTGCCGGCCTGGTGATCGAACCATTAGTCCAGGGCGCCGGTGGCATGATCGTACAGCCCGACGGTTTTGTCCGGCGGGTCAGGGAACTCTGCGACCGCTACGACATCTTGATGATCGCCGATGAGGTGGCGGTAGGCTTCGGCCGCACCGGAGCCATGTTCGCCTGTGAGCGGGAGGGGATCACCCCCGACATCATGGCCCTTTCCAAGGGGATTACGGCAGGTTATCTTCCCCTCGCCGCCACCATGACGACCCAGAAGATCTATGATGCCTTTATTGGCGAATACCGGGAGATGAAGACCTTCTTCCACGGCCATACCTTCACCGGCAACCCCATTGCCTGCGCTGCGGCATTGGCGAGCCTCGACCTGTTCGAAAACGAACGACTCCTCGATAGCCTCACCAACAAAATTGGCTACTTGGCAGAAAGACTTCAAGCATTAAATGAAGTCAGGCACGTGGGAGAAGTACGCCAATGCGGCATGATCGCCGGCATCGAACTGGTGAAAGATGCAGAAACACGGGAACCATTCCCCTGGGAGGAGCGGGTCGGCATTCAGGTATGTCTCGAAGCCCGTAACCGTGGTATTTTCCTCAGGCCCCTCGGCAACATCATAGTTGTATTCCCCCCCCTCTCCATCAGCCTCGACGAACTCGCTTTCCTCATGGACGGTATTGAAGCTTCAATCAGGGCCATCACCGAATTGCGAACCTGACGTCTGCTTATTGTAAATAAAGAAGGGGGCGGCCACCATTTCGTGACCACCCCCTTTTTCTTCGATCCAAAAACCTGTTGTCAGAATCTGCCGCGAAGAACTTCCGCTGTCAGGACAACTTCCCTTTCGCCCTTCGTCCCGACAGGAACAAATCCGGGAACAATTGTTGGAACCGCCAGTTTCACTTTGCCGTTATCAACTTCGGCCAAGGCCCGGGTTGTCTTGATGGAGCCATAGGCAGCGCCGGCAAGAACACCACCGGCAGCCCCATAGCCAATATAGTCAAGGTGATCGCCCGGCTTGTCCGCCAGGGCAAGGAAAGCTGCTCCTGCAACCCCTCCCACAAGCCCTCCGAGAAAAGCATTGCGGAAAATGCTCTCAAAAGCGTCATCGGCCATACAGGGTGTACACCAGATCACGAGGAGAAGAAATGTGATCACGCCCCAAACGCCTCGATGTGCTCTATCCATTGCCAACCCCTGTGTCAAAATATCAGACTACAGGGTTAAAGCAAAAACCAGACCGGTCGGGGACACGACAGCAATCAAACCCGCAACCAATCGTATATACAGCACATTTTAGACGCCAATCGCATTCACTGCCAATAAATTATCCCATGACATGTCCGAGACAGATACAGCAAGAGGCCGGCGGCCCTGTCAAAAATTTCCGAACGTGCTCAAAATGGTCAGTTTAGTCAGTAGGCTAAAGGTTTGACGGACCGTGGCGTAATCGCTACACAAAGTTGAGCATCTGTTTGACGAACCGGGATTCCTCCTCCCTCGTTGACACTTCTCCATTCAGTCGCGCCGAAAGTACCGCATCGAGGATCTCTCGGTAACGAGGTCCCGGTGGAAGTCCGATAGCCTTGAGATCATCTCCGGTAAGCATACAGGTAACTTCACGCAGTTGTGTGACGTAGAGGGAGACGAACTTCCGCACCTCATCGCGACAAGTCTTGGCCATTATGTACAGAAGCACCTCAGGGGAGAGACCACGAAGCCAGAAGTAGATGTTGCTCCGCAGGACCGGCTTCTTCCCGGCAACTTTTCGCTCCATCACAGCCAGCATCTGCTCGCCATGCACCCTCATATCAATGAGCTTCTCCCGGTAATGTTCCGAAACGGATAGCCGTGTGCACATCTCAAAGAATGCAGCATCGGCAAGGAGTGAGGTGAGGGCAAGAAAATAGACCACCCATGTCTCCACCTGGTCTCTCTGGTAGAGCAGTTCGAACCAGGTAACAACCTTCTTGACCTCGTCCAGTACCCTCAGATTTTCAGTTTCAAGCGTCAGGTCAGGATGAATGAAACCCAACAACCCCAGACTTTCCATACGCAGGATTGCTCGGACCGGCTCCCGCTCCCGGAGGATGATGACCAACTCGTTCAGAAGGCGCCTGCCGCCGAGTTTGTCGAGAAAGCCCATCTTTACGGCATTCCTGATGAGATTATCCGTATGCCGTGCAATCTGGAACCCGAGTCGTTGCTCAAAGCGGACAGCCCGGAAGACCCGCGTCGGATCCTCCACGAACGAGAGATTGTGGAGGACCCGGATGACCTTGTCCCGCAAATCGCGGTAGGCACCGAAATAATCGATGAGAAGCCCGAAGTTGGCTGGGTTGAGCTGGATCGCAAGGGTGTTGATGGTGAAGTCACGCCGGTACAGATCCATCTTAAGGGAGGAACGCTCCACGGTTGGAAGGGCGCCGGGAGTTTCGTAGAACTCAAGGCGGGTACTTGCCACATCGATCTTGAAACCATCGGGAAGCACAATGACAGCGGTACCGAACTTGGCGTGGCTCTTGACGCGGCACTCATGGGTCGCCGCAAAGGTTTCGGCAAAGAGGATGCCATCCCCCTCCACCGTAATGTCGATATCGTCGTTCTTCCCGCCCAGCAGCAAATCCCTGGCAAATCCGCCGATGGCGAATACAGGCAGTTCAAGCCCATCCCCTACCTTCCCCAGCTCGCGAAGCGTATCCACCACCCTGCGCGGAAGGTTCTTGTTCATGAGGTGGACCACCTCGCGACGGCGTACCGGCGGGTTTTCCCTGCCGAGATCGTAGACCGCCTCGGCGCTGTGCTGCATGCCGGAGTACATATAGCGGAGGAGATCGGTCCGCGTTATGACCCCCACAAGATCCTCGCCGGAAAAGACAGGGACCAGCCGCCGATGCTGCCCGACGATGTAGTTCTGGATGACGGCGATGGGGGTGTCGGGTTCGGCACGCATAAACTCCGTATGCATATATTCACTGACCGGCAGGGAGCCGAGCCCGTGATAGAGGGCCTTCTCCACGATCCGGAGAGAGATGATCCCGACCATCCCCCCTCCCTCGATAACCGGCATGGAGTTCACATTGTAGCGGGTCAGGAGTTCGCGGGCTTCGGCAATGGTGGTCTCCACCGGCAGCGTCTTCACCGGCGACGACATGAGGTCGCCGGCCGTACGCTTAGGGTTGATCCATTCGGGGAAAAGTTGTTTGAGTCGTGCCAAGACCTGGATGACAGTATGATCGCGAACCGTTGCGGAGGCGGCGGTTGCATGGCCTCCACCGCCCAACTCGCGCAGGATCGCCCCCACGTCCACTTCAGGGATGCGGCTTCGAGCTACGATGTAAACCCGCTCCCCCATGCCGACCACGATGAAGAGCGCTTCAAGGTTTTCCATATCGCGCATCATGTGGGCCAGCACGGCAACATCTCCCACATAATGGTCAATGGACGCGTGAGCGAGCGAAATATCGACACCATTAACGCTCGCCGTCTGCAGCGAATGGAGAAGGTCGTTCAATAGCGACACCTGCTCCGGGGTTAGTTCCTGGGAAACGAATTCGGCAACAACATTCAGGTTTGCTCCATGGGCAAGAAGCCACGAAGCTGCGCCATAGTCATCAACCGTCGTGGATGGAAAGGTAAGGTTTCCGGTATCCTCGTAAATGCCGAGCATCATGAGGGTCGCTTCAACCGGCGTCACCTCGATCCCCTTTTTCATGAGTATCTTGGTCAGAATAGTCGTGGATGAGCCGCACTCACGGATCTCGCCGCCGCTCTTGGTAATGTCTCCCGCGGAGTCTGGATGATGGTCGTAGATATGAACTTCGACGTCAGGCCGTTTCGCGACCTCGGCCAGGCGGCCGATGCGCGATGTGTGACGGCAATCAACGAGGATAAGCCGTGATATCTTGGCAGGATCAATGTCCTTCAGGCGGGTCAAGGCCGGCATATAACCGGTGGTCTTGAGAAAGAAGTCCCTCATGCTCTTTTCCTGGGATCCGGGAAAGACCATGAGGGCTTCGGGATAGAGCTTCTTCGCTGCTACCATGGCGCCAAGGCAGTCAAAATCGGCGTTCACGTGGGTGGCGATAACGTCCATGGAAGAGAGTGTGCCGTATCAGCGGCAAAAGTAAAGGAAAAGATCAGCGGGACGCCGCCATCGGCTTAAGGGGGAACGGTTGATAGACGGGATTTTCTCCCGTCACTTCCACCACCGGAGCATCATCGATCAATTCCAGCTCACCGCTATCCTCGCCATACTCAGACTCGCCTACGGCCCAGTCGTAGAGTTTTTTGGAATCAAAGAGAACCGGCTTTGCGGGGATACCGTACATGCGGTTTTGCATCGACTCATCAAAGAGGCCAACGCACCCATGGGATGCGGGTTTACCGGGGAGATCCCGGGCATGGATCCAGTATGACACATTGTCGGCGCCGATATGGAAACGCATGGCGAAATCCATCGGGTACTGGGCCGACAGGTCGTCGGTCTGGTAGAGGGATGAGGTATGGGTACGGTGACGGGCATCAATACGGAAAAGCCCTGTCGGGGTTTCATGGCCCGTTTTGCCGGTAGCTGCCGGCATGGAAAACTTGAGCTTGCCATTCTCATAGGCGCCGATCCACTGCTCGGTAAGGCTGATGAGGATAAACTTTTGGTAGCGCTTTGCCGGCTCATACTCAAGGGGGAGCGGAGTATAGCTGCGGGCTGCTGCCATATCGGCAGGGACTTTGATGGTCATTCCCGGATAGGTGTGGCGCCGGTCTATCCTGTTGAAACGGGCGACCGTCACCCAATCGTTGCCGAAAAGGGATTCAAGGGTCTCGTTGGGCTTGATGAAGTGGGGCTTCCAGTCGATCTTTCGAAGACTCGGATAATCGATCCGCGACAGGTCCTCCTTAGAGCTGTCCTTGGGGGACGCGGAGGGGTCTGCGGTGGATTCGGGTTGACGAATGACGATTGCAGCGAAAATGAGAAGTGCGATGACGTATGCCAGCTTGCGGATCATGAGGTACCAGTCCTGCAGAAAAAAGGAAAGGGGCCGAAGCCCCATTTACGTTACGCGGAAACTAACACTTTTCTTCGCTACGGTCAAGGGTTAGACGCCTGTCGTCCCGAGAACCGTTCAGCGATTATCATCTCCACGGCACTGTACGGATCGGTCCGACGCGCCGCCATATCCTCGACGATTTCCCTAAAGCGGCCATTTACATGTATATGGCCATAGACTTCGGCAAAGAGCCGTTCCCGCAGTAAATCCATGAACTGCCGCGCGCACCGCTCTTCCTTAAGACGTTCAAGGGCCCCGGAATTCACGAGATGGCCGTGGTGTGCCTCGATCTCATCCACCAATTCTTCGATGCCCTTGTTGCGGCTTGCCTCGGTAAGGAGCACCTTCGGCTGCCAATCGCCCGGTTTGGCCTGCTTCATCTCCAGCATGGCAGCAAGCTCGCGGGCAGTCCGGTCAGCCCCTTCCCGGTCGGCCTTGTTGACCACGAAGAGATCGCCGATTTCGAGCACTCCCGCCTTGATGGCCTGGATGTCGTCACCCAGGCCCGGCACCGAAACAACCACGGTCGTATGGGCCATACGGACAATATCGATCTCATCCTGCCCAACGCCGACAGTCTCGATGATGACCACATCCATCCCCATGGCATCCATAACGTTCACCACGTCGCCGGTGGAGCGGGAAAGTCCCCCCATATGCCCACGGGTGGCGAGACTCCGGATAAAAACGCCGGGATCTTCGGCATGGCGGTTCATCCTGATCCGGTCGCCAAGAATCGCCCCCCCCGTAAAGGGGCTTGTGGGATCGATGGCCACCACCCCCACCCTGCGCCCCCGTTGACGATAGGCGGCAGTGAGCTGATCGACCAGGGTCGATTTACCTGCCCCCGGAGGTCCAGTGATGCCCAGTATGAACGCACGCCCGGTGTGGGGATAGAGACTCTTCATCTCCTCGGCAGCGCTCCGAAATCCATCGTCCAGATCTCGCATGAGACGGGCCGCGGCACGTAAATCGCTGTCAAGTATCCTCTGAGCCAAAGACATTCGTCGTTCCTTCCAAAAATTCAGTCATTCGCCCCCGCTCAGTCGACGTGGCAAAGAGATACGCATAAGACGCTGCCTCGAGGGCGCAGCCGGTCTTCAGGTCACAGTCCTCGGCGGCATTGATCGCCTTCTTTGCCATGGCAAGGGCAGCGGGCGAGACTTTAGCGATCCGCTCCGCAAAAGCCACGACCCGCTCCCAGAATTCACCGGCTGGGTATACCCGGTCCACGAGTCCCATCCGCAGGGCATCGGCAGCGCGGTAAGGTTCGGAGGTCATGAAGATTTCCCGGGCGTAATTTCTCCCCACCAGACGTGGCAGCTTCTGGGTGCCGCAAAAACCGGTAATTATACCCAGTTTTGCGCCAGGGTGTGCAATGACGAGTGCATCGCTGGCGATCCTCAGGTCACAGGCAAGTGCCAGGTCGCATCCACCCCCCATGGTAATTCCGTTAAGAGCGCCGATGACTGGCTTGGGACACGACTCCATTGCCTCGAACAATGATTGCCCGAGCTCGCCAAAGGAAAAGCCGTCGGCAGGACCGAACTCCGCCATTTGGGAGATATCGGCGCCGACGGCGAAGGATTCGCCCGGATAACCGGTGATGACGAGACAAACCGCCTCGGGGTTGTGCGAAAGTTCGGTGATGGCCCGTTTCACTTCTCTCAGTGTGGTAATGCTGAGTTTATTGAAACGCTGGCCGGAACACAGCAGGATGTAACCGACTTTATTGCGGATCTCGATACGAAGTTTTTTATACGGCATGGGATAACGTACTATGCGCGCGGGGCCACGTTTTCACGCACCCACTGCACAATGGACTCAGTTGAGGTTCCCGGCGTAAATACCTCGCTGACGCCAGCCCGTTTGAGCCCGGGAATATCGTCATCGGGGATAACGCCCCCGCCAAAAACTACGATATCGTCAGCCTTCTTCTCCTTGAGCAGTTGGCAGACCCGCGGCAGGAGCGCATTGTGGGCACCCGAGAGGATAGACAAGCCAACCGCGTCAACGTCCTCTTGAATGGCTGCGGAAACGATCTGCTCCGGCGTCTGATGGAGCCCCGTATAAATGACCTCAAAACCGGCATCACGGAAAGCTCGGGCAATAATCTTCGCCCCACGGTCATGGCCGTCGAGCCCGGGTTTACCCACCAGAATACGCAGTGTTCTTTCAGTCATGACTCTCTCCCCTTACTTTTCTATTCCGACTCGAGCCGGAACACCGGCTCGATAGTAATGCTTGATCTCCCGCATTTCAGTAACAAGATCAGCGGCAGCGATGACCCGTTCATCAGCATTTCTGCCGGTCAAAACGAGTTCAACACACAAAGGTCTCTGCTCCATGAGTATCAGCAAATCCTCAACTGGCAATAGGCCGAAAGAAACGGCGCCGTTTACTTCATCAAGAATAACCAGATCGTACTCCCCGGAGGTCAAGGCAGTGCGTGCTGTTTCGAGAGCTTCCCGGGCAAGACGCGCATCCTCCGGATCGGGATTATCCCTATCAACCCACCCCGGTCTCCCGGTCTGGATTATAGTAAAGTCGGGAGCGAACCGCTCTGCGGCAGCATGTTCCCCATAGGGGCCTCCCCCCTTCATGAACTGAAGCATGAACACCTTCATGCCCCTGCCAAGGGCACGAAAAGCAAGTCCGAGGGCAGCAGTGGTCTTCCCCTTGCCATTACCCGTGTAAATTTGAATACACCCTTGCTCCAGTTTCATGGTCACTTCCCAGTTACCGTCCGGTGAAGCGGGGTTCCCGCTTTTCCATGAAGGCGCGCATCCCTTCTTTTTGGTCGTCAGTGGAAAAGCAAAGCGCAAAGGCATCGCGTTCCATCAAGCAGGCTGTGGCAAGATCGATACCCGCCCCGGCGTCGATGACCTCCTTCGCCACGCGGAGGGAAAGAAGCCCACGGTTGCAGATATTCTTGACCAACGAGACTGTCTCAGCGAGAAGCCTCTCATCAGAGACAACACGGTTGACAAGCCCAATGGAGTGGGCCTTCGCCGCATTTATCCGCTCCCCGGTGAATATCATCTCCTTTGCCCGTGACTTGCCGATCAACCGCGGCAGACGCTGCGTGCCGCCGAAGCCGGGCATGACGCCGAGAAGAACCTCGGGAGCGGCGAAGACTGCTGACTCTGCAGCAACAATGAAATCACAAGCCAGCGCCAGTTCAAGCCCGCCACCAAAAGCATGACCGTTCACAGCAGCCACCACCGGTTTTCCGACCCTCTCGACGGCAAACATGAGCCGTTGCCCCAGCTCGGCGAATGACGACGCCTCGGCGGGACTCATGCGGGCCATCTCGGAGATATCAGCGCCGGCACAGAAACTCTTTCCCTCACCAGTAACCACAATCCCCTTCACCCGCCCATCGTCCTTAAGCGAGGTGAATGTAGAGAGCAAACCCAAAACCAAATCTCGACTCAAGACGTTACGTGACTCAGGTCTGGCCAAAGAAACAACGGCAATGGCATCATCATGCCTGACGGCAATCTGTTTTGCGCTCAAAACCATCTCCTGTTTTAGTACCGATAAAAACCGCAGTGACGGACTATATCAACAGCGCCGATTGGCTGTCAAGGTGTATTCAACGGAAAGTATAACGATTTTTTACTATCACTTAAACTTACTCAATACCTCTCGTCCCTCCGAATAAAATTCAAAGCTTGACATGGTTTAACGGTTTTGTTATTAACTTTCTACTTTTTTGGGCGATTAGCTCAGCGGGAGAGCACTGCCTTCACACGGCAGGGGTCACTGGTTCAAACCCAGTATCGCCCACCAGAAAACACGACCGGCCAAGTCAAGAAACTTGGCCGGTTTTTATTGCAATTACAGCAAGTTACAAAACTCACTAAAACATCATCCAACCTCCAAAATACTCTTCCCAAACAATTCCCGTACTTTTTTGTCAAGCCTGTGCCCATTTTGTGCCCAAATCGTGCCCATTGGCCCAAAATCACCAGACCTTATAATTTCAAATACTGACCCCTGCCCTTTGTGTCATGGGCATTTTTCGAGACTTGACCACTGCCGTTCCTCGGTAGTGGTCAATTGAGGAATTCGGCACCATATGAATGCTTCCTTAATTATTGTAATACTATGTATTTATGGAATTATTTGTTACTAGATAGATGCAGGGGTCATAATTTGGGCTGCTTGACCACTGCCTTCCTGTGTCCAAATATTCGGAAGAATAGAGTTTCTGTGCCCAGCCGATTTAAGGACATTTTAGATAATCTGAGCATTGTCCTGTGTTATATTCTTCTTGCTAGATTCGTCCCCTCCCCTGGTTTTTTTGCGAAGAATTTTACATCACTCACGAGAAAACATGACGGGCCAAATCACAAGACTTGGCCCGTTTTATTTTGCACATTACCGACGTGGCAATTATCCATAAGTACACACGCCTCAGTCATCCCCCTTCTCCAGGGTCAAAATGTAGTAGCCGTTGACCTCCTTGAGGCCAACGAGTTTGTGCCCCTCCCCCTTGAGGCTTCGGGGAACGTTTTTCACCGGCTCGCCGTCGTCGAGGAGAAATTCGACCACCTCGCCGGTATCGACCATTTCCAGCGCCAGCTTGGCCTTGACGAAGTTGGTGGGGCAGGTCACCCCGCGCAGATCGATGGTTGTCATGGTACTCGTTTCTCCTTTCCAATCTGGGTGGCGATGCGCTGGGGGGGGATGGTCGCATCAACAACAGCGGCCGGGAACCGCTCCCGCAGGTAGCCGAGGAGCGCGTCGGGCCCCTCGGCGCGAATGACGTCGCCAAGCCTGATTCTCCCCTGTCCTTCGGCCTTCTCCTTGTACCAGTCGAGCACAGCGGCGATGAAGTCAAACACCTGTTCCTCCGGCAGGAACTCGGCGAATAGTGTGCCCACCAGAGGACGACGCCCCCACTTGCCACCGATCCGCACGGTGTACCCCTTCTTTTCCGCCCGCCAGGCCTCGGAGGGGCAGACCTTGAGGCAGTCGCCGCAATAGAGGCAATTCTCGGGGATGAAGCGTGGCTTGCCGTCATCTCCCATGACAATGGCGTCTTCGGTGCACGATTTGTCGCAGAGGCCGCAGCCGATGCACTCGTCAGCATAAAGAACAGGCCAGATGGCCCCTTGGAAACCCACGTCGTTGGTGGCCGACTTGGGGCAGTCGAAGGGGCAACCGGCAAAGCCGACCTTGAACTTGTGGTGGCCGGTGGAGGTGCCGAAGAGCTTCTCGTCCACCTCCAAGGCCGACTTCTGGGTGTCAACGAGGCCGTTGGGGTTGTACTCACAGCCGCCGCAGGCAGTGGGTACCCGAACCCGGGCACCGCAGGAGGCCACCTTTTGGGTCCCCTCCCCGAGCTCGGCCACCACGGCGTCGAAGTCGCGGAAGTTGATGTTGATGAGCTCCACCGACTGGCGTACCGAGAGATGCACCATCCCTTGGCCGTACTTCTCCGCCACCTCGGCGATCTTTTTCAGGCGCGCAACCGGCATGCGTCCGCCAGGGACCCGCAGGCGCACGGTGAAGAGGTCTTTCCCCCGCTCCTTGATGAAGCCGCCGGCCTTGAGATTTTTCAGGTCGATGTCAGTGCTTTTCTTCTCGTCAGACATTGGTCTGCTCTCCTTTACTCCACGATATCGATGGGCTCAGGCTCCACCACGCCGTCAGTAATGCGGAACGCTTTCACGTCGGGTTCCGCGCCGGCCAGGGAGGCGATGACATAGGAAACGCCGGGAGTGAGTGCCAGCCGGATATCCTCTTCCGACGGCCGGGCCGGGGTCTCCGGGTGGGAGTGATAGATGGCAAGCATCGCCAGCCCCCGGTTCCGCAACTCCTTCACCACGGCGAACTGCTCCTTGGGGTCCATCATGAAGTGCTCGTCGCTCTGGTCGGTGTTGGCCATCCGGAAGATGGCCGAGACGGCGCCGTCAATACCGCCGAGGATGCCGCACGCCTCAATGGGGGCGTCGGCTTGGGCATGAGCGATGAGCTCTGCGTGGATCGCGCGGGGAATCGTCAGCATGGTCACTTCTCCAGGTCGCAGACGTTCAGGGCGTCGAGTTCGTCCACCAGTTCCGTCACGGTGGGGTTATCGCCGCATACGGGGCACTTGCGGTTCCGGTTGAGCTTCACCTTCCGGAAGTTCATCTCCAGGGCGTCATACATCATGATGTGACCGGTCAGCAGCGCACCTTTTCCGAGCAGGTACTTGATCGCCTCGGTGGCCTGGATAGTGCCGATAACTCCTGGCAGGACGCCGATGACACCGGCCTGGGAGCAGGTGGGAATGGCGTCCTTTGGCGGCGGAGCCGGGAAGATGCAGCGGTAGCAGGGGGATTCCCCTGGCTTAATGGTCATTGTCTGGCCCACGAACTGGAGGATGCCGCCGTGGGAGTACGGTTTCCCCGCCATGACGCAGGCGTCGTTGATGAGGAACTTGGCGGCAAAGTTGTCGGTGCCGTCGATGACGAAATCATAGTCGGCGATGATCCGGGCGATGTTGGCGGCGGAGATCCACTCCTGGTAGGTCCGCACCGTCACGTCGGGGTTGATGGCCTCCATCTTCTCCCGGGCCGACTCCACTTTCGGCTTACCCACGTCGGGGGTGAAGTGGATCACCTGGCGCTGGAGATTGGAAAGATCCACCACGTCGGCGTCGGCAATGCCGATGGTGCCAACCCCGGCTGCGGCCAGATAAAGTGCGATGGGGGCACCGAGGCCGCCGGCGCCGATCACCATCACCTTCCCCTCCAGGAGTTTCTTCTGTCCCTTTCCTCCCACCTCTTTCAGGATGATGTGGCGGGAGTAGCGTTCGATCTGCTCTTCAGTGAACATTACTTACCTCCGCCCATAAAGTAGAGGAATTCCACCGCATCGCCATCTTTTACCGTTGTGGCATCGAACGCCTCCCGCTCCAGCACCTCGCCGTTCAGCTCCACCGTCACATACTCGGCCTGGGCCACCTTGAGCGCCGAGAGGAGTTCGGTCACGTTCAGGCTCTCTGCACCATCCACCGTGGAGGGTTTACCGTTTACCGTCAAATTCATTGCAATCTCCTTCTATATAGCGTTGAGGGACTCCGCAAAGTCCTCGATTATGTCGTCGATGGCCTCGATGCCGACGGAGACGCGGATCATCTCCTCGCTCACTCCCATGAGAGCCTTCTCCTCGGGGCCGAAATCGGCGCAGATGGTGCTGGCGGGATGAATCACCAGAGTCTTGGTGTCGCCGATGTTGGCCAGATTCTTGGCCAGCCGCAGGCCGTCGATGCAGTGGAAGGCAGCAGCCTTGTCAGCAAGGCCGAAGGTCAGAAGCGCGCCGTAGCGGCCGCCGAACTGCGCTTTAGCCGTTTCGTGCCACGGCGAACTGGTGAGGCCGGGATAGTTGACCCACGCCACCTTGGGGTGGGCGGCCAGGAACTCCGCCAGGCGCTGGGCATTTGCGCAGTTGCGCTCCATCCGCAGCGCCATGGTTTCGATCCCTTCCGACAGAAGGTATGAGTTCATAGGAGCGGGACAGGCGCCGAGGTCTTTGTGGATCAACTTTCGGGCACGGGCGGAGAAGGCGAACTGGCGAAACTTCTTCACGTACGGCTCGAAGTGGGGATAGCTCTCCCGCCGCCAGTCAAATGTGCCGCAGTCGATGATGGCCCCGCCGATGGCGCTGCCGGTGCCGTTGATGTACTTGCTGGTGGAGTGGACAATAATGTCGGCCCCCAGCTCTTTCACCCTGCCGAGTACTGGCGTGGTGACGGTGGCGTCCACTACGAGGGGCACACCTGCCTCCCGGGCGATCGCAGCCAGGGCCGCCAGGTCGGGGACGTCGAGCCGCGGGTTCCCCATGGTCTCCACAAAGATGAGACGGGTTCGCTCGGTGACTGCGGCCCGCATTGCGGCGAGATCACTCGGATCCACGAAACGGGTGGCGATGCCGTAGTTGGAGAGGGTGTCGCGGAAGAGGGAGAAGGTGCCGCCGAAGAGGGATGCCGAGGAGAGGATCTCGTCGCCGCAGCGGACGATGGACAGCACCGCCAGAGTGATGGCCGCCATCCCCGAGGAGGTGGCAATGGCCGAGATCCCCCCTTCCAGCAGCGCCAACCGGCGCTCCAGACTCTCGGTGGTCGGGTTGTTGATCCGGGTATAGACATGCCCCGCCTTGCGGCCCCGGAAGATGTCCTCCAGATCCTCGGCGGTTTCGTGGGCAAAGGAGGAAGACTGGACGATGGGAACCGTCGTGGCCCCAGCAGGGCCGGGTTCAAGGCCGCCGTGAATCAAGAGGGTGTCGAGCTGAAAATCCCGCGCCATATTCGTTTTTCCCCTTGCCATCATTCCCGGCCACGCGAAGTAAGTCACATCGAACCAGCCGCAAAATAACAGCGCCTTTTTATCACCAATTATGTCAACAATATCTTGACTCCCTTCTAAATTTTTTCACAAAGAAAGGCAAGTTATTTTTGACCTACTTTATAAATTACTTACGGCACAAACAACCGTAATACACACCAGTTTATGTGTAGAATAATCATCTACAGGCGTTCTTATTTTGTAGAATATTCTCTACAACAACCTGTAACACCAAGCTGGCATACGGTAAATAGTTAGTTTTTATATATAGTTACAACACTCGCTATTCTCGGCACGGTTATTGGAATTTATGACTCAAGTGAACAGAGAAACACGCAAAACAATCAACAAGGAGGATGAGTCATGAAAAGGAAAATCTCTTATGGAATCGTGGCAGCTCTGGTGCTTATGTACGGAGGAGTGTCATATGCTGCATCGTGTGGCTCGTGCGGAGATGACGCTAAGTGCAAGGATCCGCAGGCGGTTCAACAGTTCAAGAGCAAGACTGCCCATTTGAGGAAAAGCCTGAATGAGAAGGAGATAGAACTGAGCGTTGAATACGGTATGAACAGCATCGACACTAACAGGACAACTGCCCTCGAAAATCAGATAGGAGATCTGAAGAAGGAAATCGGTGCGGCAGGTGAAAAGTTGGGATTTGCCCCTTGCTGCATTTCCTAGCGTTTGTCTCGGGATGGGGGCGTCAGCCCCCTTCCCCTTACCGCTGAAGAGTCAGCAATGTCATAGCTTTTTCTGATTAGCACCAATCTTCTGCTAAGCGTAGCCAGCGATCAGGCCTTTTGCCAGTGCGAGCAGCCGCGTGGATCATGCGGGGCAACATCCCGGCAAGACCGAAGCGATGGTTGAAACGACACTGACAGGGAACTTGCACCCCATTAGACACGCCCATGCCGGGCGTACACAAATGAAATGATGTCCGGGAAGCCGTTAGCCCGGACAGGGCTGCGGGGGTTACTTCGCGGGCTTGATCTCAGACAGCAGGCTCCTTCTTGGCGATGCCGGACGGCTTAACCTCTCCCTTGGCCACTTCTGCCTCGAGTAGTGTGGATGATCCTCACAATGCGCCGCGTCAGGAAATGAAGAGCAGAAATAACACCCCCACAACGATCCGGTAGACGCCGAACGGTATGAAGGTATGGCTCGTGATGAATTTCAGGAGTGCCATTATCCCGATCACGGCAAAGATGAAGGATGTGACGAAGCCGACCAGAATGTCTTGCCACTCCCCGGATGGTGTCGTACATCATTTTTTCTCGGCCTCGCGAGGCCCGAAGGTATATTGGTAGCCAAGATAGGCCGAGAATCGGTTGTTGCCCGCGATGTCACTGCCGGCAGAGAAAAGGATGTGGTGATCTTCGCTCAGATTGAAAATCCAGCCGATGTTGTAGCCGGTCCGGTCACGCCCATCGTCCGTGTCCTTGCCGAAATAGAAGATCTCCGCTCCCAGGGTGAGGCTCTTGGTTATTTCGCGCTGCCCCAGCCAGCTCAACTGCCAGAAGTTCTTGTTTCCCTCACCTGGATTGATCCAGTAGCCGCCACCACCGTACGTCGTCCATGGCCCCCGACTTTTCTGGAGCCAGATCGGGAGGAACACCGGCACATGGCCACCACCGCACGGTCACTGTCCCCCGTTGGAAGATGCACGATCGGGAAGGTGCCGACCTGTGGCACGGAATCCGTCTCGTGGAGGAACCGGTATTTCACGCCAACCTCGGTGTCGCCGAAGCCATACATGGTTGGTCCGCCATTCGGGTGGACAAAGGCCAGCGGGACAAGGAGATGCAGTTGGACATCCGGGATAATGCCGTAGTTGAATTCGAAGTGCGGTGCGGTGCCTTCCTTACTGTCCTTGTTGTTCGCGTATTGGGAGGCGATGTAGAACTCGCCGTGCTGGTACTCAACCGTCTCCGGGTCGTCGGTAATGAATGGCGGGCCAGCCCATGCAGTTGCCGGGGCAAGTACGGCCAAGGCCAGAATGAAAGCTAGAGCCTTCATCTTCAAACGGTTGCTGGGAGTTGTTCTTTGCTGTCCCATGTCATTTTTCCTTTCGATATTAGTGGGATAGCTAAACTACTGCCAGTGCAGCACGACCATATGGGCGGTAACCCGCGATAACGATCCGCGGGACCTTCAAAAGGAGAGAAGCCCGAAGGCGATAATGCCAAGAGAGCCGCGAGGATGGCTGCTGTTCCACAAGGACGGTTCGGGCATAATGCCTTGGCCATCCTCCAGTATGGCTTGAGCCCCCAACGCTCCTATTGTGGCGCTCCTCGTTCAGCTTATCTCACGTCCGGGGCCATCAGTCTAAACCCGGGCATCTTTTAGGTGAGCCACGGTTTACTTCTCTACGAAATCGTTGCCCTGGATATTTCCTTCGACCACCACTCCTTCCAAATGGTGTTCCCCTGCATAACCTGTAATCCTGACCTTTCCCACTTCCTTGTAGCCCCCGTACTTCCTGAGTCCAGTGTACCGATAGACGGGGACGATCTCATTGTGAGAAAACTCCTCTTTAGCGGCCTTTGGCCCCGGATGAAGAAGCTGAACGGTATCCCCCGGTTTGGCAATAACCGTGACTGTCGCTCTGGGGCCAATACAGGCGGTCATCAGCAACGGAAGTACAAGGACTATTACGCCAATGGCTAACCTTTTAAAAGTTCCCATGAATTCCCTCCCTTTCTTGCATCGCCGCGAATCTTTACCAGTTCCTGCATCTTTTCCTTTATTTTCGCCAAGACATCAACCCCATCGGGGGTGATTCTGTAATATTTCCTTACCTTGCCGCCGACATTTTCAGAAAAGGATTCCAGATAATGCTCTGAGCCGCCTGAAACGAATGTATGCCGACATGGCGTTGGAAAACCGGGCGCTTGCGGGGAGATTGAACGATTTTGAAGATGTAAGGGGTCCGGGACGCCGTTGGCCCGGACAGGAAGGTGAGAATAGCTATACGTCAGTGTTTCACAGGTTGAATCAGGCAGGCAGCCGATTCTTTCATGGCGATGTCGCCAGGCTTCACCTCTCCCTTGACCACTTCGGCCTCAAAGTAGTGAGCACTAACGTACGAAAGCACTTTGACCTGCCCAACTTCAATTGACTTGGGATTCTTGGCCCCACCAATCTCCCGGTAGACGGTAATCACGTCGTTCGGGCAGATCTCTTTTTTTACGTCGGCAGTGCCGCTGTGAAAGAGATGGACCTTGTTACCCACCTTCATCACCACTTCACTCTTCGCTTTCTTGTCTGCAGCCCCGGCTGAGAAAGAGGCGAACACCACAAGCGAAAGGGCGAACATTCCAAATACGACAGCAATTCTTCTCATCTTCATTCTCCTCTCTTGTTTAAATGATCTACAACCGAATAACACCCGTCATCCCCTTGGTATCACCTCCCTCCTTAAGCACCTTCCTGAACATGCATTGTCAGTAACTATAGCGTGAATGACCGCGGCAATTTGCTCAATCCATGCATACCCGGGTTCCGACTACTCATCTTTCGCGCTCGCCACGTGGCTCAATTCGTCGCAACCGATTCCCGTAAAGAGGTCCACGAGTCCCGGATCGAATTCTCCTCCTGAACCTTCCCGAATAATTCTGACAGCCTCCTCGCACTGAACGGCACCGATGCCGGTAATGAGTTTCTCGAAAGTGTCTGCAATCAGCAGCAACCTTGCACCAAGCGGAATCTCCTCCCCTCTGAGGCCGCGTGGGTAGCCGCTTCCGTCGAAATGTTCCTGGTGGGCACGGACGATCTCTGCCGCTTCACGGAGAAAACCGATTTTCCGCAGTAAATTATACCCCGCTTCGGGGTACGAGCGCATTTCCTTCAGTTCTAATTCCGGGAGACCGACCCGTTTTAAGAGGGTAAACACGGAATCGTGAATTGAAACTTTTCCCACTTCGTGCAGCAACGCACCAAATCCTATCGCCTTTCTTTCATTTTCGGTTACACCCAGATGGTCAGCAAGACGGAGGGCAATTTCCCGTACCCGCAGGGAATGGAGCCGGCTGTTTTTTGCCCTCATGTCGAGGGCCGAAACGAGAGCCAGGAGTGTCTCTTCGTTGGCCGTGGCAAGCTCCGCGAGAAGTGCCCGCTGCCGGTCGAAGAGCCAGCCGGAGACAAGCCCTACTACCCAGAAACTGGCAAGTTCCCCCATCTGGTTGGCCTGCTCCATGTAGTTCCCCGGCCAGTCGAGAAAAGCATGGAGGGAAAAAAGGATTGTGACGGCCGATGTCGTGTAGACAGCACCCCTTAGGCCAAACCAGGCACCTGCCATTACAGGAGGGAGGAAGTAGAGCTTACGGAGTACGATATGCAGCGCATGATAGACGTGAGACTCGGTCGGCACGACAAAATGGAACAAGGCGATAACAGCCGTCAATAAAACCAAGATGACGACCCTGCCCTTTGCCCCATGTATGAGATAAGATTTCTTCATTGTCCATTCTCATATCAAAGGATAACAACCTCTCTCGCCGCCGCAACACAACGAATGCCGACTATTACATATTGGGTTCGCCTCCCCCCTGCCCATCTCCTGCTGAACCGATCCCGCGCAGAATGGAATTCACAATCTCGTCCATCCGCTGCTCCTGTTGCCGTCGAAGGCCTCCATCAGCTTTTGCTGGCCGGGGAAGCTCCTCGTCGGCCCGTGCCACAGTGATTGTTTCTCTGCCGTCGCGCAACACCTCGTAATGGACGTGGGGCCCCGTTGATCTGCCCGAGTTCCCTGACCGCGCGATAACTTCACCAGGTTCAATCCGTTCTCCCGGCCGGACGACAAGTTCGGAATTATGCCCGTAGAGTGTCCTGCCGCCGCTGTCGTCTTCGACTATGACGGCCAGCCCATGGCCGCCATGCAGACCAGCATGAATGACCCGTCCTCCACGGGTTGCCCGAACCGGCGTGCCGACCGGGACAGCGATGTCGATACCCCGGTGGTAAACGAGCCTGCTACTGCCGAACGGGTCTACACGCCACCCCACGCCGGAAGTGACTGTACCGCTTACCGGCAATTCCAGTTCGCCCCACGCCGAAAGCGGAGCCAGGAGCATCACTACAACAATGAAAAGACGGTTCATTAGTTACCCCTCCCCGCACCCCCGCCCAAGGCCCCGGCAGGGGCGCGGGGGTACTCCTACTGATCCTGGAAAAGAACGGTACTGAGATACCGCTCTCCGGTGTCGGGAAGGACAACAACAATTCTCTTCCCCTTGTTTTCGGGACGCCTCGCCACCTCCAGGGCGGCGAAAGCCGCCGCTCCCGCGGAGATCCCCACAAGCAGCCCCTCTTCTCGGGCCAGACGGCGGGCGGTTTCCAGCGCCTCCTCGTTTCTCACCGTGAAGATTTCGTCAATGGCTTCACGGTTCAATACCTCCGGCACGAAACCGGCGCCGATTCCCTGGATTTTGTGTGGGGCGGGATGGCCGCCGGAAAGGACCGGTGAATCGAACGGCTCCACGGCGATGATTTTCACCCCCGGGTTTCTCTTTTTGAGCACCTCGCCGACACCGGTCACGGTTCCGCCGGTTCCGACGCCGGCCACGAAAACGTCGACTTTGCCGTCGGTGTCCGTCCAGATCTCCTCAGCGGTGGTGAAACGATGGATGTGGGGGTTAGCCGGGTTCCGGAACTGCTGGGGTATGAACGAGTTGGGGATATCCGCGGCCAGTTCCTCGGCTTTATTGATCGCACCCTTCATCCCTTCCGCCCCCCGGGTGAGAACCAGTTCGGCGCCGTAGGCCTTCAGGAGATTGCGCCGCTCGACGCTCATGGTATCGGGCATGGTGAGGACCAGGCGGTATCCTCTTGCCGCGCAGACGAAGGCCAGAGCGATGCCGGTGTTGCCACTGGTCGGCTCGATAATGACCGTATCTTTGTTGATGAGTCCCCTCCCTTCGGCATCACGGATCATGGACACGCCGATCCGGTCCTTGACGCTGCCGCCGGGGTTGAACGATTCCAGCTTCGCTACAATGTCTGCCTCGATTCCCGCGGCCACTTTGCGAAGCCTCAGCAACGGAGTTTTGCCGATCAGGTCAGTAAGATTCTCGTAAATTTGTGCCATGTGCCCCTGCTCCTTTTGTTGAGTCATTGTGGTTGTCAGTGGGAGTGACCACCGCTGCCGGTCTGCCGCTCCGCCGCTTCGTCCTGTGCACCATGGTGTCCCATGTGGTCTCCCGGCATGAGCATCATGCATCCCGATGTCAGAAACGCGCCGATGATGAGTGCCGAAAAGAGAAGTGCTTTCATAGAGTATCCTCGTCTCTTTAATTTTCGCGCTGTCAGCAAGCCTTTTGGCAGTCACTATTATTCTGCATCAAGATCGAGCAGAGTTTCTGTGCCCCCTTGTGGGCAATCGTGGCTGTCGGATGAGCCAGCGTCAACCCAAGAACCAGCGATGTCAGAACCGTAAACTTGAAAAAGAACATCTTGCTCAGCATTCCTGACGATACCTCTTCAGCTCGAACGTTCATTTCCGCATTCTCCTTTCTCATTCAGTGTGAGTGTCCCCCGCCATGACCGCTATCATAGCTTCCCGAGTTGTATTGGGGCCTTTCGTAGTCGGTTGTGTTGTCGAAATGCTTGCCGTCGAGAAAATCAATAACGGCGCATCCGGACAGAAGCGCGACAGTTCCCGTAATCGCGAGCATCAGAACAACTTTTCCCATATTAATCTCCTTTGTTTCAGGGCGTGGTGTATTGGCGCTGAGCCTCTATGTAAAATCATTTCGTTGCCTGATGGATGCATAAAAAACGGCGCACTCCGAAGGAGGAGTCAAAGAGTGCGCCCAATATAATTCCACCGCCAGGAGAAGCACCAGAAAACCTCCAAGACGTGAAATATTGTACCGTACCTAGCAAATGGTGGGCCATTGCTTAACACTTCGAGATCGCAAGGTTTTTTTAAATAACATTATCTATGCAATCAACTTATTAGGGAATATCCCACAACGGTTGTTGAATTTTCTGCAACAACTTATATCGACTTCTGCAGGAAAGTTTACCTACAGTTTTATAGCAAGCCGTTGCCTTCGTATGCTTACTATTGCAAAGATTGATTTACGCTCTCAATTCATGACTAATATCAGACAGTGTGCTGTTGATTATTCCTCACATTTAATTACCGCAACGATAACATTTAGGCATTTTTTATGTAATTTCAGGTAGTTTTACAATTGGCCCAGCTTTTGTATTCGACTGTACAGACGAAGGCAGACGGCGAAAGAGATGAGAGTCAGAGGAAATTGACCATGCGAAAAAGAACAGTAGGAACCGGAATCCTGGTGGCATGCGCCGTGGGGCTTCTCGTGTATCTCGCCTTCAACGTCAGGCTTGCGCCTATCCCCAACGCAGTGGCGGCCCTCAAGACCGTCGGGATGACCTGCGGCAGCTGTGCCGGCAAGATAGAAAAGGCCCTCAAGCCGATGAAAGGGGTGGCGGGGGTCGAGGTGGATGTCAAGGGCGGGTGGGTTCTGGTGGGGTACGACACCAATTCGGCCAATCCGGAGACATTTGCCGGAGCGGTCCGCAAGGCCGGATTTCAGAGCTGGCTCATGGAGCAGATGTCGCTCGCCGATTTCCGGCGGGTTACGGGTCGGGATTTCGGTGCGAAGGTGGTCCGGTCCGGTGGGTGCGGCACTGGCGGTTGCGACTCCGGCGGCTGCGGTAATGCAATATAGGATGTATTCGGGAAAGGAGATACATATGAGACGAGGACAGATATCTAAAATTTTTCGGCTGGTGATGGTGGCGGCGCTGGGAGTTGTCCTTGGTGCGGGAGCGGCGCTTTCATCAGGCTCACCGGAGGCGGTGACGGAGCTGAAATCCACTGGGATCTCCTGCGGCGGCTGTGTGTCGAAGATAACCAAATCTCTGGAAACGGTGCCGGGGGTTGCTTCCGTGGATGTCAACATTGAGGCTGGCCTGGTATCGGTCTGGCATGACAACACGGCCACCCCCCAGAAGCTGGCGGCAACGGTAAGCGATGCAGGGTACCAGAGCACCGTTCAGGAAACCATGAGCGCCGATAGCTACCGGGAGAAAACCAGAATGAGCGGCCCCACCCAGGCCCGCAGTGGCGGCTGTGGCTGCTGTGACAAGTCCAAGAAGCCGGAAAGGAACTGACCATGGGGAAGAAAATGAGAGAAAAAGAAAATAGACAGGTCGAAACCATCAATAAGCCCGAGGGCGAGGAGGTAAACGTGAAAGCAGCGAAGAAGGGTTTCAAATGGGGAATTCTGGTGGCAGGGGCACTACTGGCCGGGGTAGCTACGGTGTTTGCCCTCAATTTCCCCGGCTTGTCCGGCGTCGAGAAGGTAAAGGCGGTCAACGGCACGGTAGCAATTCCATTGACCAAAGTTTCCGACGGCAGCGCCCACTTCTACCGCTACACCGAGGGCGGCAAGGAGATCAGGTTTCTCGTGGTGAAGGGAAGCGACGGCCAGTTTCACACCGCCTTTGATTCCTGCGACGTCTGCTTCCGGGAGAAGAAGGGGTATGTCCAAGATGGCGACACCATGCTGTGCAAGAACTGCGGCAAGAAGTTCCAAATCAACCGGATCGGCCCCCACTCCGTCGGCGGCTGCAATCCCTCGTACCTCCCCGCCACCAGCGACGGCAGGAACATCATCGTAAAGGCTTCCGATCTCCAGCAGGGAGCGCGCTATTTCTAATCGGACCGGCGAGGCATCGATACCATGAAACTCCACTCCATATCACTCAATAACCTGCGGCGGCGCAAAGCGAAGATGGCGTTTCTCACCATCGGCCTCATGGTCGGCATCGCCACCATCGTCACGCTCGTGACCCTCACCGAATCCATGTCCAACGACATCGGCCGCAAGATGGACGAGTTCGGCGCCAACATCCTCATCATGCCCCGAAGCGAGGACTTGGCCATGAGTTACGGCGGCATCAGCCTCGGCCGGGTAAGCTTCGACCAGCAGGAGATCCATGAGGGGGACCTGGCGAGAATCCGAGAGATCAAAAACAACAAAAACATCCTCGCGGTCTCTCCCAAGGTGCTTGGTGCGGCGACTCTGAAGGAGAAAAACGTTCTCCTCGTGGGGGTTAACTTCGCGGAAGAGCTCAAGATGAAGCAGTGGTGGCGGATCTTCGGCGACGAGCCGAAGACTGAGAACGAAATCCTCCTCGGCAGCACCACCGCCGACACGCTCCACCTCTCCCCCGGCGACTCGGTGACCATCGGGGGCGAGGCCCTGAAGGTGGCGGGAATCCTGGAACAGACCGGCTCCCAGGACGACTCGCTGGTCTTCGCGCCCCTGAAAAAGGCCCAGAAGATCCTCGGCAAGGAGGACAAGATCACGCTTGTGGAAGTGGCGGCGCTCTGCGCCGGTTGCCCCATCGGCGACATGGTCGTCCAGATCGCCGAGAAGCTTCCGGAGGCGAAGGTCACCGCCATTCAGCAGGTGGTGGAGTCGCGGCTCAAGACCCTCGACCAGTTCAAGCGCTTCTCCTACGGGGTCGCCGGGGTGGTGATCTTCATCGGCTCACTTATCGTCTTCGTGACCATGATGGGGAGCGTCAACGAGCGGACCACCGAGATCGGCGTCTTCCGGGCCATCGGTTTCAGAAAGAGCCACATTATGCGGATCATCCTCCTGGAGGCGTCCCTGGTGAGCCTGCTGGCCGGCGCGTTGGGCTATCTTTCGGGAATGGGGGCGGCCCGGCTCGCCCTCCCCTTCATGGCCGAGTCTGCCAAAGCGGCCCTTGTCTGGGACGGACTGGTGGCGTCGGGCTCCATCGGCCTCGCCGTGACGGTGGGGCTCCTAGCGAGCCTCTATCCGGCACTCCACGCCAGCCGTATGGACCCCACGGAAGCCCTGCGGGCACTGTAACAGCGGGGACCGGGGACTAGGGACCGGACAAACGAGAATAACGGAGTATTTAACCATGGCACTCATCGAGATCAGTAATCTAACCAAGCACTACTCCTGCGGTGATGAGACGGTGGAGGCGCTGCGGGGGGTCGACATCGGCATCGAGACCGGCGAGTTCATCACCATTATGGGACAGTCGGGGTCAGGGAAAAGCACCCTTCTTTCCATCCTCGGCGGCATGAACCACCCGACCAGCGGCAAGGTGACGGTCAACGGAACCGACCTCTACGCCTTGGGAGAGGAGCGGCTGGCCGATTTTCGGGCCGGGAACTTCGGCTTCGTCTTCCAGTCGTTCCACCTGATCCCCTATCTCACGGCCCAGGAGAACGTCATGCTCCCCCTGACCATCGCGTCCCTGAAGGGCGACGAGAAACGGCAAGCGGCCCTCCAGGCCCTGGAACGGGTCGGGCTCGGCGGCAAAGCGGACCGGCTGCCGAACCAGCTCTCCGGTGGCGAACAGGAGCGGGTGGCCATCGCCCGCGCCATCGTCAACCGCCCCCACATCCTCTTTGCCGACGAGCCCACCGGCAACCTCGATACCGCCAACAGCGAGGCGGTCATGGCCCTTTTTCGGGAACTGAACGACGAGGGTCAGACCGTGGTGATGGTGACCCACAACCCGGAAAACTGCCAGTACACCGACCGGACAATTCACATTCGGGACGGGAGGGTGATCTGATGCTGAATTTGGCCCACAACAGAGAAGAAATGAATTCGAAAGAGACCTGGCCAGAGAGCGGCGACTTTCTTTTCGTGACCGCAGGGAAGCAGTGCGCCACCATTGAGTCGTTGCTAATTCGTAACGGTTTGAGGGTTACCCGCGTGGAAAACGGCGAAGAGGCGCTCTTGGTGCTTAAAGATGAACCATGGAAAGTCCTAGTTGCCGATGCCCTGCTTCCCGATATGGACGGGATCGAACTGACCCGTGCAGCGCTCGAGAATCAGCCCAGCCTTTTAGTTATTCTCGGTGTCGCCGACCCGCCCGAAGATTTCGGGAAAAAAGCAGCAATGGCAGGTGCGTCGGGTATAGTTCACAAACCCTACGAACCGGACCAGCTGTTTCCGCTCCTTTGGTTCCTCATGCAATAACAGGCGTAATGTTAGGCACTTACATCTGCCAGACACATTGACAACAAGAAATGAAGTGGCATTATTTAACAGGTTAGAGCCGTATCGGCGGATCCGTCCCGCCCTAACCCGGGCCTACGAGGCCAACATCACCGCCATGAAGGCAGGGATGGATATGCAGATGCAAATCATCCAGATTGGCAGCAAGTGATTGCACCGCGCTCTTGTCTCTACTTTGCCAAATGGAAAAATTTTTTTACAAAACAACTAAAATTAATTAAAAACTCGCCGATAAAAACTAGAGTGAACTAGCCACGACAGTAGAGAATATTCTGATGCTGCTGTCGAATATTCTGCATGCTCGCCATCGAACAAGCGGCACAAGTTGAATATAAGCCGTAAAATCAGCCAATTTGCTTTTGGCACGGCAAATGGATAGTCATAACTATCTACAACCTCCAGGAGACCCCATGAAATCACGTCTCGCAATCGGGTTCATGCTTCTCGCGGTGCTGGCGCTTCCGTACCAGGCACCGGCCGAGGAAACAAAACCATCCGAAAATCTCCCTCAGCTTGTCGATGCTGCCCTCGCCAACAATCCCGAGGTGAAGGCGTCCGAGGCCCGTTGGGAGATGTTCCGCAACCGCGTGGCCCAAGCGGGTGCCCTTGACGATCCGATGCTCATGCTCAAGATGCAGAGCTTCCTGATCCGCGATCCCTTCAATTCCCGGCGTGATCCCATGAGCCAGCGGGTGATCGGCATCTCGCAGCAACTCCCCTTCTGGGGGAAGCGGGACCTGAAGGCCGAGGTGGCGTCGAGGGAGGCCGAGGCGCTCAAGTGGCAGGTGGCGGAGCGGAAGTTGGAACTGGCCCGGATGGTGAAGGAGACCTGGTACCAAATCTTTCTGACCGACAAGGAGTTGCAGATCGTCGAGAAGAATATCCGGATCATGGATGACTTCATCGCCCTTGCCGAAACGAAATACTCCGTGGGCCAGGGGGCCCAGCAGGACGTCTTCAAGGCCCAGGTTGAACGTTCGAAGATGGTCGACATGAAGATATCCCTGGAACAGCAGCGAAAGAGCCTCCAGGCCACCCTGAACACCCTGCTCTACCGCCCCGCCGAAACGCCGGTGGGAAAAGTTGCCGACTTCGAACTGAAGCCCTTTACCTGGTCCCCCGACCAACTCCGCTCCATGGCGCAGGAGAACCGGCCGCTGGTCAAGAGTCTGCGCGCCGAGATCGAGAAGGGTGAAGCCGGACACCGTCTGGCGGAAAAAGAGTATTTTCCTGACGTTAATCTCTCCTTCGAATATATGCAGCGGGATCCCATCAATGACATGGAGGCTGGGTACGACATGTACAGCGCTGGCCTCACCTTCAATCTCCCGATCCAGCGGGAACGGCGCCATGCCATGGTCCGGGAGTCGTCGGCCGAGATCGCCATGGCGACGGCAGAATTGAATACCTTGAACAACAGCATCAATCTCGGCATCGCCGACAGCCTGGCCCAGCTGGAGCGGCGTGAGAAGCTCGCCAAGCTCTACCGCACCGGCATCATCCCCCAGGCGGAGCAGTCGCTGGAATCCGCCACCATCGGCTACCGGGTAAACAAGGTCGACTTCCTTACGCTCCTCGACAACCGGCTGACCCTCTTCAACTACGAACGGGACTATTACGAATCCCTGGCCGAGTACCAGATGCGCCTCGCCCAGCTTGAGGCCCTGGTCGGCAAGGAATTGCAGGAGTAGTGGGCTTTCCCGGCGTGCGCGCCCTGTAGATGCTATGCATTGAACTATTCTCCATAAACCGCGAGGTACGATCATGAAATTGAGTGCAAAGGTAGCAGTTCCGGTGGCAGTGGTTCTCCTGGCCGCGGCAGGCGGCGGGGGGTACTACCTGTGGCACAACCAGAAGGCGGAGACCGCAACAGGAGCAAAACAGGGGGAAAAGGCCGCCCAGGGGAAGGTGCTCTACACCTGCGCCATGCATCCCTTCATCATCAAGGACAAGCCCGGTACCTGCCCCATTTGCGGGATGGAGCTCATCAAAAAAGTGGAAGGCGCCCAGGCAGATGCCAAGGAAATGGCCATGCTCGAGCATGTTTCCCTCTCGCCTTCCCAGCAGGTGATGGCCAATGTTGCCACCGTTGAGGCAAAGACGATGCCCCTCACCAAGGAGGTGAATGCTGTCGGCATCGTGCAGTACGACCAGTCCCGGCAGGCGAAGGTCACCGCGTGGGTGGCGGGCCGCATTGACAGGCTCTACGTCAACACCGTTGGCGCCTATGTGTCCAAGGGAAAACCGGTGGCCGAGGTCTATTCGCCCGATCTCGTCTCCGCTCAGCAGGAATACCTCCTGGCACTGAAGAGCCGCGACCGGTTCAAGGACTCCCCCATTGCCTCCATCTCCCAGGGGGGAGAGGGGCTCGTGGCCTCGGCCCGGCAGCGGCTCCTCCTCATGGGGGTAAAGGAGCACCAGATCGCAGGGCTTCAGAAGGCCGGTCGTCCCAATATCCGTCTTCCTATTTACACCCCCCTCTCGGGGGTGGTGATCGAGAAGATCGCCATTGAGGGGCAGTACGTGAACACGGGGGATCCCCTCTTCAACATCGCCGACCTCTCCACCGTCTGGGTGGACGTGGAGGTCTACGAAAACGAATTCTCCTTCATAAAGCTCGGCCAGCGGGTCGACATCGTTTCCCAGTCTTATCCCGGTAAGACCTTCTCGGGTCGGGTGTCGTTCGTCTACCCCTTCCTCGACCCCAAGACCCGGACGGTCAAGGTGCGGGTCCAACTTCCCAATCCAGGCCTGAAGCTCAAGCCGGACATGTTCGTGAACGCGTCGGTCAAGGTGCCGCTCGGCACCGCCGTGACCGTGCCGGTGGCCGCAGTGATGGACACCGGTAAGCGGCAGGTAGCATGGGTTGAGATGAAGCCGGGAATGTTCGAGCCCCGGGACGTGAAGGTGGGCGCCCGGGTGGGGGACATGCTCCAGGTGCTCTCCGGGGTGAAGGCAGGCGAAAAGGTTGCGGCATCGGGCGGGTACCTGATCGACTCCGAAGCGCAGCTGAAAGGGACTGGCGGCGGCCATGCCGGCATGCCGGGGATGAAGATGGAGGAGAAAGGCGCTCCGGCTCCCCCGGCCGGTCATGAAGGGCACACGCCGTCCGCTCCTCCCCAGAAGAAGGGGGGCGGCATGGATATGGGTGATATGAAAATGTAATTTGATCAGGGACCGGACGCCGGTCCCGGAGGTTCACTGTGATTGAGAAAATCATCGACTACTCCGCGAGAAATCGCATCATTATCATCATGATCTTCGCCCTGATTGTGGCTGCGGGGGTATGGGCGGTCTACAGGACGCCGGTTGACGCCATTCCCGACCTCTCCGACAACCAGGTGATCGTCTTCACCGAATATCCGGGACGCTCGCCGCAGGTGGTGGAGGACCAGGTGACCTATCCCCTGGCCGTAAACCTCCAGGGGCTGCCCCAGGTGCGCGCCGTCCGGGCGTCGAGCGCCTTCGGCTTCTCCATGATCTATGTCATCTTCGAGGACAAGGCCGACATCTACTGGGCCAGAACTCGGGTGCTGGAGCGCCTCAACTACGCTGCATCGCTCCTGCCGCCCAACGTCCGCCCGACGCTTGGCCCCGACGGCACCGGCGTCGGCCATGTCTTCTGGTACACCCTGGAAGGAAAAGGATATGACCTGGAACAACTCCGGACGCTCCAGGACTGGTTTGTCCGCTACCAGCTGAACACCGTCCCCGGCGTGGCCGAGGTGGCCTCCATCGGCGGATACGTCCGCGAATACCAAATCGACCTGGATCCCAACCGGCTCTTCGCTTACAACGTCAAGGTTGATCAGGTTATGGAGGCGGTGAAGCGCTCCAACAACGACGTGGGCGGCAGGCTCATGGAACAGGCCGACGCCGAGTACCTGATCCGCGGCAAGGGGTACATCAAGTCTCCCAAGGACCTGGAGGACATCGTGGTCGGCGCCGACATGCGCGGCACGCCGGTCTACGTCAAGAACCTCGGCACCGTGCAACTGGGGGGCGCCATCCGTCGGGGGCTCCTCGACATGAACGGCGAAGGGGAGGCGGTGGGCGGCATCGTGGTCATGCGCTACGGCGAGAACGCCAAGGACGTCATCGACCGGGTGAAGGAGAAGATCAAGTCTCTGGAGCAAGGGCTTCCCCCCGGCGTAAAGATTATGGTCTCCTACGACCGCTCCGATTTGATCATGCGGGCCATTGACACCCTGAAACACTCGCTGCTGGAAGAATCGGTGGTGGTATCCCTGGTGATCCTCGCCTTCCTCCTCCACTTCCAGAGCTCCCTGGTGATCGTGCTGACCCTCCCAATTGCGGTGCTGATCTCGTTCATCACCATGAAGCTCATGGGGGTCACCTCCAACATCATGTCCCTGGGGGGGATCGCCATTGCCATCGGCGTGCTGGTGGACGCCGGGGTCATCATGGTGGAAAACTGCTACCGGCACCTCTCCGAGCTCCCCCCCGAGGAGCGCAAAGAGAAGCGGCTGGAGGTGATCATCACAAGCGCCAAGCAGGTGGGACGAGCGATCTTTTTCTCCCTGGCCATCATCGTCCTCTCCTTCGTGCCGGTCTTCCTCCTGGAGGGGCAGGAAGGGAAGATGTTCCACCCCCTCGCCTTCACCAAGACTTTCTCCATGGTGGGATCGGCCTTCATCGCCATCACGCTCGTGCCGGTCCTCATGTTCTTCTTCATGCGGGGGAAGATGCCGCCTGAGAGCTCCAACCCGGTTTCCATGTTCTTCATCCGGCTCTACTCGCCGGTGATCCGCTGGGTACTGAAGTGGAAAAAGACCACCATCGCCCTTAACCTCGTGGCCCTGGCCATCGCCATCCCGATGTTCATGACCCTCGGCTCCGAGTTCATGCCCCCTCTTGACGAGGGATCGCTCCTCTACATGCCGGTGACGCTCCCCAACATCTCCATAACCGAGGCGAAGCGGCTTATCCAGGTGCAGGACACAGTCATCAAGAGCGTCCCCGAGGTGGAGCACGTCCTCGGCAAGGTGGGGCGCGCCGAAACCTCCACCGACCCGGCGCCGGTCTCCATGTTCGAGTCGATCATCATCCTGAAACCCAAGGAGAAGTGGCGGGCCGGGGTCACCAAGGCCGACATCGTCTCGGAGCTGGATGCCAAGCTCCAGCAGATCGGCGTCAGAAACGGCTGGACCCAGCCGATCATCAACCGGATCAACATGCTCTCCACCGGGGTCAGGACCGACCTGGGGGTCAAGATCTTCGGCAACGACCTGAACGTCCTCAAGGACCTGGCGGTCCAGGCCGAGGGGATTCTGAAGACCGTTCCCGGCGCTGCCGACGTGGTGGCCGAGCGGGTCACCGGCGGCAACTACATCGACATCGACATCGACCGGGAGGCCGCGGCCCGCTATGGGGTGAACGTGGGCGAAATCCAGGATGTCATCGAGACCGCCCTGGGGGGCGAGATGCTCTCCACCTCGGTGGAGGGGCGCAACCGCTTCCCGATCCGCATCCGCTATATGCGCGACTATCGTGACAATATCCCGGCCATCCAGCGCATCCTCGTGGGCGGCATGGAGGGGGCTCAGGTGCCGCTGTCGCTCGTGACGAAGCTCAAGGTCTCCACCGGTGCGCCGGAGATCAACAGCGAGGGAGGGCTGCTGCGCTCCATCGTCTTCCTCAACGTGCGTGGCCGCGACATGGGGGGCTTTGTGGGTGAGGCAAAGACCGTCCTCGAAAAGAACCTGAAGCTCCCGGCGGGTTACTACGTGGCATGGTCGGGACAGTGGGAGAACCAGGTCCGGGCCAAGCAGCGCCTCCAGATCCTGGTGCCGGCGGGGATGCTCATCATCTTCATTCTCCTCTACTTCACCTTCCACTCGGCCCTGGAGGCGAGCATGGTCATGCTCTCGGTCCCCTTCGCCCTGGTGGGGGGGGTCTACCTGGTGAAGGCCCTCGGCTACAACATGTCGGTGGCAGTCTGGGTCGGCTTCATCGCCCTCTACGGCATCGCCGTGGAGACTGGGGTGGTGATGGTCATCTACCTCCATGAGGCCTTGGACAAGAAGCTCATCAACGGGCCATGCACCGAGCAGGACATCTATGATGCCACCTTCGAGGGGGCGGTGCTGCGGCTGCGCCCCAAGCTCATGACCGTGGCAGTGGCCCTCATCGGCCTGATACCGATCATGTGGTCCAGCGGTACCGGCGCCGACGTCATGAAACCGATCGCGGCCCCCATGATCGGGGGGATGATCTCCTCGGCCATCCATGTCCTCATCATGACGCCGGTCATCTTTGTGTTGATGAAAAAACATGATCTAAAAAAGGGTAAACTGAAGTATTCAGGGATGAAGCATTAGCTGTAGAGTCGCTCCGTGGGCGGCTCTCAGGAAGGGTCATTGACCCATTTCAACACACCATAAAAAGGAGAAGAACAATGAAGAAATTGCCAGTAGTCATCGCAGTGGCAACCTTTGCCCTGGCGGCCCCCCTTGTTTCCCACGCGGAGATGGATCACGGCTCCATGAAGATGGACCACGGTTCAATGAAGATGGATCACGGGGGTGACGTCGCCCACCAGGAGGTGGTGGACGGGGTGAAGGTCACCTTCAAGGTGATGAGCATGGCCGAGCACATGAAGGGAATGAAGATGGAGATGCCGAAGGGGATGAAGGAGACCCACCACATCGCCGTTGAGTTCAAGGATGCGAAGAGCGGCAAGGCGATTACCGAAGGAGAGGTGAAGGTCAAAGTCCAAGGCCCCAACAAGTCCGAGCAAGTCAAGGACCTGATGGCGATGCAAGGACATTTCGGCGCCGATTTCGACCTCTCCAAAAAGGGGAAGTACGGCGTCATGGCCAAGTTCAAGCTGGCCGACGGCAAGGTGAGAAGTGCCAAGTTCTGGTACGTGGTGAAGTAAGAAAGATCGGCGTCAAGTCGGCACCAGGGGTGACCGGTTATCCGGTTGCCCCTTTTTCCACCGGGAGTGCCTTATGGGAAAGGTTCGCATAGCGTTGGTGGCAATCCTTGTTCTGATTGCCTTGGCTGGCTGCTCCAAAGAGCAGAAAAACGTCCCAGGGAAACAGGTCCGCGTTTCGGCCACTGGGGCATATGAGAAGTATTTCGGCCCCGCTCCGACCACCGACAAGGGAACCTGCTACGCTTTCGTCATCTATTTCCCCTCAGCAAAAGAGCCGGGCAAGGTGGTCCCGTTTCCGTTCTTCACCTTCGATCAAAGTTCCTTGAAGAAGGTGGCGGTCGAGCGTCTGCTAGGAGGCATGGATGTGGGGAGTTACAAGGGTGAATTCCTCCAGCTATTTGCTCCCGGCACGCGCATCCTCGGCCTTGCCGAGCAAAATGACGCCGTAACCGTGAACTTCAGCAAGGAAATCCTTGCTGCAAAAGCCGATGCCGTGGTTGAAAAGGCCCTGCTCGATGCGGTCGCCCTCACCCTTTCCCAGTTCAGCGGGGTTCGGGAGGTGCGGATGCAGATCGAAGGAAAAGAAAGCGGCACCGTGGACGGCAAAGACGTCGCGATGTTCCTCGGCCATGGAGGTCCGCTGAAACCGCAGGAAAGCGCCGTCCTCCACCCCTCTCCCCCTCGCCTTCTGAGCGTCACTGCCATGAAGGAGAAGGGGGCAAAGGAGGTAGAAGAGGTGAATGTCTTCTTCGACCGGCCGCTGGAGATCAAGGAGTTGAACATAGCCGGGGGAGACAACAAGCGATTCGACGGCGAAGTCTATCACTCGGTCTTCGATATGGCGGCGGTTTTGAAGCCGAAGGCCCCCTCCCTGTTCAAAGCCGGAATGCCGGTAAAGGTCCGCTGGAAGGTAACCGACAAGGTCGGCCGTTCTGCTGAAGGAGCCGGCGAGTTTCCGCTGGAAGTGCAGGAGCACTGATACGATTCAGGAGAGAACACGAATGATGAAGAAAGCAACAATGCTGGCGGCGTGCATTCTTCTGCTGACACAGGGGGGAGCTCTCGCTCACGGAGGCGAGATGCACGGGAAGAAACACCGTGACACCAGGATGGACAAACTCCACCGGATAATGCCCATGTATGCCGAGGCCCAGACTAAGATCAACGGCGCCCTGGAGAAAGGGGATGCCACGACTGTCGAGGCGGAGGCGGGGGAAATGGCCGGGACCATTCCCGATCTGAAGAAAGCGAAGCCCCACAAGAATCTGAAGAAGATTGACACATTCAAAAAAATCGCTGATGACTTCGGCTCGAAGGTAACGGCAACGGTGGCCTTGGCGAAAAAGGGAGATATTGCTGGCGCCAAGACTGCCTTCAAGAAGGCCGAGGAGAAGTGCAACGAATGCCACGCCACGTTTCGCGACTGACGCGACCTGACGGCCATGGGGCCGGGGAGAGACATCATGGAAGAGACCGGACAACTGTCGGAGAAAATTCGCAAGCGCCTCGACAGGCACCTGAACGAACTTGCGGAGAGGCAGAAGCAGATCGACAGCACGATGAAGGAGATGCTGGGTCAACGTGAGCGATTTGCCGCTGCCGCCCATCGCCTCCTGGAATCCGTTGTCCATCCCAGGATGGTGGAGTTGTCGCACCAATTCGAAAACGCCTTCGTTTCCGATCGGCATTCCGGCACCGACTTTTACTGCTCCTGCGAGTTTGCCCACACGCCGCGCTTTCCCGCCACTGTCACTCTCGACATCGGTCTGTTTCCAGAGGAGACGGGCGAAAAGGTGGCGATCCGCTCCACTCTGGACATACTTCCCACGCTAATGGAGTACAAACGAAACGACGAGACAACCCTCCCGCTCGAAGGCTCTGATGAAGCGGTTGGCCGGTGGGTGGAAGAAAAAATCCTTGAATTTGTCGACACCTACCTTCGGCTGGAAACCCATCCCCTCTATCAGAAAGACTATACCGTCGTGGACCTGGTCTGCGGCATGCCGATCTCGGCGACCACTGCCCCATGCAGGATCGAGCTACACGGCCGCGCGCTCTATTTTTGCTCGGAACACTGCAAGGATGCCTACCTGAAGGAGAAAGCCCCCTAGTGATTTAGGCTACAGGCGGCAACCAACAATTACTCACTTCAGTGGATAGTTTGACGAATCTCGGGATTTCGCTCTGACTCGTATGGATTTGACGATTGCATTGTCATGCTGGTGCTCGAGTCGATAGGCCAACTGGGCACGGGTCAGACCGAGCATTCTCGCCGCAGCGGAAAGGTTCCCTTTGGCCTTTTCCACGGCGGCGTTTGCCAGCATGTTATTGGCCTGTTCCATTGTTATCCTGCCGCTCAGGATGGCATCGCAGAAGCTTTCACCACTTTCCTCCTGGTCGGCGCTCAAGCCCCCTTTGACATCAAGCGCAAACTCGTGGAGTCCATCGTTTTTGTACGAAGGAAACATATGGTTTATATGGATGTGGGTGCCGTTCGGCGCAAGCATTACAGCGCGTTCGACAACATTCTGCAGTTCACGGATGTTGCCGGGCCATTGATAGGCGAGCAAAGCCAGCTTTGCCTTGTCGGAAAATCCGCGCAGCCTCTTGCCGTTGATCGCGGAGTACTTCTTGAGGAAGTGCTTGGCGAGAAGCAAAATGTCCAACTTACGCTCTCTGAGTGACGGAATGTTAATCTGCAGCGCGTTGAGCCGGTAATAAAGATCGGATCTGAATTTTCCCACCTCAACCAGGTTTCGCAGGTCGATGTTTGTTGCCGCTACAAGACGCACGTTTACTTTATGTGTTTTTGTCCCGCCGAGACGTTCAACCTCTCCCTCCTGAAGCACCCGAAGTAGTTTTGCCTGCGCCGAAAGGGGGAGATCTCCCACCTCGTCAAGAAATAACGTGCCTCCGTCGGCTCGCTCAAAGCGCCCGGGGCGAGATATATGTGCGCCCGTAAATGCGCCTTTTTCCACGCCAAACAGTTCGGATTCCACAAGGTCGTGTGGAATGGCGGCACAATTGATGGCGATGAACGATTCCTTGCTACGTGCCCCCTTCTCATGGAGAGTGCGCGCAAATACCTCCTTGCCAACTCCTGTTTCTCCAAGCAACAGTACCGTAATCTGGCTATCAACTGCTTGCGTAAGAAGATCGTAAGCGGCGAGAAAAGCAGGCGAATTCCCCAGCACATCAGAAGGCAATTTTTTTTCACCCATTGCGGAACGTAAGTGCACAACCTGATTCTGAAGACCGATGAGCTGGTCGGTAATGGATTCCTGATTCATCATTAGTGAAAAATCGCTGGAATCATCCCATTCCTCGACTGGTTTACCGACAAGGTAGCAGTGGTTCGCGCCAGCAGCGAAACAGTTTACTTCCCTGCAAAGAATTTGCTTGCCCATAAAAGCTGAGCAATAGCCGCTCGAGTAGCCCTGTAAATACCAACACACCCCTTCGGTGGACTCACCATAATGGCGCAGGTATGCCTGACTCTCCCAGGAATTCTCCAAGAGAGCCTCGACATAAAACGTACCTGCTTTCCGATCAATTTCTAATTTGGGGATAGTGGTCTTGGCATTTCCTTCCAATGTGAATAAGAGTGGCCCGGCCATGAAATTCTCATTATCAGTTACCCTATCCCGGCTGATATGGGTGAGTTCATAATCACTTATGCCGGTAGCATAGCCTATGCGCATGATCACGCCCCGCGCACGGCCCACTCCGAGAGTTTCGATCAACTCACGGCGCAATTTCGCATGAGAATCCGCATGAACAAGAAGCATACGGTGCTCAGACAACCATATCTCGCCGGTTTCGCTTGAAAAACGCAATTGCGAACGTAGATTGTCACTGACCACGGTACTTGCAGAGCTTTCCTTCGCGAGCTTACGCTTTTTCACTATGCCACCTTTCTCGATAAATGCCTCAGAAGTGACCCAGCAATATCTAACATTGTTTTATATGTCGCTTTTACTTAAATTGCAATTATATACAGTCAGTACTCCGAACTTACTATACCCCGGGCAACGGCAAATTATAAAAAGCATTGCATTATTGACTAGTTATATTATCAAAGCCTCTTCACCCCCCTCAAACTGGCAAGCGCCCCATCGCCCACCACAACTCCACAGTTATTCAAGTGTATAAAAAAAATGTTCATCATTTTCTGAAATATTGAATCCTGAGAGCAGTATTTAGAAAATAATCAAACTTTTTCCCGTCACACTTTCATTCTCGCATAGTGCCGCCCCTCCCCCCAAATCGCTTCCCCCACCCCCACCAACACAAAATACAAACAAAATTTTAGCACCTAAATCATATCATAACATGGCGATTTAAAAGAAGCTATGTCTAGTTGTCAAATATACACTAAATACAATGTGAGACTTGTTTAATGTCTTATGAAACACTGTTTTGGCACAACTGCTGCTAATGCTCTACTAGAAAGCACGTTCGGTTCAGCAGCATACCCTTTGTCAATCAGGGAGGTGCACCATGCTCACTCCACTCATCACCGAAATTCAAAGATTCTGCCTCCATGACGGCCCCGGCATCAGAACTACCATCTTCGTCAAGGGCTGCCCTCTCCATTGCCCATGGTGCCATAATCCTGAGAACATAAATCCTAAGCAAGAGTTCTATTATCATGCAAGCAAATGCAGTAATTGCGGACAGTGTCTGACAGCTTGTCCATCGGGTGTTGATAATCCTGAGCATGACGACTGTATTGGGAAAACGACCGATAGATCTCATTGCACATCATGTTTCCAGTGTGTATCTGCCTGCCGGTTTGGCGCACGTGAAACAGTAGGCAAATTCATTTCGATAGAAAGCATTGTCCAGGAGGCTGTGTCCGATCGAATCTTTTACCAGCATAGCGGAGGTGGTGTCACGGTCAGTGGCGGAGAGCCTCTGATGTATCCTGAATTCACCCGTGATCTGACGTATAGACTGAAAGTAAAAGAGAATGTTCATGTAGCGATAGAGACATCTCTGTTTGCCGAATGGCATAATATTGAACCCCTTCTGAAGTACGTAGATCTTTTTATTGTCGACATCAAAACCCCTGATCCCCAAAAGCATCAACACGTTATCGGTGGTTCCCTGCACAAAATCTTATCGAACCTGGAACGGCTCCTGGAAGCCAGGGCAACAGTACGTACCCATCTCCCGATCATTCCCGGCATCAACGACACCAGTCAAGATTTCGAAGCCTATGCAGAGTATCTGGGGCAGTTCGCCAACCAACTGTCCGGAGTCGACATCCTTCCCTATCACTCCTATGCGACGGGGAAATATGTGCAACTGGGGCGCAGCTATCAATACCTGGGGGTTCCCGACCTTCCGGCACAGCAGCTTACCCCCCTGGTTAACGCACTCAGGCAGCAAGGAATTCGAGAGATTACCCTCGGCGGTATGGTTGGGTCGTCACCAGCAGTTGAAAATGTTGCCGGCACGAGATCGCTGAAGCCAAGGCGGGATTATTTTTCACGCCCGGTTTATTCGCCGCAGGGAAGGGGGGTGGTGGTCACTCAACGCTAATCGCGCTGTATCACGACAAATCCGCAGGATGTCAACCATGCACATAAAGGAGATTCGAAATGACCACTTGTAAGAATTGCTCATTCTATTTTGCCGTTCCTGAAAATGCCGGGGACTTTGAAGCAGGCAAAGGAGACTGCGTTATCGAAAAGGAGGACGCAAAGGGTAAATACTGGCTGTCCAAGCCGACCAGGAACGATTCTCCATCATGTAAAGCATTCAAAACAGCATAACAAATGATCAAACAGGGGGTTATTCATGTCAACGGTTGCTGCATCAATTAAGTACAATGACAAGGTTGTCGATTTTCCGCTGGCAAATCAGGAAGAAAATGCAATAGCTGATGAAGTACTTCATGAAAATCTTGCCCGTCCCACCACGGAGAGGACAAAGAGACTCAAGGCACGGTGCCGCTGGAAGCATGCCGCAGCGGGAGAATTTGTCGATGCGGAGGTTCGGGCCGGCATCGAGCGGATGCGCTTCATCACCGAAGCGCACAAGGCGAGCGCAGGGCAGCCGGAAGTGATCAGAAGAGCGTTGGGACTCGCGAACATATTGAACAAAAGCACGCTGGTCCTGCAGCAGGACGAATTCATCATCGGCTACCACGCCGAAGACCCCGAGATGTTTCCGCTCTATCCTGAACTCGCCTATATGGCGGTTCAGGACTACCTCATGAGTGACTACTCCCCCCAGCCCAAAGAAGAAGCTGCGGAGATCAACGAATACTGGAAGAAATACAGCATGCAGGCCAAGGGCGAGCGGTATTTCACCCAGGAAGAACTCCTGCAGATGTACCAGGTGAGCACCATGGAGGCTCCGGGGTTCGCCACGGGCTACAACAGTATCAGCCCCCCTTACGAAACGGTGCTGCAGGACGGTCTGTTGAAACGGATTGAAATGGCGCACGAGAAGATCGAGCATGCCAAAAGGGAAATGCAGAAGATTCCATGGGATGCAACAACCGGACTGGATTGGATAGCCAAGATCGATGTCTGGAAGGCAATGATCATCGCCGATGAAGCCGTGATCAACTGGGCCAGGCGCCACGCCCGTCTCGCAAAAATTGTTGCCGAGAATTTCGAAACAAACCCTGCAAGAAAGGAAGAATTGCTGGAGATAGCTGAGATAAGCCACCGCGTGCCGGCAGAGCCGTGCAAAGGCTTGAAAGATGCGTTCCAGGCCAAATGGTATACCTACCTGATCTGTCATGCCATAGACCGCTATGCCAGCGGTTATGCCCAAAAAGAAGACGAGATGCTGGAGCCCTATTACAACATAAGCGTCAAGGAGAAATCCTTCCAGCCCATGACCCACACCGATGTGGTGGAAATGGTTGAAATGGAGCGACTGAAGATCTCGGAACATGGCGCAGGGAAGTCCAGAGCATACCGCGAAATCTTCCCCGGTTCCAACGACCTGTTCATTCTGACCATCGGCGGGACCAAGCCCGGTTATGTGGATGCCTGCAGTGACATGACCGATGCCATTCTCGAAGGTGCAAGGAACATCAGAACCACGGAACCGTCCATCGTGTTCAGGTGGCATCCGGTCGGCCGCGAGAAAACCAAACGCCTTGTTTTCGAGTGCATCCGGGATGGCCTGGGGTACCCCTCAATCAAGCATGACGTCATTGGTACGGAACAACTGAAGTATTACAGCCAGTTCAGCAAGAATAACAATGGGGCGACCGATGACGAGGCCCATTACTGGGGCCTGGTGTTGTGCATGTCTCCCGGTGTATGTGGCAGGCGTAAGACCCATAAGACAAGGTCGGAAGGTGGCGGCTCGATCTTCCCGGCCAAGATGATGGAAATCGTCCTTGCAGACGGGTTTGACTGGTCCTATTCGGGCATGCAGCTGGGTCCGCACACTGGGGACCCTACGACATTCAAGACGTTTGAACAGCTGTGGGAAGCGTTCAGGAGCCAGTATGCCTACGCGACGAGCAAGGTGATCCGTGCCAAGGACATCATGCGTTATTACGAATCGAAATTCCTGCAGATGCCTTTCGTCTCCAGCATCGATGATGGCTGCATGGAGCTGGGCATCGACAGCATGGAACTTTCCGAGCAGCCGAACGGTTGGCATAACCCCATCACGACAGTCGTTGCCGCCAACTCCCTGGTTGCCATCAAGAAACTGATCTATGACGAGAAGAAGTACACGATGGCCCAGCTCGTCACTGCTCTCCGCGCAAATTGGCACGGCTACGAGGATATGCGCCAGGATTTCCTGAATGCACCCAAATGGGGCAATGACGACGAATATGCCGATACCATCATCAAGAAATTTTACGAGGATATCATTGGCGGCGAGATGGCAAAGATCACCAATTATTCGGGTGGACCAGTACTTCCCGTAGGTCAGGCGGTCGGACTCTACATGGAAATCGGGTCACGGACCGGTCCAACCCCGGATGGCCGTTTCGGTGGCGATGCCGGTGACGACGGGGGTATTTCTCCCTACATGGGGACGGACAAAAAAGGACCGACTGCCGTACTGAAGTCCGTTTCCAAAGTGCAGAAAAACCAGAAAGCCAATCTGCTCAACCAGAGGCTTTCCGTGCCGATCATGCGTAGCGTGCATGGTTTTACTATCTGGAAATCCTATATGGATGCCTGGGAGAAACTCAACATAGATCATGTCCAGTTCAACTGCGTGAGCACTGCAGAGATGAAGGCCGCTCAAAAGGAACCCGAAAAGCATCAGGATCTCATCGTCAGGGTTTCAGGCTTCAGTGCCCGCTTTGTGGATATCCCGACCTATGGCCAAAACACCATCATCGCCAGAAACGAACAGGCCTTCGGTGCCGATGATCTTGAATACCTGAACACACAACTCTAACAAATACATCCACGTGGGGGCATTCCCGGCGGGATGTCTCCACGTGGCCCGGGACAGGAGGCAACAGTGAGCGCAACAAGTAATGGCAACATGATGCACGAAGAGCCTGGCACGAAGAAACCGTGTCAATCATGCAAATGGCAGATAGCGGACCCCACCAACCCGCTTCGGGGACAGTGCACCGTCAACAGAAATGCCATGGGTGGCGTGTGGAAACGGTGGGTAACCGACGTAAACAGGATGACCTGCGGCAAACATGAAGTCGGCAAGCTCAGCTTCAGAGAACATGTGTGATACTGGTCAGGCGGGGTAATTCTGGGCAATCTGGTCCCACCAGGCTTTGACTGCCCCGTTATTACAGACCGGGAAGACGGCGGTACCGACATCGGTGCCGCCTGTCACCTTTACCTGAAGACCACCGTGAGGACACATCGTATGTCAGCCAGTAAACAGAGTAACTTATCGGTACCCCAGGAAGATCCCTATTTTTATGTAAGCAAGGACGTGGCGGATATTTTTGAAAAGATCCACCAGCTATCGCAAAAAAAACCGGTGAACGTGCTGATCTCCGGTAGGCAGGGATGTGGAAAGTCTTCCCTGGTAAGGCAGTATGCCGCCATCTACCAGAACCCGTTATCGACGTTTCAAGTCGGCATACTTTCCGAGCCTGGCCAGCTGTTTGGTGAATACGCACTGGAAGCCGGAGAGACGAAATATAAACAGTTTCTGTTCCCCGAGGCTATCCAGACCCCCAACTGTGTCATTCACCTGGAAGAGATCAACCGGCCGGAACACCCGAAGGCCTTGAATATGCTTTTCTCCCTCTTGTCCGACAGCCGCGAGGTCTGGCTCGAAGAGCTGGGACAGGTAAACGTGGCGAAAGGGGTGGTGTTCTTTGCCACCTTGAATGAGGGGGACGACTTTGTCGGGACTGAACTGCTCGATGCCGCCCTGCGTGATCGCTTTTACTTTTTGCTGATGGATTATCTGCCAAACGACGTGGAAAGAGAGGTGTTGGTAAAAAAAACCGGCATCTCCGCTGTGCAGGCAGACGACATCATCTCCGCCCTTAACTTCCTGAGAAGCCATTCCGATCTCAGGATCGACGTATCGACCAGAACGGCCCTCATGATCGGCGATATGATGGCAGTCGGCGCAAGCTTGCGACAGGCCCTGGCCGTGAGTCTCCAGACCAGCCAGGAGGCGCTTGAGTCGGTGCTCATCGGTCTCCATGTCAACAAGGGGTACACCGAGAGCGTCGGCAATGAATACGTTCTGTTCGACCACACCTGGCAACAGCACACCAGAGAATATCGATGATTCATTCCGAAAAAACCTCTCGGGACGGTAAAGCTCAGGAACGTTTCCTGATAGCCGGTGAAAACGGTTTTTCCGAATACTGGCGCAGGGACAAATCGCCCGTTGAGATACTGGAACTGGCGAAATTGCTGCGTGGCATCAGAAAGGTGGTTTCTCAAGTCGGCAGAAACAGCGGCAGCGTAGTCTGGGAAGGAATGCCGATTACCCGATCCGACAGCATCGAAATTGATCCCTCACCGATCATGGGACGCTATCCGATCCCCGCAGTTCAGGCCGACATTGCAATAGGGCTCGCCATCAGAAGCGCCTACCTGAAGACGGAATGGACCGGCCATGTCCTGAAGCTGGCCCAGACAAAACTCGAACTCCCTCCGATGTATGCATACAAATTTTCCCTCTTTCTGGATATTGCGGAAAAGGTTTATGCGGATCTCGTTGCCAACAGGAGCATCCTCGGCCTGTATGCGGCAAAGGCCCGGGAATGGGAGATTGCGAAAGCGGCAAAACAGTTCATCAGCCCCCCCTCATTCAGCGAGCTGCTGCACATCTGGTGGCGGATCGCCGCCGATGCGGAACAAGAAACCTACAAACAACCTTACGAGGATCATTCCGTCGTGGAAATGGCTGGAAGAGCCTCCACAAGCCAGCCCTATACCAAACCCATGGCGCTTCTTAACTCCATTGTGGAAGATTTGATCACACACTGCGCCGCTCTGCCGAGCGTGACTGAACGCTGTGAATACCGGTTGAACCGTTATGCCTCCATTTTCAATGAGTTGCTGGAAATGGTGAAATTCTGGCCGGCCGACAGGAAGGACCCCTTTCTGCTTTCCGCGGATTTCACGGAAGACGTGGCTCAGGAAGACCAGGAAATGGACGCGGTCAAGGCTACCCTCCTGAGTTTTGCGGACGAGATCGAAAGCACTATTGAGACGAAGCATGTGGATTTCACCGAGCAGGTACGACTGCTCGTGGCCAATTTTGGCGATGTGGTTCGCGTGGAAGGGAATGACATCGTCATGCCGGCGAAGAAGAATGTCGATAACGCCCTCCTCTACAAGCTGAAAACAGTGCTCCAGTTGGCTGCCCAGCGAAACATCTCCTTCAGCAGAGGCCTGGATTCGGGGAGGATCGATCGCACGCGCCTATACCGGGCGCCCACAACCGGCTCTATTTTCAACCTGAAGAAAACGAAGTACGAATTGCACAACGATATAGTTCTCCTTGTGGACTGCACCGGTTCCATGTCGGAACCCACCAAATGGTCAAAGGCAGAACTCATCTATCAGACGCTCTTTACGGCCATCCATGATTACAACGCCAATGCCCGGATCTTTGCCTACAACGAACGGAATGAGACCTGCCGGATCACGGAAATTTTCAAGCAGGGCCAATTCTTTTCCGTTACTCCCCATGGCAGAACCGCTTCTGGCGAGGCCATCATCGCCACGGCAATAAGCCTCAAGCCAGGCGCACGCAAACCATTTATCATCCATATTACCGATGGGGCATCCAACTGGGGGTGCGGGGTGCGCGACGCCATCGCCTACTGCAAGAAGAAGAAGATAAACCTGCTGACCCTGGGGCTTGAATGCGACCCCATGAACAAAACTGCTCTGTCGGAAGAATATGGCGAAATGATCCAGTTTGTTAACACTATGGAGCAGTTTCCAAATGTGTTTAAAAAACTTCTTTCACCCAAGTAAAGAGAAATGAGCCATACCCGTTGGCGATCAAGGCAGGGCAAACAAAATATCTTTCGGTAAAGGTGAATCAATGAAATATAAAATTGTAACACCGTACACCTTGGCAATGGTCGCAATCATAGTGTCGACTACGTTGCGAGTGTCTTATGCAACAGATGTGTTCCGGCTCGAGGGGTTTGGCCCCGTATCGCGCGGCATGGGGGGGGCCGCAACGGCATTTGATGTCGGCGCAGCGGGAATGATGACTAATCCGGCAACACTGTCGCTGATGGGCGCCGGTTCTGAAATCCACGTGGGCCTGGACGTTGTTGTGACCGATATTTCCGCTAAAAATAAGGCAACAGGGGAAAATGCCTCGTCTGACTCCCACTCCAATAACCGTGGCCCCTATGCCGCACCCGAAGCGGGATTTGTCTATCGGGCCGCCCCCCTGACCCTTGGATTTGGTGCGTTCGCCCAAGGTGGACTGGGAACGGAGTATGGAAGGAATACCTTTCTTTCCCGTGCCTCCGGCAACCTGGACACAGGGCTTGATAATTCCAGCCGTCTGCTGGTTTTGAATGTCCCCTTCGCAATAACCTACGATATCAACGAAAAGTTGACCATAGGAGCCGCCATCGATGCAATGTGGGAAGGTCTGAACCTGGAACTCCTGCTGCCGGCAGAAGATGTTGGCGCTCTGATCCAGGGGGGGCGCGTTACCGGCAGCTTGCTCCCTGTACTGGGAGGACTCCCCGACTTACGCGGCGCTCATTTCAGCATGACGAAAAATCAACCCATCGCAAGCGGCATAGATGCGTGGGGTTTCGGCGCCCGGATCGGGGGGGTCTACAAACTGTCCAAGGACACTATTATTGGCGCCGCGTACACCATGGAAAGCCGGATGGCGGACATGGAAGGCAATGCCACCATGACTGCAGTCGACGGGAGTGCGGGACAGATTCCGCTCAAGGGGAAGATAAAGTTGGGTGGCCTGCAGATGCCGGCCCAGCTGGATATTGGCGTCAGTCACCAGATCAACGAACATTGGTTGGTGGTTGCGGATATCTCGCGGGTTTTCTGGAAGAATGCCGTGAAAGACCTGAAGGTCCATTTCGTGACCGATAACGGTGAGGATATCCATATCTCCTTACCTCAGAACTACAAGGATCAGATGATTTATTCCCTTGGTGTCGCATACCGAACAGGGCACTGGACGTTGCGCTGCGGTGGGCGGATTGCCAGCCAGGCCATGCGCTCCGACACGGTGATTGCGGTCATACCCGCCATTCCCACCAAGCATGCATCGGCAGGATTCTCGTATGATTTTTCGGCGGCGAACACGGTGGATTTTGCCTATTCCCATGCGTTTGAGGAATCGTTCGACAATGCGAACACACGGCTTGTGCATTCGCAGAACAACTTCAGTATTGCCTATACCCACAGGTTTTAACCTGAATCGGCCAGTTGGCGATAATGGATCCGGCAGCGGATTGTTTTTGCGTTGATGATGGGAAGGCTGATGCCAATGTGGTTAACCTATATCACTATCGGGACATTTGCCGGGCTTTCTGCCGGTCTGTTTGGTGTCGGGGGCGGTTTGATCATCGTGCCGATACTCACGTTTATGTTCACCGCCCAGCATCTGCCGGAAGAACATATCCTCCATCTGGCCCTCGGCACATCCCTGGCCTGCATCATGTTCACCTCCATTTCCTCCCTGCGTGCCCATCACCGGCATGGAGCCGTGGATTGGGCTGTGGTGCGACGTATCAGCTTCGGCATCATAGCCGGTACATATACAGGTTCATGGGTCGCCGCCCAGCTCTCAACCCGCTTTCTCAAAGGGTTTTTCGTCTTGTTCCTCTATTACATCGCCACGCGAATGCTGCTCGATATTAAGCCCAAACCCCACCGCCAGCTTCCCGGCCGTACAGCTCTGTTTGGCGTCGGCGGGCTGATCGGCTGCGTTTCCAGTTTGGTCGGCATCGGCGGCGGCAGCATGTCGGTCCCGTTTCTTGTCTGGTGTAACGTTGCCTTTCACCGGGCTATCGGCACATCGGCGGCAATCGGTTTTCCAATCGCGCTGGCCGGAGCTGTCGGCTACGTGATTAATGGTCTACAGGTGCCGCTTCCCCCACACTCTTTCGGTTTTGTCTACCTCCCTGCGCTGTTCGGTATTGTCGTCGCAAGTATCGTGACTGCGCCGCTTGGCGCAAAACTGGCACACAACCTGCCAATTTATAAATTAAGGCTTGTTTTTAGCTTGCTGGTGATCGTGATGGGAACCAAGATGCTGCTGAGCCTGTTCTAAAGCGGATCAGCCATGGCAGGCTGGAGCAAAACTTGGAAATGGAGCAAACACTGTTCCGAATCATTTTACCGATTAGAGGTCAAGCGGGAGCGGTATGAATCCGGCAACCAGTTGGGACAGAACCGTTGATGTGGTCGTCATCGGCTATGGCGGCGCCGGAGCGACGGCGGCCATTGCCGCCCACGATGCCGGGGCCGCCACACTGGTTCTCGAAAGCACCCCCCAAGGGGGAGGGAATACCCTGGTCTCTTTCGGCGGGTTCATCAGCCATAACGACCCAATCAAAGCGCTTGCGTATGTCAGAGCGCTTTTTGATTCTTCCCATTCGGATAGAGATGATCGATTGTTGCGGGTTTTTGTCGAAGAATCGGCAAAAACTCCCGACTGGCTTAAAACATTAGACAATGAAGTTGCTTTTCAAACCTATGGCGGCGCCGGCTATCCTCAACTTGCCGGCGCCGAGGCGATCATTAGATATGTCGTAAAAGGCGCTAACCGGGGAACAACGGCCTTTGCCCGGAATCTATGGCAGCTGCTCTCCCAGGCCGTAGAACGCCACAGGAATATCCCGGTTCTGACCCGAACTCCGGCGAAGCGCCTTGTTACCGGTGGTAACGGTGAAGTAACCGGAGTTATTGCCCAGTCTAAAGGGGATGAAATTGCGATTCAGGCAAGACGTGGCGTCATCCTTACGAGCGGCGGATACGAATTCGACCCGATAATGCTCAAAAACAGCGTCAAAGGAAGTCCCCTTTACTCACTGGGACATCCCGGCAACCGGGGGGACGGGCTTCGCATGGCACAAAAAGTCGGCGCAGCTTTATGGCACATGAACGGCGTCTCCTGCGCCTTCGGATTCAAGGCGCCTGAGTTTGACTCAGCGCTGTTGATGTCCATCGGCACCACCGGCCAGATATTTGTCGACAGGAACGGCAAACGCTTTGTTAACGAAAGCGCCGTGGAACGTCAGGCCGGTTTATTGGCGGTAGATTACTTCGACAGCCATGCCCTTTCCTATCCTCGTATCCCTTTTTACCTGATTTTTGATGAAAATAAGCGCAAGCGGGAACCGGTTTCCGGCTTGATCGGTCTCGGCTCTGCCGGCAGCCGCTACTCCTGGAGCAAAGACAATCGTACAGAGATCGACAACGGCTGGATCGTGCAGGCTGAGACCATAGCCGACCTGGCCCGGCAACTGGGAATCTCCGGTTTGACCCTGCGTGATACCATTAAACAGTGGAATGCATCCGTACGGGCGGGAAAGGACACGCTCTTCGGGCGCGAGATTAAGGAAAATAGTGATCTGGCCATGATCCATACCGGGCCGTTTTATGCCATGGAAATTTATCCCTCGCTGGCTAACACCCAAGGCGGACCACGGCGCAATGAACGGGCACAGATCGTCGATCCCTTCGGCGATCCGATACCGGGATTGTACGGAGCCGGAGAACTCGGTTCCCTCTGGGGATTGGTTTATCAGGGTGGGGGCAATATTGCCGAATGTCTGGCCTTTGGGAGAATTGCCGGTGTGAGTGCGGCGGCAGGCAGGTGAAATGCCGCAGATTCTGGATTTGTCAGCAATCTGCGGCATTTCACTGCCTTAGTCCTTAGTGATTGTTGAAAGCCTTCATTAGTGCAGGCGGGCGAGCACCGCTGCGGCCACATTGTTCATCAGCACCTGCCCCAGGGCCTGATTGTTTTCCGACATCTCCCGCAACCTCGCCCCGTTGATGTCCACGACCCTGACCGGCTTGGTCGCCCGGGCGGAAGAAGTGTAGTGGTATGGTTTTATCAACGATGAAACGCCGAAGATCGCCCCGGGGACGACGGAACAAACCGTGGAGTTTGCAGCGGATCCTGCCCCGCCATTGCTGTAGAACAGCTCCACGCCCCCTTCCAGCAGGAGCATCAGGTTGTCGGCCTTACTGTTTTCCTTGAAAATAACGCTACCCGTGGGAAAGGATTTCTCCTCGCTGATCAAGGCAATATCCTTGAGCTGTTCGTCCGTCAGTGAGGCGAAGAAGCGATAAACCCGCAAGCGTTCCGGTGAAATCATGGCTGTTCCTCCTTTGAAACCGTGTACACTGTCTCCCCTTCCTGCCGCTCCGGATACGAGGCACCTCTCAGGGAGACTCTACCTTCAGGTAGGACTTACCGTCCTCCGAGCATCCCAGACGAATTTTCAGGCCGCCGGAAAAGGTGATTTCCGTAGGGAAAAGTTCATCATCGCTCGTGTATTCCAACCTGTCACTATTCTCATTCTTCATGTCTCACCATTCCTTTCACACCCCTGACGTTACGGTGGCTGCGGTGTTGCCGATCACCCTGCAAACAGACTTCTCCCGCCACAGACATAGAAGACCTGACCGGTAATGAACGACGCTTCGTCATCCAGGAAAAAGAGGACAGCATTGGCGATATCTTCGTCCTCACCGATCTTCCCCATCGGTTGCTTGGCAAGAAAGCCGAGCCGGTTCTTTTCCGGAAGCTCGTCCCACATGGGGGTGTGGATGAGGCCCGGAGCGATGCAGTTGACCGTTACCCCCTTGCGCCCCAGCTCCAGTGCCAGGGTCCTGGTAAGCCCCACCAGGCCGGCCTTGGCCGATGAGTAGGGTGCCTGTCCCGCCCCTCCGAGCCACGCCCTGGAGGCGATATTGACGATCCGCCCTCCTCCTTGTTCGATCATGTGGCCATGCGCCGCCTGGCTGCAGAGGAAAGCCCCCTTCAGGTTGACGTCCACCGTCAGATCCCAGTCCGTCTCACTGAGATTTCTCAGGGCGCCGGCCCGTTCCATCCCCGCATTGTTGACGAGGATATCCAGGGAGCCGAACCTCTCGACCGCGCTTTTCACCATCTCCTGAACGGCGGAGGTTTTGCAGATGTCGGCCACCACACCCATTACCTCAAACCCTTGTGCCGAAAATTCCTTAACCGTCTGATCGACTTTTTCCGAAACAATGTCGTTGATGACGATCTTCACCCCCTTTTCCGCAAGCCGCTGCGCTGTCTTCTTCCCCATACCGCTTGCCGATCCGGTTATCAATGCCACCTTCCCCTGTAAACCTGCCATGATCTTCCTCCCGATGTGACGTCCGCCCCTACGCGGACATTGACGAATAGATGCTCTTGCCACCGCAGACGATAAGGTTCTGCCCCGTGACATAGCCGCTCAGGCCGGAGGCAAAATACGCAGCGGCATAGGCAATATCCTCCGGCTTGCCCAGACGCTGCACCGGCAACTTGGCAGCCCCTTTCTCCTCCTCTTCAGGGGAGAGGGGACATTCTGCCGTCTTGACGTCCCCCTTCAGGATCTGGTTTACGGTAATACCGTCCTTTGCCAGCTCCAGGGCAAACGAGCGTGTCAACCCGAAGATGGCTGATTTTGCGGTGCTGTAGTTGGCCTGCTTCGCTGTCCCCAGATAATCGAGGCTGCCGATGTTCACGATCCGGCCATACTTGTTGTTCTTCATCACCGGGATCACGTTCAGGGAGAAGGAGACCAGCGGAGTGATATTTTCTTTCAGGGAGCGCTCCCAGGTCTCGACGGTCCCTTCGGTGATCGGTACGCCGTCCCTGTGGTCGATGGCATTGACCAGGATGTCTATCGAGCCGTGTTTCCCGGCAATACCGTCTATTGTGCTCTTGACTGCGCCGGAATCTGCACCGTCTACGGCAATAACCTCCGCTTCACCCCCTGCCGCTGCCACCAGGGCAGACACCTTGTCCAATTCCTGCCGATCCGTATCGATCAGGACGACTCGCGCGCCGAGTTTCGCGAATCGGACGCTGATCGCCCCTCCTATATCGTTTGCCGCTCCCACTATCAGTGCTGTTCTGTCTTTCATGACTGCCTCTCCTTACCCGTTGAGGATTTATTGGTCAGATGCCTCGCTTACCACCCCTTTACCAGCATGTGCATGGTGCACGCCGCATGCTCGGTGCCGGAGAGCCCGCCGCCGGTGACGTGGGACATGGCAACCTTCGGAGTCGGACCGACCTGGTAACCGCCGCATTCCCCCCGCAGCTGCTTCACGTTCTGGGCGATCTGGGCCGCACCGGAAGCGCCGATCGGGTGGCCGTAGGAGAGCAGCCCACCCCGTGGACTCACCACGCACTGGCCGCCATAGGTGGACTGGCCGTCCCTCAGGAACTTGAGGCCATCTCCCTTTTTGCAAAGCCCCATGCATTCGTAATAGAGAAGCTCGGCAATGGTGAAGGCGTCGTGCAATTCGAGAATATTGACCTCTTTCGGGCCGATCCCCGACTCCTCGTACAACTTTTCCGAAGTGGTCTCGGTGATATCGTCGCCGGTAATGTCCCGCGGCCGGTTATGGTACGGACCCGACTCCACCACCACACCCGCCACCTTGACCGGCTTGGCAATCCCCAGTTTCTTCATCATCTCCTTGGAACCGACCACCACGGCGGCAGCGCCGTCGGCAATGCCGCAACACTGCTGCAGGGTCATGGGATAGGCAACCATCCGGGAATTGACCACTTCTTCCACCGTGATCGCCCCCTTGAACCAGGCATAGGGGTTGTGGGTGGCGTGCTTGCGGTTTTTCACCGTGATCATCGCCAGATCCTCGATGGTGGCGCCGGTCTCATGCATATAGCGGGTCGCCCGCATGGCGTATTTGCCGGTCATGACCGCCCCGTGCATGGTTTCTATGTCTGACCTGGCCGCACTGAACGCGGCTCCGCTCTGTCTGTGCATGGTGTGGTTCTCAGTGCCGACTCCGATGGAGAGGTCGGTAACTCCGGTGGCCACATCCTTAATGGCGCAGAAGACTGCCATGGCGCCGGCTGAACAGGCGCTCTGCACATTGATAATCGGCAGATTGGGCCCGCACATCCCCAGCCCCCTGAAAACAGCCTGGCCGGTCGTCATGTCGTTCATTCCGTTTCCCACATAGGCGCTCTGGATCATGTCCGGTCGGTCGATGTTCGATCCATTCATCGCCTGCAGAGCAGCCTCCCTCCCCAACACATCGAAATCGACCGTATGCTTGCCGAATTTCGTTTCCCCCACCCCTGCTATGTATACTTCACGCTGTAATTTCATAACCTTCTCCCGTTTCTTTCAATAGTTAGGCAATCTTCTTGAACTTGTAGCTGATGATCGGCAGGTTATCGTTGTTCATCCTGATCGGCCCCAGAGTCAGTTCCACCTCTTCGTCGCAGCGATAGGTGTCAACTTCACCCTCCAGTTGGGCGAATACCCGCAGATTCTCCGGCAGATCCACATAGGCGAAGATGTATGGGGTTGCCAGCCCCTGCTGGCCGATATAGATATCCGAAAAACTGTAGACCTTCCCTCTGCGGGAGAGAGGCACCATTTCGAACTCCTCACTCCAACAGTTGGTGCACATCTCAGTCTTGAAATCCAGTTGCCCGCACTTCTTGCAACGATACCCCTTCAGATAGGGAAGGCCGCCGTCCTTGGGCACTTCCAGTATATCCGGGTGAAAGAAGGTAATATCGGGTTCCTTCTCTTTCGTCTTCTTCTGCTTAACCTCTTCCTTTGCCATGACACTCCTCCTGTAGTTGTTTTCAGCGCTCTTTATGAAAAATGACCGTTCTCACCCTTCCATCTGACTGCACACCAGTTCCGCGATATCCTGTACCATCTGTTCTTCCGTGAATTTCTTCAGGCCGTCCGTCAGCATCAGCATGCAGAACGGACAGGACGTGGCGATGGTTTTTGCGCCCGTGTCCAGCGCCTCTTTGGCCCTGGTCTGGTTGATCCGGGTCCCCTCTTCCTCGGTCCAGTAATTGCCGCCGCCGGCGCCGCAGCAAAAGCTTTCGCTCCCATGCCTCGGCATCTCCACCAGGTGGCCGATTGAGGAAACGACGCTGCGCGGCTCCGACAGCACGTTGTTGTGCCGCCCCAGGTAGCAGGGATCGTGATAGCAGATGCTCCTGCCGCTGTTGGCGAGCGTTATCTTCCCTGCCTCTATCAGACTGCGGATGAGCACCGCATGGGGGATTACCTCGAACTTCGCCCCCAGCAGGGGATAATGCCGGGTGAAGCTATTAAAGCAGTGGGGACACATGGTGATGACCTTGGTCACCCCTAGCTCGTTAAACTCCTCGATGTTCCGGCCGGCAATCTCCGAAAACAGGAATTCGTTACCCATCTGCTTTGCCGGATCGCCGGTGCAGCGGTTTTCCTCCAGGATGCCGAATGAAACCCCGGCCTTCTTCAGGATGGCGACCATAGCCCGGCCGATATGCTGGGTCCGCTCCTCATAGGCAACCGAACAGCCGATCCAGAGGAGATATTCGGTGGCGCCCCTTTCGTAGATGGGAACCTCCAGCCCCTTGCGCCAGTCGTTGGGGCCGAAACCGGTACCGATGAAGGGATGTTGACGGGCCTCCAGGCTGCGGTGCGCCTGCCCCATGATGTCGGGCATTTCCGACCGCTCCATGAGGAGATGCTGCCGCATGCCGAGGATGGCGTTCGGCTGGTTCACCGATACCGGGCAGGCTTCCATGCAGGCGGCGCACGTGGTGCAGCTGTAAATTGCGTCGGTGGATATGGTTTCCAGGAGCGAGTCGTCGTGCATCTTCCCCTCTTGCAGATACTCGGCAAGGGTGACCATTACCCCTTTGGGAGAGAGATGTTTGCCGGTCTGGGCCGCGGGGCAGACCTCGTGGCACCGGCCGCACTTCAGGCAGGTGGAGATGTCCAGCAGGTTCTTCCGGCTGAAGTCGGCCAGCTTGCTCACCCCCAGGGACGGGGCCTCCTCCCCTTCCCCCTCGAACGCCTCGAAATCGATGACCCCCATCTTAGGGCCGGGGATCGGGGTATCGAGACCGGCGTTGGCCGGAGCCAGCACCAGGTGTGCCAGGGGGGAGAACGGGATATAGGCGATCAGGGAGAGGACGAGCAGACCGTGGAGCCACCAGAGGTACCGATGAAGTTCGAGTCCGCCTTCCCCGGTTGGCAGCATGAACCCGAGCCAGTTGCCGACGAACGAGCCGGGATCAATGCCGTTCTGGGCGATTCGTGCCCCCTCGATAAAGAAGCCGGTAATGATGATGGCGATGATCCCGATCTCAATCAGGATGAAGCCCGAGTTAGCCTTGAAGCAGGTCAGCCTTTCGGGTGGGGAAAGCCTGCGTATCAGCAGGAACAGCACCCCGGCCAGGGCTGCCACCCCGGCGGCATCGAGGGCTCCCCCCATGAACCGGCGATTGAACTCCCCCGTGAAGACCGGGATGCCGAACAGCACATTTGCAAAGACCAGCACGGTCCCGACGGTCAAAACGACCATCCCCCAGAACAGGAGGCCGTGGGCAATGCCGGTGAACGGTTTCTTGTAGATACGGGTACCCACGATCCCCCTGGTCAGAAACGACCAGACATAAACCGGTCCCAGCTTCAGCGCATCAAGGGTAATCCCCTGCCTGACGCTCGCCTTCCCCTGGCGTATCCGTTTCCAGTGGCGGTAGATCCCGTACCCGAACACGGCCATTGCCGGGATGGAGAGGAGGTCGATCAGGAGGCCATAGCTGATATTCCAGTAGGGGATCCGTTCCATGTCAGGCGTTCTCCTTGAGGGCGTTGATCAGGGCCGGGACCGCCTTTTTGTAGTCACCGACGATGCCGAACCTGGCCCGTTTGAAGATGTTCGCCTCGTTGTCCTTGTTGATGGCTATGACGCATTTGGCGTTGGAAATCCCCGCCAGATGCTGGCTGGCGCCGGACACCCCGACCGCGAAATAGACGGTGGGCGCGACGATTTTGCCGGTCTGGCCGATCTGGGCGCCGGGCGGCATCCACCCCTCGTCCACCGCCCCCCGGGACGCCCCTACCGCGCCGTTCAGCATTCCGGCTATCTCCTTCAGGATGGAGAAGTTGTCGCCGCTGCCGATCCCCCGCCCGCCGGTCACCACGACCTCGGCGTCCTCCAGCGGAATACCGGTGCGCTCCTCCTCGATCTCTTCCAGAAGTGTTATTTTCTGCGGTCCGACCGGTAATTCTTCGGTTGCCGTCGTTCCTTCCAACGTGGCCGCTTCGAAGTATTTACGCTTGATTGTCAGAACCAGCGGCCCGGACTCCAGCTTGTAACGGGCAACAGCCTTGGAGCCGTAGAGGGACCGCTCGATTGTCAGGTCAGGACTTATGGCGGTAACCTCGGACAGAATCGGCGCGCCGAGGCTCACCGCCAGGGGGCCGGCCAAGCCGCTGCCGATGGCAGTCGTGCTGAGAAGAATCAGCTCGTACCTTTCCCTCTTGATCAGGTCGGAGAGGGAGGAGCCGAGGTTCGCCCCAAGGGTATCGGAAAGCCGGTAGGCCTTGCCGTAGCTCCCCTGCAACTCCCCGCTGCCCAGCACGACAACATCCGGGGCCTGGCCGAACAGCCTGCTTACGGTTACCAGTTCCCCAAGGATCTTGGCATTGGCCGTTTCGATGATCAGCGTTTTCATAGGTACCGTTCCTCCTTGAGCCTTCTCAAGAGAACACGAACAGCATCGTCCATATCCTCGGCCGGTATAAGTTCACAGTTGGACTCGACCTTGGGGATGCTCACCGACAGCTCGGAGACGGCCATCTTTCCGGTCCCTATTTCAGGGAGCTTCTCCACCGGCTTCTTCTTGGCCGCGAAGATCGCTTTGACCGCCGGAATCCGGGGAACGTTCTCCGGGACGCTGGTGATGGAGAGTACCCCCTTGCCGGAGAGCTTCAGCAACCGCTTCCCTGTTTCGGTTATCTGCGAAATTTTCCACCCCCCGTCGACGCTTTCAACGCTGCAGGCCTGGGGGACAAAGGGGAGGTCGAGCATGCCGGCCAATACCCCCGGGACGACGCCACGGTCCATGTCCGAGGACTGACGACCCGCAAGGATCAGGTCCACAGTACCCTGCCGATCGATGGCATCTTTCAGGTTGGCGGCAATCACATACGGATCGTCCGAATCCCCTTCGACCAGAACCACCTTGTCTGCACCCATGGCGAGCGCTTTTCTGAGAAATTGGACATCGTCGTTCCGGCCATAGGAGACAACCGTCAGGTCGGCCCCGAGTTTTTCCTTCAGCTGCACGCCGAGTTCGACGGCGTTTTCATCGTACAGGCCGATCATCCTCGTGTACCGGGGATGGGCTCTGTTCCCCACCAGTTCGAAGTCCGCGGACGGCACTTCGTAATCCGGCACCACCTTTGCCAAGACGACTATCTGCATGATCCGGCTCCTATCTCCCCCGATACTGGGGCGCTCTCTTCTCGGCAAAGGCGGTGAATCCCTCTTTCCGGTCTTCCGTGTCCCGCAGTATTCCCCACAGCAGGTACGAAAAGTCGATGGCATGGGGGAGCGGCATGTCCATCCCCATCACTGCAGCCTGCTTGGCCGCCATGACGCTCAAGGGAGCGTTGGAGGCGATCTTTTCCGCGTATTTCCGGGCCAGGGCCATCAGTTGGTCCGGTTCGGCAACATCACTCACCAGCCCGACCCGGTGCGCCTCGGCGGCGTCGATCATCTCGCCGGTCAGGAGCATCTTCATGGCAACCGCCTGAGGTATGGCTCTGGGCAGGCACTGGGTCCCGTTCAGGCCGGCAAGGCTTGCCACCTTCGTCTCTGTGAGGGCGAATTTGGCCGTGGTGCTGCAGATCCTCAGGTCGCACGCCAGGGCCATCTCCAGTCCGCCCCCCACGGCGTACCCGTTGATGCAGGCAATGATCGGCTTCCACATTTTCATGTGCGGGATGATCGGCTGCCCCTCCTTGTAGTAGAGTGCTGCCATGCATTCATCAGGAACCTTCGCCTTCTTCATGTCCGTGCCGGTGCAAAAGGCCTTCTCCCCTGCCCCGGTCAGCACCGCGATCCGAATCTCGGGGTTATTTTTCACCTCGCCCCATATCTCCGCCAGCCGCACGAGCCCCTCGGGGTCCAGCGCGTTCATGGCGTCGGGACGGTTCAGTGTGATGTAGGCGACATTCCCCTCTGTTACGAAATCAACTCCCATTGCATCCTCCTGGTATGGTTTAGACGGTACATCGTCATGTAGGGTCACTCCTCGTCGGCGGCAACGATAAACGGATTGTACGGCTTCTTCTCCTTCAACAGCTGCCGGGCAACCAGCCACCGGTGGACCTCTGACGGGCCTTCCACGATCCGCCACAGGCGCACATGGCGGGCCACGTATTCGATCCCCAGTTCATGCGAGACCCCGAGACCGCCATGGATCTGGATCGCCCGGTCCGCCACCCGGGTCAGCATTTCGGTGGCCGCCACCTTGACGCTTGCCCCTTCGATCCGCAGGTCCTTGTGCCCTTGGTCCGATTTCCAGGCCGCGTAGTAGAGCAGCCAGCGGACCTGTTCCAGTTCCATGGTGGAGTCCGCGATCCAGTTCTGGATCGTCCCCCGTTCGGCCAGCGGCTGGCCGAAGGTGATGCGGGTATTGGCCTGGTCGATCATCATCTGGATCAGCCGCTCCGCCATGCCGGTGCAGCTGGAGGCCAACTCGATCCGGCGCACGCCGAACCGGTTTTGTAGCGGGATGAATGCCTTCCCCACATCCCCCAGGATGGCATCGTCGTCCACTTCCACATCCTCAAGGATCAGGTCCCAGGTCGGCATGGGGCCGATTACCGGAATCTCCTTGCCGATCCGCACCCCCGGATGCTCACGGTCGATGAGAAACGCGGTAAACCGGTCTTTGGTGGATGCCGAGGGGTCGGTAACCGCGATAACGATGAAGAAGACGTTGTCATAGTCGCATTTGCTGATGAACGACTTGGTCCCGTTGATGACCCATTTATCCCCCTTCTTGACCGCCTTGGTCTTGAGGCCGCTCACGTCCGAACCGGCGCCCGGCTCGGTACAGGCCATGGCGGAATCGACGTCGCCGTTGCAGTAAGGGACGAAGTATTTTTCCCGCTGCCGGGGACCGCAGCACTCGTGCAGGTAATAGAGGTTGGGGGCATCCGGAGGGAGGGTGAAGCCGTGGTTGGAGAAGCCGACCAGGCTCTTGGAGAGTTCCTCCACAACCAGGGTCTTGGCCAGCATCCCGAGCCCCTGGCCGCCGAACTCCTCATCCACCTCAAGCCCCCAGAATCCGAGTTCCTTCGTCTTCTGCATGAGCCGCTTGTGATCCTCGTCGGGGATAAGATGGCCGGGCTCGGTCCAGAGAGAGAGCTCCCGCTCCAAGAGCGTCTTTTCCAGCGGCATCAGTTCGCGCTTGACGAACTCGCGCATCGACTCTTTGAGCATCATGTATTCTTCGGGTATGCTGAAATCCATTCTCTTTCTCCTGGTGGTAGTATTGAAAGGCAGCTACACAAGCACCTTTTCCTCGCTGAGCATCGCGATTTCTTCATCCGTATAGTCCAGCATCCCCTTCAGCACATCCCTGGTGTGCTGACCCAGCAACGGGGCCGCGGTTTCCATCCGGAGCGGGGTTTTGGAAAGGCGGATCGGCGCCCGGTTGTAGAGGGTGCGCCCCATTACCGGATGGTCCAGGTACGACCAGAACTCCCGCTCCCTCAAGTGATCATCCTCGATGGCGCCCCGGGCATCGTTGACCACGCCCGCTCTGACGCCGTTGCGCAGCAGCTCGTCCATGATCTTGTCCGCGTGCTGCCGGCTGGTCCACGCCTCCATATGCTCATTCAACTCCGCCTCGTTTTCCTTACGACTTTGCAACGAGCCGAACTTCCCATCCTCGGCCCAAGCGGGGTTGCCCATAACCTTCTTGAGCGCCCGCCATTCGTCCTCGCTGAACACGGCAATGGCAATCCATCTCCGGTAGCCGAGTGTCGTGAACAGGCCGTGGGGCGCAGCATTCGGATCACTAAGTCCCGCCGGCCCCAGCGTGTCGCCGTTTGCCGCATAGGTCATGGCACTCGTCGGAGCCATGCTGATGGCGGATTTCAGCTGGGAGATGGCCACGGTCTGCCCTTCTCCGGTCTGCTCCCGTTCAAGTAAGGCTGCCATGATGCCAAAGAGGGTATGGCTCGGGGCCATGACGTGGTCGGTATAATTCGTGCCGGTGCCGAAGGGGCGCTCGCCGGGAAAACATGCCTGGGCCGTCAGACCACACAGGGCGTTAAGATTGACCCCGAACCCCATGTAGCTCTTCTGCGGTCCGGTTTCCCCCTGCAGGCTCATGGTGACGTAGATGATCCGCGGATTAATCTTCCGGACGTCCTCCCACCCGAGCCCCCACTTCTCCATCTGCCCAACACGGAAGTTATTGATGACGATGTCGCTTTTCCTGATCAGGCGAACCGCAACGGCCCGTGCCTTGGGATGGCTCATGTCCAGCGCGATCCCTTTCTTGTTGGGATTGCGGTTGGCAAAATAGCCGCTCCGTTCCAGCCCCTCATTGATCCCGTCCTTGAACGGGCCGCCGGTCCGAAGTAAGTCCGGCCGGCTTTTGCTTTCAATCTTGATAACCTCGGCACCGCACTGGCCGAGGACGTTCGTGGCAATCGGACCGGCCCCCACCCAGGAAAAGTCGCACACCACGATCCCATCAAGGGCCTTTTTAAGATTTGGCAACATGAACAACTCCCTCCCTGTCAAGCGCATCGATTTCACTGCGGCTATAGCCGCATTCGCCCAGCACCTCGGCGGTATGCTGGCCAAAGGTGGGAGCAAAATCACCCAGGCGCCACTTGAGGTGCCCGAACTCGTAGGGAGCTCCCGGACAGACCACCTCGGCGCCGACCGGTTCGTGATACAGCCGCTGCCAGAAGTCGTGATGGTTCAGCTGGGGGTTTTCCAGAAGGTCTTTGCCGTTGCTGACCGGGCTGACGGCGACCCGGTGGGCCTGACCGGCGTCATAGAGGTATTGCTTGGTGTGCTTCATGGTAAACCGTTCGAAGATGCGGCAGAACAGTTCGTATCCAGCCTTGGACTCCCGGTAGGACGCGTTGATCCAGTTGTCGTTGTCGAACAGTTCCCATTCTTCAACACCTTCCTCCTTCATCCACTGGACAAAAGGTGTCCACATCGTCTTGTTTCTACCTACGATGGCGACGATAGCGATAAACCCGTCCTTACATGGATGGATCGTGGCCGAACCCGCCTCCTTGCCCCGCCCCCTTCTCAGCGTCCCTTCGAGGTCCCAGCATTGAGCGGCAGTCTCCAAGGCCATGCCGACTGCCTCCATGCAGGAGACATCAACAAATTGGCCCACCCCGGTTTTTTGAGCGAACAAGAGTGCGATCGAACTCCCGACTGCTGCGTATACCTCTGCCATCCGGTACGCCTGATTGTCACAAGCCCTTACCGGTTTGTCGTTATCGATACCGGCCAGATACAAAAAACCGCCGAGGGCAGAACAAGTCAGGTCGGAACCGGGATACGTACTGTATGGTCCGAAGCTACCGAATGGTGTAATGGATGTTTGTACCAATTTGGGGTTTGCCGCACTCAACACATCAAAAGAAAGGCCAAGTTCATCAAGATAACCGGGTGTAAAACTCTCAAACAAAATGTCAGCGCCCTTACACAGGTCGACAAAAACTTCTTTTCCTTTTTCTTTTTTCAGATCCAACACCAACCCTCTTTTGCCTGCATTGTAATAAATGAATTGCATACTTCTTTCTTTGCCGGGACGGTTCCCAAAGAACGGACCTGTTGAACGTAATGTATCTCCTGCAATTGGCTCTATGTGAATAACGTCAGCGCCTAGGCCTGCATATAGTTTTGCTGCATAAGGTCCAATCTCACCAGTAAAATCCAATATCCGCAGATATGATAACGATCCGGTATTACTCATTTGATTATCTCCAGTCAGCTGCATGGTTAATGTAATGCCAGTTACTTACCGTTTCTCTCACAAAAACCTAAACTAGAATGTAAGAGAAGGTAGTTTTCACTAAGTTCTCACCTATGAATATCAGTATTGTGACATTGTTTTACAATGCCTGTGGCCTATTCATTAGCACGCTACATGCCAAACAATATTTGTTGAATTTATATTTTTTTATTGACAGCAGAACAATACAACCCAAATGAATAGGTAATTTGTTTGTATTTCGACATGTTATAGCGATGTTAATTTTTAGAATAATGTTTTTCTTTAGAAGGTACAAAAGAACAGACCGTCAGGATCCGAATGCACATCGATGAAGGTAGAGGGGGGTAACATCTGACAATGTCGATGTTTTTTGAATCAAGCACATGAAACTAAGAAATACGAATAGGGAGAATACGAGCAACATTGAGATAACAAGCAATATTTCATCATTTTCTAAATTTGGCCGCTACAGCCTCGAACATTTATAAAATAATGAAAATCTGTGACATTATCATTAACCCATATGGTGCCCGACTACGGCCTTCCATTTACCATATCAGGCCATACGTGCCGTGGTCATTAAGGCCCTGGACGTTTCACTTGCCGACCAGGTTGATACCTCTGCAGATATGGGTGAGGCACAATCATGGCGCGACGCAAGGGACTTGCTGGGTTGATAATCTTTCCTTCTTTCGATCACTTGTATCCATCTCCAATGCTTGACCCTCCATCCGATTCACCCCGTTGAATCGTCTGTGTCTCGCGTTTTGTGAGCATGTTCATTTTTTGTGTTGCCATCCTTTTGGTTAGCCGTTATAGTGAGCGCGCTCATATAATTGAAGGGGTAATTGATGCGCATCAGCGAACAGGCCAAGCAGGAAAACCGCGGCCGCATCCTGGAGAAGGCGGCGAAACTGTTCTGCGGCAAGGGGTTCGAAGCCACCACCACCCGGGACATCGCCCTGGCGGCCGGGCTGGCCACCGGCACCATGTTCAACTATTTCCCCAGCAAGGAGACCCTGGCCATGACCATGGTTGCCGAAGCGCTCAGCCGCGGGGGGGATGACTATGAGCAACGCCGCAGCGGGAATGAAGAACTGGCAGAGGAGCTGTTTCTGTTCATCGCGTCGGGACTCCGGCGGCTGCGGCCGCTGCGCCCCTTTCTCGGGCCGGTTCTGGAGCGCTCCTTGAGCCCCTTCCCCCGGAAGACGGTCTGCCCGGAGGGGGAAGCTGCCCGGCAGGACCACCTTGCCGCCGTGCACCGTATCATAGGCCGGCACGGCTTCACCACTGCCCCCGATTACGTTGCCATAACCATCTACTGGTCCCTCTATCTGGGAGTGCTCGCCTTCTGGGCCAGCGACGAGTCGCCCAACCAAGAAGCATCCCGGGCCTTGATAGACTATTCGATCCGGATGTTCGTACAGGTGATCTCCGGCAGCGGTCCGGATGGAGGAGGCGCGCATGAAGCCTGAGAAGCGTCACGCAACGGAGTCGATGACCATGGAGGCGCTGCTCGACCTTCTCCCCAAGGATGCTGCAACTGATCCGACCGGCCGGCGGTTGGCGGAGCTGGTGACCCGTATCGCCACGAAAAGGGTGCCGGTCAGCTCGTTTTCCCGTATCTGGAACCTCGGCTCCCTCCAGGCCAGGGTGACCATTGGCTATGTTGCCTACTGGCTGCGCAGCCGCTTTGCCGATAGTGACGAGAAGCAAAGGCTCCGGAACGAAGCCCATCTTGCCGCGGCCCTGAGGCTGTTCGGCACCATGGGGTACCTGCGGGGTGCGGTGATGAAGATCGGCCAGCTCCTGGCCAATCTCCCCGAGGTGGTGCCGGAGGAGTTTGCCGAGGTGCTGTCGGCCCTGCACTTCGAGGCGCCTCCTATGCACTTCTCCCTGGTGCGGGAGCTGTTTCTCGACGAGTTCGGCCGTGAACCGGAGGAGCTGTTCGCCTCCTTCGACCGCCAAGCCTTTGCCGCCGCCTCCCTGGGGCAGGTGCACCGCGCCCGGCTTAAAAGCGGCGAGGAGGTGGCGGTGAAGATCCAGTACCCAGGCATTGCCAGGACCATCAAAGCCGACCTGCGCAACCTCCGGCTCCTGCTCCAGCCCCTCTGTCTGACCAACGACTGGCAGAACACCCTCGACAAGCTGGCCGACATCGAGCAGATGCTGCTCATGGAGACCGATTACGAGCAGGAGGCCCGCTTCTGCCGGGAGGCGCGGCTCCTCTTTACGACCGAAGACCGGGTGGTGGTGCCGCGGGTCTTTGACGACTATTCCACCAAACGGGTCCTGACCACCGAGTTCCTCACCGGCTGTCATCTGGATCAGTTCTTGGCGGGCAATCCGAGCCAGGCGGAGCGGGATCACTTCACCACCCTCCTCACCGTGGCCACCATGCGGATCTATTACCGGCTCCACTGGTTCTGCGCCGACCCCCATCCGGGGAACTTCATCTTCATGCTGGATGGTCGGCTCGGCCTGATCGACTTCGGCTGCACCAGGGCCATGAATGGGGAGGAGTGGCGTCTGATCTGCGAATTGGAGCAGGCGCATCAGGAGGAGGATGCGGAGCAGTTCGACCGGGTGATTGCCCGGGCGACGCTGTACGACTCGCCCGAGGCGATGGGGAAGGAGCAGCTGGCGGTGGTCCGGCGCAATGTCTTATGGAACATGGAACCGTGGCTCAAGGAGGGGCTCTTCGATTTCGGGGACCGGGAGTTCTTTATGCGCGGCATCGACGGGCTCATGGAGCTGACCCGCAAGCGGTACACCCGGGGCTCCCCTCTGTACCTCTGGTCCACTCGTTTCGTCCTGGGAGGCCGGGCCGTCTGCTACCAGATGCGGGGGCGATGCGAATTCCAGGAGATCTTCCGGCAGGAGTCGGCATGGGTCTGCCCGGAACCACCCATTTGAACCAAGGAGGCGGTACGCAATGCTGAAACTCCACAACGTATGCAAGAGCTACGAGGGGAAGTCACAGGTAACGGCCCTGGCCGGGATCGACCTGGCCATCGGAGTCGGCGAGATGGTGGCGATCATGGGTCCCTCAGGCTCGGGGAAATCAACGCTCCTAAACCTCATGGGAGGGCTCGATATCCCTACCTCCGGGGAGGTGCTAGTGTCGGGGAAGGACCTGGCCCGGTCGAACGAGAAGGAGCGGTCGCTCTATCGCCGCTCGCAGATATCCTACATCTTCCAAGCCTACCACCTGATGCCGACCTTGAAGGTGAACCAGAACGTGGCGCTGCCGTTGCATCTGGCCGGGGTCTCTTCCGGAGAAATCAGCCGACAAGTTGCGCGGGTCCTGCAGGAGGTGGGGCTTGTGGCACGGGCGAACCACCTCCCGGACGAGCTTTCCGGCGGCGAGCGTCAGCGGGTCGCCATCGCCCGGGCACTGGTCACCGGTGCGCCGCTGCTCCTGGCCGACGAGCCCACCGGCAACCTGGACAGCGCCCGGGGAGAGGAGATCCTGAACCTGCTTCGCAGCATCCATCGGGAGCGGGGGACCACCATCGTCATGGTCACCCACGACCACCATGCCGCTTCCGCCTGCGACCGGCTGATAAAGCTCCGGGACGGCCGAGTTGAGGGTGACAGCGCCCTCGGAGGCAAACAATGAATTTCCTGCTTCGCACCCTGTCCCTCTCCTACGTGAGGCGGCACCTGATGAAGACCCTGCTGACCCTGTTGGGTGTGGTGGTGGGCGTTGCCACCTTCAGCGCCATCAGGAGCGCCCAGGGGACCCTGGTCAAGGGGATACGGTCCACCGTCGACCGGGTCGCCGGCAAGGCCCACCTTCAGATCACCACGACCGGCGGTGTACCGGAGGAGGTACAGGAGAAGATCCGGACCCTTCCGGGCATCCGGGCAATATCGCCGGTCATCGAACAGATCGTGGTGCCAGAGCGGGGGGAACTGGGGAGCCTGATGGTAATTGGGGTCGACCTCCTGGGGGACCGGGAGATGCGGGAATACGGTTTCGAGGGTGATGACGCCGACCTGGACGATCCGCTCCTCTTTCTCGCCCAGCCCGATTCAGCGATCTTCACCCGCGACTTTGCCCAAAGGGCGGGGCTGAAGGCCGGAGACACCCTGCCGGTACGGGTGCCGACCGGGGTGAAACGGGTGGCGGCGCGGGGGCTTCTATCTCCCAAGGGTTTTGCCGAGGCCTTCGGCGGCAATCTCATGGTGGTGGATGTCTACGCCGCCCAGGAACTCTTTGGCCGGGGCCGCCGCTTCGACCGCATCGATGTGCGGCTTGCGGAAGGAACAACGGTGGCCCAGGGGACGGCAACGCTGGAGAAGGCACTCGGGCCGGCTTACCGGGTCGAAACGCCCGATCGCCGGGGCAAGCAGATGGAGCAGTCGGTCAACAATTTCGTTGCCGGCTTCAACGTCACCAGCGGCTTTGCCCTTTCCATCGGCACCTTTCTCATCTTCAACGCCTTCAACGTGGCAGTGAACCGCAGACGGCGCGACATCGGCACATTGCGCGCCCTGGGGGCCACACCCAGGCAGGTGCAGTCCTTCTTTCTGCTGGAAGCGCTGGTCATCGGCCTAGTTGGCGGTGCTGTCGGTTGTCTGGTCGGGGGGGCTATCGCCGAAGGTTTCCTCAGGATGATGGGGCAGACCACGGAAACCATCTATGGGGTCAGTTCCCCAGGAGGCTCTGTCCGGTTTCCTCCGGGAATCATCTTGGAGTCGATGCTGCTGGGCGTCGTCGCCTCTCTGGTAGGGGCATGGAATCCGTCCCTTGCCGCCTCCAGGATCTCCCCCACCGAGGCCTTTGCCAAAGGAACTTTCCAGGCGAACATCGCCGCAAGCCGGGCACCCCGCATAGCAGCTGGCGTTGTTGCCTTAGGTTGCGCCATTTTCATGGCCCTCTTTCCCCCATACGTGGGAACCCCCCTCATCCTTTCCGTCATGGCCTTGGGCGGAGTGGGGATGGTGCTTCTGGTAGGGCCGCTTTCCCGAGTGCTCCTGCGCCTCCTTGCCCCGCTGCTCATGGGGCTGTCGCCGGTGGCGGGGCGGCTCTGCTCCGACGCCCTCCTGGGAGCTCCACGCAGGACCTCCGGCACCGTCATGGCCATGGCCCTTTCCCTTACCTTCGTGCTGGGGATCGGCGGATATATGGGATCAATGACGGCTACGATGGTCAAATGGATGGACGACGTCCTCACCAGTGACTTCTACGTGCGGGCGTCCGCCAACTGGTCACGCCCCGATTTCCTCTTCCCCGGAAGCTTGCGGCAGGAACTGCTGAAGGTGCCTGGAGTGCGGGCAGTGGAATCGGTGAGAACGATTCGTCCCCTGTACCGGGGACATCAGATCGTCATCAGCTCATATGAGGTCGAGCCGGTGATGAAGCGGATCAAATATGAATATTTCAGCGGCAACGAGCAATCCATAGTGCAGGGGGTCGGCCGCCAGGGGATGTGCTATGTTTCCGAAAATTTCCAGCGTCGTTTCAATCTGGGGGTCGGCCAGGCAGTGGAGCTTGAAACGCCGACCGGCATTGTGCGCTTCCCCATAGCCGCGGTGGTCCGCGACTACGGCTCCGATCAGGGTTCCATCTTTTTGGATAGGAATACATATCTGCGCCATTGGCAGGATGACCGGGTGGACATATACGACGTATCCGTGGTTGCCGGAGCGGATGTGGGGCAGGTCCGCAACTTGATACGGGCGAAGCTTGCGGGGAAGATGCCGGCGTTGATTTCCACCCGCCAGGAATTCATCGCCGAGATCAAGAAGGCCATCGATGCCTTTCACGCCCTGACGCGGGTTACAGTTTTTCTTGCTCTGGTGGTGGCCTTCCTGGGGATCGTCACCTCACTGCTCATTTCGGTGGCCGAGCGGACCAGGGAGATCGGCGTACTGAAGGCCTTGGGTGCGATCCCGTCGCAGATAGTCCGCAGCGTCGTGGCTGAGGCGCTGGTCATCTCGCTGGTGGCGGTGATCGTGGCGATTCCGGCCGGCAACCTCTTTGCCTCCTTCATGGAAGGGGCGGTGGCACGGTTCTACACCGGCTGGAGCATGCCCCACGAGTATCCCTTGGAAATTCTGGCCCAGCTTCTCGTCGCCCTTCCGTTCATCTCGACGCTGGCCGCCTGGATGCCGGCGCGCCAGGCGGCACGGCTGAAAATAACCGAGGCAATCGAGTACGAGTGAATCAGGAGGAAGAAACGCTATGGCAGAAGTAGCGATAAAAATCGGCGGAATTCTCTCCGCCCTGGTGGGGATCGGTCACTGTTCTTTTTACCGGGGGTTCGGCTGGCGGGAGGATTTCGCCGGGACTAAGATACTGACGGCACGGGTACTCTACACGATTCATTTGTTTCTGATTCCCATGTTCCTGTTCTTTGCCTACGCTTCCCTCTTCCATACGAGCGAACTGGCCGGAGGCACGCCGCTGGGTGTTGCCATGAGCACCTTCTACGCCTCCTTCTGGCTGTTCCGGCTAATCTGGCAGGTGGTCTATTTCCGGCCGGCGCAGATACCGGAATTGGGAAGGCTCCTGCCCTTGCACTACTTTCTGATTGTCAGCTTCGTTGTTCTGGCGGCGGCCTATGGTGTGCCGTTGACAATGCAGGGGTGACCGCGGCGATTGCTGAGACAAATATCCATGACAGGTACCTTTCGAGGAGACAGAGATGAGTAACAAGAAAACCATGGTCACATCATTGGTTGTCATTGCTGCGGTTATTTCAGCCCTCTTGGCAGGAACCGTCTTCGCGGCCCCGGATGCCCGGGCGCTGCTCAAGGAGTCTGAAAACCGCCACCGTTCCAAGACCCAGCAGTATTCCGGCAATCTTGCCGTCGTCAACAGGGAGGGGAAGGTGCGCAAGAAGGGGTGGAAGAGTTATCGCCAGGGATATGCCGGTGACGCCAAGACCCTGACCCGCTTTACCGATCCCCCCGAGGTGAAGGAGGTCGGCTTCCTCTCCATTTCCCGGCCGGCGGGGCAGAATGACGACCAGTGGCTGTACCTTCCCTCAATGAAGCGGGAGCGGCGCATCGCGGCCCAGGACCGGGACGCCTCGTTCGTGGGAACCGATTTCAACTATGAGGACATGGAGGAGTTCGACCACGAAAAATACAGGGTGACGCTCCAGGGGGAGCAGACCGTTGACGGCCAGCCCTGCTACGTAATTGCGGCATTCCCCCTGGAAGGGGCCGGCAGGTCCGTGTACGAGAAGAAGATCCTCTACCTGCGCAAGGACATCCTCTACCTGCTGCGCATGGACCTCTATCGGAAAGGGGATAAGCAGCCGAGCAAGATTTTCACCCTTTCCGACCTGCAGCATCTGGAGGGGCATTGGGTCGCCAAAAAATGGGAGATGAGCGACCTCAGGAAAGGAAGCAGGACGACTGTCGTCCTGGACCGGATCAGCTACGACAAGCCCCAGCCCGTGGGCCGCTTCACCCTGCAGAATCTCAATCGCGAGGGGGGCGATTGAACGGATATCCTTTTCGGCTTTGCATGATTCTGTTCGTTTCGCTGTTCTCTTCCCCTGCCGTGGCCGGAGAGTTTTCCGGTTACGCCGAGGCAAAGGGGTTCGTCTATCCCGAACGGGCTCGCGGTCAAAGCCCATCTGTAGACGGCTGGGGAACCCTTTTCAACAAGTGGGAGGAAAAGCTGGGCGAAGCCCGGCTGACCGCATCCCTGCGGGGGGAGTGGCTTTCAACCGACGACCAGGGAGTACGTCTCCTGGACCCGGCGGACCGGCATTTCCGCCGTCCCCCGTTTTCGGTGCAGGACTTCTGGCTGCGCCTGCCCCTTTCTCCGGAAATCGACCTGCAGATGGGGCGTTTCCAGCTGGGCTGGGGAAAGACGGACGGTTACTCCCCGGCCGACGCCTTTCTTCCACGGGATCTGACCGATCCGTATGCCGACGAAAAGCTCCCCTTGTGGGCACTCCGGCTTTCGGGGCAGAAGGGAGACGTGCGTTACGAGGCCGTGGGCTGCCCGGTCACCACGCCGTGGCGCCTGCCGGTGCTCGGCAGCAGAAATGCGCCCATCAACGGAGAAATTCCCCGGGGGGTGTCCTTGAGAGAAATGGATAGCTCGCCGCCGGTGCTCGGGTTCGGCGCCATCCGCCTTCTGGCCACCTTCGGCCAGTGGGATGTGGGGGGGTGGGTGCGCGCCGGCATCCGTCCGGCACCCATCCTGGAATTCCGCACGGATCAGGCCGTGGAGACTTCCGGCGGCATCGAGATTCCCGTGGAACGCCGCTATGCAGAGGAAGAGGGGATAGGTATCGAGCTGTCACGGGTAGTGGGGGCGTGGGTCATCCGGGGGGAAGTTGCCGGGCTCTTCTCCAGAAACGATCACCTGGGCAATGCGGCCATCGGGTCGCTGAGCGCCGAAAAAGCCTTTGGCGACGGCACGCTGCTCATGACCCTGGCCGGGAATGCCATCGATCCGCCGGTGGATGAGATCTTGCTCTTCGATAGGGCAATCCTTCCTGCGCTCATCACGGCCTGGACCCGCACCGAGGAGTGGGGGGAGTGGAAGACGGTCTGGAGTGTGGGGCTGAAGCATGGCGACGGCCTCGTCAAGGCTGAGCTTTCCTACAACATTACCGACGTATGGAAGCTGACAATGGGGGGAGAAGCCCCCTACGGGTCGGGTGCCGGCGGCTTCGGCGCCCTGGATGCCGCCCGGCGCCTGCGCATGGCAATCCGCCGGAGCTGGTGAAGTTTGCGCATGTATCCAATTGGCCTGTGCATCCGAACATTTGGGAGGGAGTCATGAGCAATCTCAATGGTGACACCGGCACACAACTTTTTCACTGCAAGAGTATTCCCCTCCCAACATCAAGCCAGAGATATCAAACCGGTTGATATGGCTATAGCCACAGCGTGAGATCTGTTTGCTGCTCCGAGCTTCTGCACAATGGTTGAAGTATGGAACTTTACGGTCCGTTCGCTGATTCCGAGTATGACCGATATTTCCCAGTAGTTCTTGCCGTTGGCCAGCCAGCTAATCACCTCGATTTCACGCGGTGTAAGGGTGGCGAGACAGGCGGACGGCAGATCGGTCTGCACGGTTCGTCGCAGGGCCTCGTGAAAATACGGGGCCAGGATGTCGAGTATTTGGGGGGTATGCACTGGGTATTTCTCGCTGACGCAAAGGGAGAAGATGCTTGCTGTCCTGTCGTTTGATGACAAGACCCCGAAACTATAACCCTTGCGGATTCCGAAATCCTCCGCCAGGGAAAGAAATGGCTGCGGACGTCCCCACTTGAGGTATGCTTCGCTCCAAGGCTTAGCCGAGAAATCTGCTATATGTGCGCGTACCACTGGGTCTACCGCGGCAAAATCATGTTCAGCATAAAGACTGAGCCACTCCTCGGGGTAAGATATGTTGATGATCTGCTGGGCATTCATGGTCCCGGCTCCGTCAAAGCGTGCGGTACCACAAACGGCCATATCAAAAGATAGAAGATCGTTGAGCGAATGGAACAGCCGTTTGAGCCTTTCCATATCGGCACAGCTTCTGGATGCATCTATCAGCTCCAGCAGCCTCACCGCCTCCCTCCGTGATAGCCACTCCATCTATATACCTCATTGTCACTGTCCCAATGGACAGGTGATTTTTAGGGGACATTAACATATAGTGCATCATTCCGGCAAATGATTGGCCGTACCGAAATGCTCGAGAGGAGAACCATTGATGAAAAGGCACTTCCTGCTGTTTCCAATCCTGGTCCTGATGCTGGCAACACCGGCTTTGGCCGATCTCACCAAAATCAGCGACAACGTATACTCCTACGTGGGGGCGACGGATGCCTCGCCAACTCACAGCTTTGCCGCCAACGCCGGGATCGTCATCGGCCGCGACGGCGTGCTGGTTGTGGATACCCTGCTCTCAGCCAAGGAGGGGGAGCGGTTCCTCGCCGACATCCGCAAGGTCACGACCAAGCCGATCCGCTATGTGGTCGACACCCACATCCACCTGGACCATGCCTTGGGCAACTGCGTCTTTGCCAGGGAAGGCGCTACCATCATCTCCCATGAAGCCGAGCGGTCCTCGCTGGCCCAAAACGGGGCCGAGATTCTCAGAAAAGCCGGCGACTATGGGCTGAAACCGGAAGACATGGTCGGCACCGAGATCGTCCTGCCGTCGCTGACGTTCAGCGACCGACTGACCATCGACCTGGGGGGCGAGACGGTGGAACTGCTCCGTATCGCCCCTTCCCATACCGCGGGGAGCACCATTGTCTACCTGCCGGCACAGAAACTCCTCTTCAGCGGCGATATCCTCTTCACCGATTTCCACCCCTTCTTTGCCGACGGCGACCTCCCCAACTGGGCAAAGACCCTCGACGCCATTCTCGCCATGGACGTGGAGCGAATCGTCCCGGGTCACGGCCCCCTTTCGACGAAAAAGGATCTGCAGGAGATGAAGGAATACTTGCGGCTTTTCGACGCCAAGGCACGGGATCTGGTGGCAACGGGCAAGGATGTCGACACCGTTGCTGCGCAGCTCGCGAAGGTGCTGCCCAAGCGGACTCTGGCGGAGTGGATGATTCCCGCCAATCTGAAGGCCCGCTACCTGCATAAACAGTGAGAAGCACACATGTCTGCGAGAGTAACGGATTGGATGACTACCTTGTCGAGACTCCTCGTGCTACTCGTGCTCGCAACGAATATCTTCGGCTGTTCCCTAATGCGGAGCAGCGTTGCCGCCTTGAAATCCACCGCCGAGTTCGTTCCGACGGGAACCGATCGACGCGTCTTCGCGGAGCCGGGGGCCGAGGACGTGGCAACGGTTGCCGCCAAAGAGCTGGCCGAAGCCATTGCCACGGTGGAAAGGGAGCAGCATGGCCCATTCGCGGGGCCGGTTGAGGTCTACGTCACGCGGGACGAGGAGAGCTTTGCCGCATTTACCGGGGTGCCGAAAGAAGTACGCGGCGCCGTGATCCTGAAGATATTTCTCTCCGGGGGGCTGAGGAAGGAACCGGACCGCATCAGGCGGATCCTGACCCACGAGTTGTCTCACCTGCACCTGGGGCAGCGGCTCGGCATGGTCTATGGCTACAACGCCACCCTCCCCTCATGGTTCCAGGAGGGGTTGGCCGTGGTCGTCTCCGGTGGCGGTGGAGCGGAGAAGATGAGCGAGGAAGGGGCGGTCGAGGCAATTTTGAAAGGAAAGAGCATCATACCGGAGGCAAATGGGAGTTTCTTTTTCAAGAAATTTGCCAATTCATACGGGCTGACACCGCCCATGTTCTACCGCCAGAGCGGCATGTTCGTCGCTCACCTGCAGCGGCTGGACGAAGCGCGATTCCGCTCGTTCCTGCTGGCCATCAAGGATGGGCACGGATTTGGAGATTCGTTCGCCAAGTCATATGGAATGGGTGTGGATGAGGCGTGGCAGCAATTCACGGAACGATTTAAACGACGGCAGCCATCTGCCCATTTATGAATTTTCCAAGCCTTTGGTCAGGTTTGGTGACTGACAAGGAGGAAAAGAGATGCCGGTAATAACCATTGATTTGGCAGCGGTAACAAAGGAAAAGAAGGCACAACTCGTGCAGGTCCTTACCCGCGACGCCAGCGAAATTACGGGAATTCCAGAAGACAAGTTCATTATCCTGATCAACGAACTGGAGCGCGACAACATCGGCGTTGGCGGCACGCTGCTCTCCGACAGGATATAGCGGTGGACTTTGTGGCCGGGGAGGCATTCAGCGCCTTCATGGAGACCGTCGAGAAGAGCGGCATACCGTTTGTTCTCCATGCCCATGCGGCAACGCGGACAGTGGAAGAGGCGGGCCGAAATCTGACGTTCGACGTATCACGGATTGTTAAGACCGTGGCTTTTCGCATCAGGAGCGGCGGGCTCGTTCTGGCTGTTCTCCGGGGCACCAGAAGGGTTGATTATCCAAATCTCGCAGCCTTGATCGGGGTAAGCCGCCGCGACCTCGCACCCCTTTCGCCGGAGGAGGTAAGAGAATTTCTTGGTGTGGAGCCGGGAAGTGTCTCGCCCATGTCGCTTTGGGAGAATGCCACCGCGCTCATTGATGACGAGGTGCTGACGATCCTGCCGACCGTCTACTGCGGCATCGGTCGCCCTGACCGAACGCTGGAAGTTACGCCGGCTGATCTTGTTCGGCTTGCAGGCGGGCGTACCGGCGGGTTTTCGCGGTGATCCTATAATGATCGAAAGAGGGATGAACATGGCAATAAACTCAACAAGACTGATCTACTTCTCCCCGACCCAGACGACAAGAAAGGTCGTGGAAGGCATTGCAAAGGGAGTTGGTGTTGACGATGTTGAACACCTCGATCTGACGCCACCCGGTGCCGCAGTTCAAAGGCAAGTGGATACCCGTGATGGGTTGGTCATCATAGGCGCCCCCGTGTATGCCGGACGGCTCCCGGCCGAGGCAGCCGCCAGATTACAGCGCCTCATGGCAAACGGTACACCGGCGGTCATTGTCGTCGTGTATGGGAACAGAGCGTACGAGGATGCCCTGCTGGAACTTTGGGACCTAGCCCTGGAAGCGGGGTTCAAGCCCGTTGCCGCCGGGGCCTTTATCGGGGAGCATTCATATTCTACAGTTGCCACGCCGATCGCCGTCGGGCGACCTGATACGGAGGACTTGAGGGCGGCCAGGGACTTTGGGAGAATGATCAGGGAGAAAATGGGGATGATGGAAGATTTCGGAGACATATCTCTGCTTCAGGTGCCGGGGAACTTCCCCTACAGGGAGTCGGGTTTGTTTTCAAGCATATCTCCTGTTACCCAAGAGGCTGCATGCACAAAATGCGTACGGTGCGTTTCAGCATGTCCGACCGGGGCGATTGTCCTTCAGGACAAGGTGGCAACGGACCCAAGTATCTGCATCAGGTGCTGCGCCTGTATCAAGGGTTGTTCCGCTGGGGCACGAACAATGACTGATCCGCACGTACGGCAGGTGGCTGAACAGTTGAGTTCGAGCTGCCGAAGCCGGAAAGAGCCGGAAATGTTCCTGTGAGAGTTCCCCATGGCAAAAAATACGGAATCGTTCTATCTCCGCTCGCCTACATCTGATCCTAGCGCGCTGCGTTTTTCGTAACGAACTTTTCCCCATGAGACAGGAAGGCCAGAGGGCGCTGCCCGGTTCAGCCTCGGCGACGAGAGGCTAGTCTTGACGTAAAAAGAAGGGAACAATGATGAGAGTGACGCATTTTTTTATGGCCGCGATTGCGGTTGTCTTTGTGCTCGCCGGCTGCTCTACAATGCCGAAGAAGCCGGACAGTCTGACACGGGGAGATTACGGTTACACGAAGGAGTACGTCTCCTGGCTGATCAAAAAGGAGATGCGGGAAAACGACGTGACCGGTCTCAGCATCGCCCTGGTGGACGATCAGCGGGTTGTCTGGGCACAGGGTTTCGGCGTTGCCGATGAGGCGAACAAGGTGCCGGCCACACCGGATACGATTTACCGGGTCGGCTCCATCTCCAAGCTGTTCACGGCCACCGCGGTCTTGCAGTTGGCGGAACAGGGCAAAATGGACATCGACAAGCCGCTGTCGACCTACCTGCCCGAATTCTCCGTTAAGAGCCGCTTCCCCGATGCCGGCCCGATCACTCCCCGCACCCTCATGACCCACCATTCCGGCCTCCCTTCAGACTTCCTGAAAGGGATGTGGACGAATAACCCCGAACCTATTTCCAACGTGGTTAATCTGCTGAAGGATGAGTACGCGCAGTATCCCCCCAATTTCGTCTTCTCCTACTCCAACCTCGGTGTTTCCCTCCTGGGCAATGCGGTGGAGCGAATAGCCGGCCGACCGTATGCCTCCCAGATTGATGAGACGGTGCTTCACCCTCTGGGGATGGCCAGTTCGTCATTCTCTACCCATTCCGACGTAGCGTCCCGCCTGGCCAAGGGATACCGGAACGGGAAGGAGATCGGGGAACCGCAGCTGCGGGACATCCCGGCCGGCGGGCTCCACACCAATGTTCTGGATCTTTCCCGCTTCATGGAGATGGTCTTTGCCGGGGGGAAGGCCGGCGAACGGCGGATACTCAAGGAGGAAACGCTTGCGGAGATGCTCAGCCCGCAGAATGACGGGGTGCCCCTTGACCATGACTTCCACATCGGGCTCGGGTGGCTGCTGACTGACGTCGGCATCGAAAATGCCGGCAAGGTTGCCTGGCATGACGGCGCCACCCTACTCTACCGCAGCCAGATGGTCATCCTTCCTGAACAGAAGCTGGGGGTCGTGGTGCTGTCCAACTCAGCCACGGCTGCTTCCGTGGTGCACAAGGTGGCGACCGAGGCTCTAAAACTCGCCATGGAGGCCAAGGCAGGCATCCGGCAGCCGGAGCGAAGCAAGCCGGTTGAGCGCGAGGCGGACTTGTCCCCTGAAGAACGGCAAAAACTGGCGGGCGCCTACGTCACTCCCTTCGGAACTGTCAAAGTAATCGAATCCGGCACTACGCTGCGGACGGAGTTCTTCGGCAAAACCTTCAGCGTCGTTCCCCGCAATGATGGCCGGATGGGACTCCGGTACAGACTTTTGGGAGTCATCCCGATAAGTCTGGGAGATCTGGACTATCTCGGGTTCTCCACGTCGACGGTTTCAGGCCATAACGTTCTCCTGGCCACGGCAGCGGGGAAGAGCATGCTGGTCGGCGAGAAGATGGAGCCGGTGCTGGTCTCTGAACAATGGCAACGGAGGGTGGGGGCCTACGAGATCGCTAACCCCGGGGACGACACCATGCTGGTTGACGACATTCGCCTGCGGTACGAAGACGGCTTCCTTCGGGTCGACTACGCCCTCCCGCTGTTCTTCGACGGGAAGCTCAACGTATCGCTGCAGCCTCTCTCCGACACGGAGGCGGTGATCCGTGGCCTGGGTCGGGGGATGGGGGAAACGATCCGTGTAGTTGCGGTCAACGGCGAGGAGATGCTCCAGTATTCAGGATATCTGCTCAAAAAGAAGCGAGAGTAAGCCGTGGATCAGCACGATGATCTGTCTGCCAGGCGTGCTTCCGACGGGGTGCTGGTTCGGCGCTGAACGATAAAGAATCTGCACCAACCTTCATCAAGGGATATAATTTTTAAATCGTCGGTGCCCACATGGCGTTATCGGTCGCTGCCCCCCTCACCCCTTGATGATCCCGAGCGTCTTGACCGCCTCTTCCCGCCCGGCAAATCCGCTCTTGCTCGTCATTGCCTTCGTCAGGAGCTCTTTGGCACGGGCCTTGTCGCCGGCCTTGTAGGAGGCCATGCCGAGGTGATAGTCAATAACCGGGCTGTCGCCGGTCTTGCGATGCACCTGCGACAGAATTTCGACGGCCTTTCCGGCATTCCCCTTCTTGTAGTAGATCCAGCCGACGGTATCGAGGACCCGGGGATCGTCGGGACGGCTCTGTTTAACCTTCTCGATGAGCGTAAGCGCCCGGTCGAGATCGGCGCCCGAACCGGTTTCTGCCAGGAGGAACGCCAGATCATTGGCGGCGCTCCAGTTGGAACCATTAAGTGACAGGGCCTTTTCGTAGGCCTGCCGGGCCTTGCCATACTGATTCCGGGCAACATTCATCTGGCCCAGCAGGGTGTAGGAAGCAGCGTCGTTGGGATTTTGCTTCAGACGTTGATCGAGGAGGAATTCCGCCTTATCGAATTTGCCAAGCCGTGTATAGAGCCGCGCAAGGGAGCCGGCGAGGAGTTCCGACGACGGATTGAGCCGCACCGCCTGCTCCAGTTCTGCCAGGGCCTTGTCGGACTTGCCCCGGTGCAGGTAAATGTCTCCCATCTTGACGTAGCCGACCGGAAGGCCCGGAGCCTTCCGTTTAAGTTCGCCGTATTCGGCCTCGGCCCGCTTCAGGTCGCCGGCGGCCAGAAAAAGATCGCCAAGCTCCGCCTTCGCTTCCAGATCGTTGGGGCTCTTGGCAAGGACTTTGCGGAGGGCCGCCTCGGCGTTTTTCATATCCTTCTGCATGACGTGATACCGCGCCAGGGCCACAAGGGCATCGCGGTTTTCGGGATCGATCTTCAGGGCATTCTGCAGGTTGTCGAAGGCCAGATTCTTCTCTCTGTTAAGGAGATGGGCCTCGGCGAGACGGATAAAGCCAGGAACGGACTGGGGATTGTCGGTCACCACAGTGCGATATTCAGCAACGGCTTGGGCACCCTCCCCCTTCATCATGTGAATGTTTCCCTTGAGAAACCGTGCGTCCGTATTCTTCGGACTTTCTTTCAGCACTTCAGTTACCAGTTTTACGGCTTCGTCAACCCGGTTACGATCAAGGGCGATTTGGGCCAAGGCATTTTTCGCCTGGAGCGATTCCTGCCGGGAGGCTTTGTCGAGGCCTGCCGTTTCGGTGAGGAGCGTAACGGCCTGGTCGCCCTTGCCGGTATTGAGGTAAAGGTCCGCCAGGGCAAAGCGGAGCTTGTAGTTCTTCCCTTTTCCGGCAATCCCCTCTTTCAGAAGCTTTTCCGCCTCATCGGCCTCCCCCTTGCCGGCGAGGAATCCCGCGGCCTGAAGCCGGTTTTCCTCTTTTTCAGGAGCAATCGCAACCAGATCGGTCAGGGCCTTACGCGCTTCGGCAACCTTCCCCGTGTCCCAGCAGAGTGCTGCGAGCTTCAAACGGTGGTCTGTCCTGCCGGGTTCCAGTGAAACAACCCGCTGGAGCAGCGATATCGCCTCGTCGGTCCGGCCGGTCCCGACACAGAGACCCGCAAGGGTCAGATGGAGATCAGAAGACGAAGGATTTATCGCGAGCCCCTTGCGGAGAATCGCCTCGGCGTCCTTTGCGTTCCCGTCCAATGCGTGAATCGAAGCCAGGAGCGAGTAGGCATCAGGCTTCTTCACTCCCTTTGCCACAAGGCCTTCCAGTAATTCGCGGGCCTTACCCTTCTCCTTTCTGGCGATGAGGACCGCCCCTTTCAGGAGTTGGGCGTCTTCGCTGGCGGGGTTGATCTTCAGAACCTCCACGGCCTCCTTCATGGCCTCATCGGGAGCGCCGGCTCCAAGGTAGATGCGGCCCAGCTGGAGCCGTGCCTCCTGATGCTGTGGATTCAACTCCACCGCCTTGGTGAAGTTGCCGAAGGCACCCTTGATGTTCCCCTTCTTCATCTCCACCAGGCCGAGCATGTGGTAGGCCTCGGCGTATTTGGGATCAATCTGGATGGCATTCTTGAACTCGAGCGCCGCCTTGGCATAGTCTCCCTTGTCATAGAGCTCCTTCCCCTTGGCGTAGAACTTGGCTTTCTTGGCGTCGGGGCCGCTACAGCCGATAACAAGCAGGACGCCGAGGGTGGCGCAGATTCCACGTACCGAACGATGGTTCATCTTTGTATTACCTCCAGTTGATCGTTACCAGAGCAACGAGAGCTGCGGCTGTCCACCCGGAGAGCCGTCCGTACTTGCCCCGCAACTCGGCCATGAGCACTTCAAATCCGAAATAGAGAATGATGATTTTTGCCGCCATGAGCCCGAGCCGGTAGGGTTGCAGAGACTGGACCGGAAGGCCCGTAACCGCCACGGCGAGCATAATGACAAGCAGATCGAGGGGAGTGCTTCGAAACCCCTCGCTGCGACGCGAAAACTTCGAGATGACCGGGATAAGAAGCGCCAGAATGCCGAACATCACTCCATAGAGCCGCTCTCCCATGCTCCCGAACCGTGAACCGGCGCCGGTGTCGCCGTAATAGACCACAAAGGGAACAAGGATATAGATGATTACCCGTATGGCGCCGCCGCTCCACGCCGGCCGGAAAATGCGGACAAGGGCCAGCAGAAGGAGTAAAGCGGGCGCCGCAACGGATACATATTCGGGAACGCGCACTGGGCGCAGGCAGGAGACAAGGAGTAGTGCCGGCACACCCAACTCGAAACACCTGAAGGCCAGGCGGATAACGCCACCTTCCCCCTTGACCCGCCTGAGCCCCCCCACAATCACCACATCAAGGATGTCAAACCGTCGTATTGTGAAGCCCGTCCGGCGGGCATAGGCGAAAGAACCCGCGACAACCACCGAGAACCCCAGATACCCCGCAAGAATGATCACATCCGACTGAAAGCGCAGCATCACCGCCGCCAGCACGAGCAGGGCCTGGACCACGTAAATGACCAGCACCGACTCGGGATGCCGCAGCCCCATCTGCATGAGGCTGTGATGGATATGGTTTCTGTCGGCCGAGAAGATCGATCGCCCTTGGGAGGCCCTGATGGCCATGACCGTCAGCGTATCGAGGACCGGCAGCCCCAGGAGCAGGAGCGGCAGGAGCGGACTCAGGGAATCACTCTCCTGGGTGAGCCCCAGCGCCAGAGTCACCGCTGAAAAACCGAGAAACTGGCTCCCCGCGTCTCCCATGAAAATGGAGGCGGGGTGGGTGTTGAAGCGAAGAAACCCAAAAATGACCCCGGCCATGGCCAGGGCCACAAGCCCGATGGAGACGTTGCCGTCCAGAAAAGCCAGGTAACCGATTGCACAAAAAATAAGGAGGCAGATGCCGCCGGCGAGCCCGTCGAGCCCGTCGGCCATATTCACCGCGTTGGTGACGCCAACGATGGCGAGAATGGTGAGGGGGATAGCGATAAGTTCGGGAAGCGCTGTGCTCTCGGGGAGGAGTGTCCCGAGGCTGTCGATCTTTACCCCACCCATAAAGAGGGCCACCGCTGCCGCGGCGAACTGACCGCTGAATTTCACGCGGGGTGACAGCTCATACAGGTCATCGACGAGCCCGGTGGCAACAAGGATCGAAGCGCCGATGAGATAGGCCCGTACGAAGCCGTCGGCAAAGTTCCAGACCATAATCGGAACAAAGGCGCCCAGAGCCATGGCCACGCCGCCGATCCGTGGAATGGGCCGCAGGTGCACCTTGCGCTCATTGGGCATGTCGACGGCGTGAAAGCGCACCGCCAGGGCGCTCACCACGGGGATGAGCATTACCGTCAGCAGCATCGCTAGTATCAGGGTCGCAAGGGGGAGCATCAATCAGCTTCCCACGCACTCCATAAGCTCATGGCAGGCCTCAGACAAGTCAGGCACCTTCCCGTATTTACGGCCAATGACATCCCAGATCCGTTCCGCAGCCTTGCCGTCCCAGAAGGGGGGAACCTTCCCCCGCTTGCCCCTTCCCTCCGCCGCATCGAAAACGCGGGTAAGAATCCGATCCGGGTCGGTCCCGGCCAGGACGTTGGTCCCCATTTCCACGGTAATGGGACGCTCGGTGTTCTCCCTGATAGTGACGCAGGGGACCCCCAGGGCTGTGGTTTCCTCCTGGAGGCCGCCGCTGTCGGTCATGACCACCCGGGCATCCTTCCAGAAATAGAGGGACTCACTGAAACTCAGGGGTGGAAGACAGGTGACACCCTTGTGGAGCTGGATGCCAAAGCTCTCCATCATCTTGCGGGTCCGCGGGTGAACGGGGAAGATAATCGGTATCCGGGCCGCAATCTCGTTCACGGCAAAGGCGATGCCGCGGAAGGTCTCCTCGTCATCAACATTAGAGGGGCGATGAAGGGTCATGAACACGTACTCTCCCGCCTTCTGCTTCAATTCCCGCAGTTCGGGCGCCACAGCCCCGTTCAGGTGAACCTGAACCATCTGGTGAAGGAGATTGTCGACCATGACGTGTCCCACCAGAAAGATCTGCTCCGGCGGTTTTCCTTCGTTAAAGAGGTTGCGGACAGCGCTCGTTTCGGTGACGAAGTAGAGGTCGGCGATGGAGTCGGTCACCATCCGGTTGATCTCCTCGGGCATGGAGAGGTCGAAGCTGCGGAGCCCCGCCTCCACGTGGGCCACCCGGATACCAGCCTTCTTCGCCACAATGCTGCAGGCGAGGGTCGAATTCACATCCCCCACGACGATCACCAGATCAGGGAGTTCCTTTGCACACAGCTCCTCGAAAGTCACCATGACCCGGGCTGTCTGCTCGGCGTGGGAGCCGGAACCGGCATTGAGGAAGTAGTCGGGCTGGGGGAGTTGCAGGTCGTCGAAGAACGTCTGGGACATCTCGTAGTCATAGTGCTGCCCCGTGTGGACGATGCGGCAGGTCACCCCCTCACGGGTGAGGGATTCGCGATACAGCGGTGCGATCTTCATGAAATTTGGCCGGGCTCCGGCCACGAGAAAGACGTTCATGGGGGTACTCCTCGAAATCAGTTGGTGTAGGCCGGTTCTTCCGTGAGGAGTCCGGCAATGGTCAGGGACAATGGATTGCTAGGCCCCAGGAAGAAATCCATCGAGTACCGGCACAATCTGACGGGTGAATGCCTGGAGGCGCTCTTCGGCTACATCTACCCGCTCGTTGGGATAAACGGGAGTAATGATCCTCACTAGCGCCCCATCGGTCCGATGGCGGGTCAAGGCGTCCCAGAAGGCATAGATCTTCAGCTGCCAAGGAGAGGTTAGAATTCGTCCCCGCTGGGGAAACCAGTAATAGGTCAACTGCCTGACCTCTCCTTTCTGCATGAAGGCGCGGTTGACTGTCATACTCCGGCTGCCAGAAAGAGAAATCTGCGTGTTGCCCGACTCCTCGAAAACCCAGCCGCTACCCGGGAGGCAAGTAGCGGGCGAATGGATCGATTCACCTTTGCGCTGACTCTCATAGTAGGCGGTATAGAAATTGATTTCCCGGTCGGTGGGGTTGTGATAATTGACAATCACATAATCGGATAACGTAAGTTCATCAAGGAACTTCTGCTCCATGGCCTGTCGTGCTCCCCGCCACTCGCCCACCTCTTGGGGAAAGCTGGTGAAAGGGCGCTTGATTGGCATTTTTTCCCGGAACTCGACACCATGGGAAAGAGCAGCCGTGGCGAAAAGGAGTACCAAGGCAAGCACCGGTTGAAGAGGGAGGTGCCTTACACTACTCTCTGAGACGCTTGTCGCGGCAATCCCCGTCGAACGGTGTGATGCCGAACCGGCAGCGCTCTCCCCTTCGCCTGCCGGTCTGCCGGTTATCTTTCTCAGAAGCCACAGTTCGGCCAAGAGCATCCACAGGGTGCACATGAAGATAAACCACCCTGAAAAGTCGTGGAAGAACCCTTCCGCCACCTGCGCCCCCCATATGGGGTAAAGGATGCCGACAGAGGCGATCCGAAGTCCGTTGGTCACAATGGAAAGAGGAATAGTGGAGACGACCAGCAGAATCTTCTGCCAGAGAGCCCCCCGGTGAAAATGGGCCACTAGGCAACCGAGAACCACGAGGGGAAGGAGGTAGCGCAGACCGCTGCAGGCATCAACTACCTGGAGTTGAGTAAAGCCGACGTCAATCACATTCCCTTCCCGGAAGGCCGACATCCCCGCCAATTGCAGCGCAGTCACCCCCATCCGGGAAGAAATCAGCTTGAGGTTCATGGAAAGGTTGTTATAGATGAAATTCGGCGGTGGAAACATCGTAAGAAGGAATAAAACCGGAAAACCGATAATTCTCAGCTTTTGCCAGCCGAGGTGCGCCCAAAGAACCCCCACCACGATGAACCATGACGATATATAGAGTGTGAAATATTCACCTCCCAATTCGCCAAGCCAGAACAGCGCCAGACCGAGCACAAGAGGAAGTGCCCCCCACCACGAAACGCGTGATGGTAGCGCTGCGAGTTCTTGCCGCTTCTCCCATACCAGGTACAGGACTATAAAAGGAACAAAATAACAGTGATTGAAGTCATCCCGCTCCCACCATCTGAACATGACACGGTATGCAGGTGAAAAGATTATCGTCAGGAGCGTGCCGTAAAGGAACACCGCAACCAATGAGGCCGGTGTGGGGAAAATTGGATTAACTGCGCGCGTACGCATGATTTCCTTTCGATGAGGTTCTGAATTCGATCGATGCCTGCCGTCACTTCAAGATCGACAGAGTTGCAAAAGATGATCAACCTTCCTGAATCCGGGTCTTCTCTGCCACAGGCACCACATTCACGGCAACTCTTTTCCAATCACGCCAATGGTTGACGCCGGTAAAGGCACCATACTCGAGAGAGTTTCAAGGTAGCGGCGGGCGAGTACCTCACGATTGAAGACTGCCGAAACGAAGCGCCGTCCGTTTTGCCCCAGTTCGTCGGCAAGCTTCCCGTCGTCTCTCAGACGCCGAATCGCATCCGCCAGTTCCGCCGCGTTTTCGGGCTCAATGCAAAGGCCACAGCATCCCTCTTCGACAATTTCACGGCTTTCGCCTTCAACCCCGAGGATAATGGGACGCTCCATGGCCATCGCCTCGAATATTTTTGAAGGTATCACTGTCTTGAAGAGATCCGTTTTTTTCAGAAGCACCATGCAGGCATCCGAAGCGTTAATGATTTCCGGCATCCGCTCCTTTGGCTGTTGGGGGAGCATAAGCACGTTCGTAAGCCCTAATTCCGCCTTACGGGCAAGAAGCGGCTCCCTCTCTGCCCCATCTCCGACGAGCAGGAAAACAATATCCTCACAGCTCCGCATCGCCTCGGCAGTCTCGAAGATGGTATTGAGACCATGGGCCATGCCATGGGTGCCAACATAGGAGACAACAAACTTTCCTTCCAGTCCATGCTCTCTCCGGAAAGAATTCTCCCTCGGACCAGATGTGAAACGTTCAAGGTCCGCGCCGTTCTTGATGACGGAGATCCGGTCTCTCCCCACACCGCGGCCGGCAATATGCCGCTTGAAAGCGTCGGTCACGGCCACCACATGGTCGGCACGACGGTACATAAATGTTTCCAACCCTTCCAGCAGGTCGATCACAGTTCTATTGCGGATGGCACCGACGGCAATGATCGACTCGGGCCAGAGGTCCCGTATCTCCACAACCCACGGGGCACTCCTCGCCCGCGACACGAAATAACCGGCCAAACCACAGAAAAACTGGGGGGAAGTGGAGACCACCACGTCGATGTCCCGCACCAGACAGGAGAAGACGGTACTTGAAAGCATATACGAGAGATAATTGGCGATCCGCTTGGCAAAACCCTTGTTGGCGCTCAGGTAGGTCTTCACCCGCAGCACCCTGATCCCGTCAAGATCTTCCTGTTGACACCAGCGGTTCCGGTATCCCGGGTAGATTACGCCCTTCGGATGGTTCGGAGCGCAGGTAATGACGGTGACATGATGACCGTCCCGAACCCATCGCCGCGCGTTCTCGTAGGTGCGCGAGGCAGGAGCGTTCACCTCGGGGGGAAAATAGTGGGTAAGAAAGAGTATGTGCATGGCCTCGCTAACCTCATTTTCATGAAGGAGCTTACAGGGCGCATGCTAGCACCGCTCTTTGTAGACTGTGTTACACGGAAGTAAAAAGAGTATGGGTGGGAAACTTACTACGATAGCTCGACCGACAACTGCCGGTTCAGGTTACTGCGGGACTTACCGCAGCTCATCAGCTGAGCCGATAGTCATGACCCATCCGCAACGGGAGGGGAATCTCACGTTACGCAGACGGACCGAAAGGACTGAACAGGGGAGGCTGAGTCCAAACTCGGGGCAGTACCACCCCTCGTCACACCCGATCTCTTCCCCCCCCAGAGACGCCACTGTCAGGAGCAGCTCAGAACCGTTCCGGATAAAAGCTCGATTTTCATGAAACCCGACCGTGAGATCCGGATGAATATGAAGCCTCGATTCAACTTCATGCTCCCCTTCCCCATCGAGCAGATCCTCCACGACCAGTCTCTTCCCCTGCCAGACAACATTTCGATGGTGGACCGGCCTGCCGGAAAGTCGGTGGTAACCATCGTGGGCGCCGGTAAAGTGGAGGGCGCCATCATCGCGGAGCGTAATGCCTGGGCCCATGGGGCGGGCCCGCCGGGCGCACCGATGGGCGCTCCAGACATCCGACTGGTTCACCCCGTCCAGGGTGACGGTGTTGTGTCCGACGTTGCCCCGGTTATACCGGCGAATGTCACCATCGAGGTACTGACAGCAGCCCGAATCGACTATTACCCGTCTCCCCCTTAGCGACAGTTCGAAGCTCAGAGTGTCACAGTGGGCGTGCCCCGGCTGGTAGTCGGGCCCCACGGGCCCGCAGTCGATAATGAGACGATTCCCCTGCGCAGGGGCCATGACAAAATAGCCGGATTCAGGAAAAGCCCAATAAGCGCCAGTCTGCGCCGCAATCCGCTCACCGGTAAGACGTTCGTAGTAGGCTGCAAGCTCTGCCGGCCGGGTCTCGATGCCGAAGGCTGCATCATTGAAGAGGGCAATCTCCCCGTCGGGGTGACTCATACCGAGCAAAAATCTGACCATGGCACGAGTCACAAGTCTCAATCGTTCGGAAAAGATCCCCAGGTCGCGTCGGGAGTGATCCAGACAGAGGTTCAACAGATCGAGACAATCCTCAAGAATCATGGCGTGATACATGGGGCTGCGTTCAAAATGGCCGCCGTCGGCAAGAATTTGCTCTTCAATCTCTGAAGAAAGGATTTGCAGACCCTTTCCCAGCCACCTTTCGGCCACAGGCCCCACGAAGAAGAGTCCGGCAAAAAGGAGCGCTTTGCCATTCTTGAAATAGTGATTGCCCATCAGATGATATTCGACGGATTGTTCCAGCCAGAGGGTTTGATCGTAGAGGCTGTCCAGCCATTTATCAGCAATTGTAGTCCGCATATCGGAAGTGAGGAATAACTTGATCCAGTTCACAATGCGCAGCGACAACGGGAAAGGCTCCCACGCATCGGCCGTTCCGGGTGCATTGGAGGCGATCCATGAATCGAGCAGTGTCCGCATGCTTTCCCGAGACCGCCCCTCTTCCATAAGGCAATCAAAATAATGAAGATTATAGCGCCAGAGCTTGCCGACGGCGACAGGGTGCCAGTCGATGGCTTCGGGGGAAAAACTCAACTCCTCGTTCAGGAAGCGAAACGCAAATTCACTGCCGCAGTTCATTTTTCGAACAATTACCGGACTCATGAAAACACCGGACCGTCGGTTCACCGGGCCACGGCGACCAGGCAGCGAGGGCTGCCTGAGGCGGCGAACAACTCGAAAAGCCATCTGACGAAGCTTCAGGTGGCGAAGGGTATGAAAATAGCGGGACACTGATTCTGCTTTCACTACCGTATCCTTTATTGAGACAGTTCGTGCAAAATGATGCGGCGTGCCTCATCCGCCTTGCCGGTGTCAACAGGATTTGAAAGAACTCCTTTCGCCAGCGCCCTTGCCGCATCTTCCCCCTTGGACTTTGCATACATGGAGAGCAGTTCGTAATCCTCAACGCCCATACGCCAGGCCTCCCAGCGGCGACTCGAAACAATACCGCCGTTGGCCCCTTCATAGATCACTGCAAAGTCCGGACGGTCACCATCAAAATCATCCCAGGCACTCCCAGGGTTATCGCCTGAACCGATATCGGCATAATTCCAGAAACCGGCCCCTTTGAATCCCAGATAAAACGCTTTCCATGCCATGAGTCGATAGTAGGAATAGGGAGAAAGCGATTTCGTATTGTCGGCCGCGCCGTATATCCATATCTCTTTCTTTGAACGCCTTGCACCCTCCAACAGATCATCACGGTCGATTACCTGGGCTATATCCAGGTAAGGCAAGACCCTCAGGGCTTCCTTCCTCTCCAGAGTCCCGTAAAACTTTATCGACGGGATTTCCTTTCTGGCCCAGGAAGCGAATGCCACAAACCGATCGATATCCTTTCCGTGCACCTCGTCGAAAGGATAAAGATACAGTTGCTCCTCGGAGAATCCGGCTCGTGCGGCACTCTTGACCAGCGTACGATAGAGCTCTTTGAACCAATCCTTCCACTCGGAACTCAGGTACGCATAGTTATTGTTGGCAGTCAGCTTTTTGTTTTCATTGAAATTCAAAAAAAATAAAACCTTGGAAGCCCCGCTACTCAAACGGAGGTAATTTTCAATCCTGAGCAGATCACGAATTTTAGCCGGGGAATTAAAGGGAATATACCACGGGGGAATAACCGCGATATTGACATGATGTGCAAACAGGTCTTTCACCGCATCAGCCTTATGCTCTCTGATGGGCTTGAAATCGAGATAACCCCAGTTAATCGCATTGCAGGAGAATCTAGCGGGGAGAGCAGTGGTTGCTACATAAAGATTCAGGGGGACCGAACTGACATCTGCGCCTATAGCGACTTTCAGAGTGCTCTGCCATTTGCCGGGATATGCCCCATGTGCTGCCAGAAATATCATCCGTGATTCGCCGGGACGCAGTGTAAAACCGGAGTTCACTGGTACAAGCGGATCGGCAACAAATTCCATCGCAGCGCTTTTCACAAACGGCACATAATATACAGCCAGGCTGGGAGCCTCCTTCGCCATACTCTCCGGTCGAATGATTATCTTCTGAGGGGTTGCCGCCAGGTTCGTAAGCACAAAGGATGCATAATCATAGCCGCCCTGCGGCATCGTTAAAGCTATGCCGTTCGGAGGGTTGTCAAGGGGCGCGGAAATCGGTGACATCGGTGCCCAAGGGTTGACTGATTCCAAAAGGAATCGCCTTCCCGAAAATCGCGAACGGAGCGCGTCGCCACGCTGAGCAAAAATCGCAGTCTCGATTGACCCGGTTTCGTCGATACCGGAGAGGGCGTTTATGCTCTGCCTGATTGCGGATAATTGCATATCGGACCTAATGGAGTTGCCAGGCTCCCTGATTGCCGCGTCCAGGAGCCCGATCATAAATTCCTTTTCTATATCGAGCCGTTCCAGCTGGCTGCCAAAGCTCCGTACCGCCTCCATATCCATAGAGCCGACGATATTAGTTGGTCTGTTACCGGCAAAAACCTCGATCTCATCGCAGAAGGCGAAATTCCCTCTCGGGATAACCTCCAGCAGCAGATACCTTCCCTTTGTATTGATGCCTGACAGCTCGAACTTCTTGATCTTGTAATGGCCTGGCGTATTGTCCGGGCTTTTGACAATATCCCCCACATAGGAAAAATGATCCTTGTCAGTTCCGACGAATGCATACACATGGGCGGGGAAGTACACGCCCGCTCCCTGTCCGCGTGCGGTATTGAACGACAATCCGCCGATATCCGCTACTTTTCCGAGATCAATCAGTATTTCAATTCTTTTTGCACCCTGCCACCCCACTGTCGATTTCCGGGTCCAGAAATAGCCTGAGCTGTATTTGCCGTCCGTAAGGGAGGTCCTGTCATCCGGCCCTGCTGTCAGCTTGTAGTTTTGAATTGGAGTGACCGTGTATGCCTTGCCGATGGCCATGTTTGTAGCGGAGTACGTGGAAGGAACCAGGGCGGTAAACGAATATACGAATACCAAAAGAAGGAGGATCAGCTTGTGGACAATTGCGGCAGTCATGAAGTCAGGCAACGGTACATGTGCCAAGTAGCCGGGAGTAATACTGTTCTGCAGCCGATTTACTTAAGTGGGCCTTGAAATACTCGTAGCAGTTATCAGACATAGGTTTGAGCAACTCCCGATTTTCCAGTATGGTGCGGATTGCCTTCTCCAGTGCGGAAACATCGCGGGGCGGGATTTTAAAACCGGTAACCCCGTCCTCGACCAACATCTCCAGTGCTCCCGAGCTCGTAGAAATCATGGGCAACCCGGCACGCATGGCTTCGATTGCGGCATAGGGAAATGCTTCGTGATACGATGGAATGACCAACAAATCAGCTTCTCTATATGCCTGTTCCAGAGTCTCTCCCGACACATGCCCCAGAAACCGTAATGCACCATCAGAAATATATTTGCACATCGTAGAAAGTTCAGGATAAGCAGGGCCATCTCCCGCAACCGTCAACTCAACCTGTCCGTCGGCGCCATGCAGCCTGTTGAAAGCCTCCAGCGCTTCGAATATTCCCTTTTCTTTCACTAACCGCCCCACAAACAGGAGTTTAAGAGGAGCATTTTGGGACTTCAAGTGTCTTAGCCAGATGTCGTCTCCCTGGGCATAATTGGCAAACAGACCGACACTACAACCTTTGCATACAGGTACAAAACCCTCCTGCTGAATTTTGCTTAAAAAGTGATGCATTCGTACCTTGTGCATCAGTCGCAAACACAGAGTTGAAAGAAGTACCGACAGCCATGCGGGTAAGGACTGGAATCTGCCTCCATGATAAAATACATGTATTTTTGTATTGTCTGCATTCGGCAAAATCGCAAGAATCAGCAGCAACTTGATGATAGAGCCGGTATAGATGGAGGTGTTCACGAAAACATGAGTGAAGCGCCCCAACAATATTCTTTGCTTCAATCCTGTCAGTGAGCGGAATATTGAGACAATGCCAGTTTTATTGTTGGAATGGATGGAACCAGGATCGATGACTTCAGCATCCTTGAAACAGGCAAGTGTCTTCAACGTACTGATATGAGTGGCAACCCCTCCTTGATAGGGGCTGTCAGGAGACGGTCCGATTATGCATACCTTCTTATCTGGTTCCATTCCCATTCCATATTGGCGTCATCAAATCAGGCATTATATAATTGTAAGTACTTCTCAGCTGTCATCTCAATAGAATATAATTGTGAGAACTTTTTTCGAGCATTATGGGCAAGACTCGAAGCAAAAGAATTGTTTGATAAAACCTCGATAATCGCATTACCAAGACTTTTAGAGTCACCTTTCGAAACGAGCAGACCATCAAATCCGTGCTCAATAACGTCCGGAATACCACCGACAGATGTGCAGACGACCGGAGTACCGTACCCCATGGCTTCAAGGAGCGTTAAAGGCACCCCCTCCCAATCTGATGAGAGAACAAAAACATCTGAAGCAATCAACAACTCTGGAATATCTTTCCTTGGACCAAGGAGATGTAGGTTCTCTCTGGTTATATCTGGCAATTCAGATATTATTTTATCAATCTTATTTTTATAACTGCCGTTCAAATTATCTTCTCCGACTATCAACAAAGTATAATTTTCAGCATTTTTACATACTTTATTAAAAGATTCTATCAACAGTAACTGGTTCTTTTGTGTGCAAAGCCTGCCTATTGTTATAATTATTTTACTATTAAGCGGAAGTCCATAATGCTTTCTGATATCTTCTTTGCTTTTATTGATAATTTCGCTATTTGTTTTAATCCCGTTATTTACTATAACTGACTCTAAACAATACATATCCCTGACGCTGTCTTGTACTTCCTTGGACAAAGATACGGGTATCCAAGAAAAGAATTTAAAAGCAACTCTGTGTACGTTCTTCAAAAATCCGAATGTCTCATGAGTTGCTAAGTTGTGAACTGTATGAACCTTCAGGGAATAATTACCCAACACTCCTGCGAGAAGTGTATAGCGAAGCCCTGCCAAGTGAGTGTGAATTACATCCGGCTTGATGGCACGGAGGGTTTTAAGCATCCGTAATGGCGTAAACGGATCAAAGCCTTTTTTCTTCCCCAATGTTACGATTTGTGCGTCAGAAGCAAGAGCTTCGTCATATACAATAGATGGTATCGGGTCGTACAAGCTGATCAGTGTCACTTTATAATCAGGTCTTTGATTTTTAATTTCAGCGCAAAGTCTGACCGCCAACAACTCACCGCCACCCACATTGAAACTTGGTATAACCTGAACAATATTCATTGGCATTCCTCAAATCACGCATTCATGGCTATACTTTTAGAGTTCTTTGTCATACCGCAGAGATTGCCTTTAACATAAGCAAAAACAATAGACAAATTGCGATTACGAACAGAATTTACCATGTAAAGCAGACCTAAACTTATCACCGACCAAGCAAATAGTGCAGCAAGCAGAAGCTTCTTGAATGCTGTGTTGCCTCTCACAAAGATATATTTTTTCCAGAAGACAAAACTATTACATCCAACGGAAAACGCTGAATATACTGCTCTCATTGAATCAAGCCTCGTGGAACCGCACAAGTGACGCGTCAGCACATCGGGCACCGCAAATATCCGATAACCAGCCAAGTGAGCTTTGTATGAAAGTATCGCATCGTCACGGAAACCATAGGGCGAGGAATCAACCCACACGTCCTCGTCAAGATTTATTGCCAACAGAGCTGATCGTTTTGCAAGCAACAGCATGCCAGGACAGCTCTCACTCGGGAGCGGAGTTAACGGATCCTTATTCAGGTACGAATACCCACCGGTGGGGAGCATGCGAATAAATACATCCTGATTTTTTCGCGCAATCGCTTGAATGGTGATAAGGCGAAGCCATGCCTTGCCCGGCGTTGGAAGAAGCGTCCTGTTAATAGGATAAACAATATCGGCACCATATTTTGCCATGGCAAGCATGAGCTTGTTCATGGTTTCAGGTTCAAACTCCACATCATCGTCCAACAACAGGACATGATCGTTTCCTGCGCTTTCGATCCCCTTGATCCGTTGAGCAAGCATTCCCTTGCCCGAATAAACAACCAGTTCATTACCCCTGAGTTCGGGAGGAGCAGGATAGCCATGGGGCAAGACGACTATGATTTCGTTCGGTGGTATGGTTAATCCATCTATACTCTTCAACAGCGCTTCAAACCTGTCAGCGCTGGTGCCCAATGTTCTGATGCAAATCGAATATTGAGGAAATATATCTTTTCTATTCGGCTCGGTGTCCATAATTTCCATGGGTTAAGATTCTATTGAAGAAGTTCCAGATAACTCCGGCTGACAGTATCCCAGCTATAGTCGCTGACTTTATCATAGTTTGTGGTCGATATACTATGGCAGAGGCGTTTATCTGCTATCAGCATTGTAATAGCATTGACTATGTGCATATGATTATTGCGTCCCACCAAGAGGCCGTTCACCTCGTTATCTATCAAATCGACATTACCGGCCACTTGAGTTGCGACTATTGGTAATCCTGAAGCCATGGCCTCAAGTATGACCAACGGACAGCATTCATAATTGGAGGTTGACAGAAAGATGTCGGACTGCTGATATGCCGCTACTAGACTTTCGCCAGCAAGGTTTTCACATGTCGTAACGGTGTCGCGTAACCCTCTATTAATAATTGTTTCGTTCAATTGTGATGTACCACCGCCTACTATCAGATAATGTATGTCGCTTCTTGATTTTGCAATTTCAGCGACAGCATTTATCCCAAGTCCAAGGTTTTTAACCAGAGAGTTCCTGCCAACGGTTAATACCAATTTTTTATGTTCGGGGATATTGAACATCTCCCTGATATTTGTATTTGCCTTAGTTTTAAATCTATTCAGCTCTACGCCATTTGGTATTACTCGTATGAGCGAAGGTTTTACTCCAATATCCAACAAATTAGCTTTTGCACTGTTACTGATGGCAATTACTGAACTTGCATTATTGAGGGAATTTGCCAGTTTGTTGTCAATATCGTACTGGTCGCGTTGTGAGTTTACGTCATTACGCACAATATCGGAACCGTGGCTGGTAATACTCCAGATTCGTTTTGGCTTCAAATTATCAAGATACAAAGCTACAGGAATAGAAAAATGTCCTGATACAAAATCAGGATTAAAGTAGTTTATCTGTCTGTTCAAACTTCTTGTGCTGACATTTACCCATGGGAATCTATGATAACCGAATCGCGTTGCGCCGCGCATGATCTTATAACGCATTACCTTATAAAGAGCCTCAGGGTGAGCAACCTCTGCCGTCAATGAATTGAATACGCAGACATCATGTCCCTGCATGCTCCATTGGTTGCCAAGATGATGGACAACGAATTCTCCTCCACCCGTTAAAGGTAGAAATGTATTTGTTACAAGGGCTATTCTCAAGAAATCTGCTCCATAACACTGTGCTTCATGAACATTTTCAACCGCTCAGTCTCTGTCGTGGTGGACAATGAAAGTCCGGCGAGTGAGGTGGCACTTTGCTTGACTGACATAGGGTCATCGCTTTTTGAATCCACAAATCGAAGGATTGTATTTGCTGCTCCAGCCGCATTGTCAAGATCAACAAAGCAGAAGCATGATGAATCAAGCCTGGCGGACGACCATGAATTTGCAACATTGCCAACAATAACCGAAAGGCCACAGGCAAGATATTCTCCGAGTTTTGTCGGCGAAGCGACTCGATTTACGACGCCATCATCCCGGATCAAAAATCCGATGTCTGCAGCGTTAAGATAAGCAGGCACTTCTTCATGGGGGACTGCAATTATTCTGAAATCATCATCGGACAAACCAAGCGAATAGGCATGATTGCAAAGCTCAGCATCCGGATTCGGACACATGATCAACAATTTGGCAGCAGTTGCGGAGCACTTGAGATACTCGGCAAAAACGTTTACTGAGTAATGCACGTTCTGCCACTTATGAACGGAACCACAATACACGAACAAGGTTTCACCGTCATTCAACTGAAGCTTTTGCCTGTAATATGATCGCGTATCAAGATCCATCCTGAAGAGCTCTGATCTCACAGAGCATTGAAACGGATGGAACCGGGCACGTGTCGCAGGATACTTTATTATTAGATGTTCAATCATGTTGACAGACTGACAAGTGATAAAATCAGCATTAAGAGCTATTTCTTGCTCCAGCCTAGACTCATAGCTGTAAACGGATTCATGTAGTTTTGACGTTGGATTATGGAATAACACCTCTTCAGGCCCTGCGCCGTGGAGGTCCATTATCAGTTTGGCTCTCTGCCGCCAAAACTTGGTTGCCTTGGCCAGTTTCCACGACGCGCTGGTTTCCCCGACAACAATGTCAGGCCGCAAGAAGGTGGCAAGAATCAAGCCTGCAATACATGAACTGAAACCATTCCATGTGCGTGCAAGAAGATGACGGTTTGTCCAGAGGATAGGGAGAATAAGTCTCCGTTCGAAAATTCGCGTATTTCTATCGTTCTTAAAGATTTCGCGAAAGTGACGCACTGACACAAGGACTACCTCGTGGCAATGTCCAGCAGTTATTTCAGCAATAGCCGTATTGAGATTTTTAACCCTGATAAAGGCGCCGTCATCAGGCCGGCGAAACGTATGTATCAAAAGGTTCTTTGACACTATCATTCCTCATTCTGCTGTTTGCCATATCTGTGTACTCACTTATGAACAGCCCGACGAAAATGCCGAACGGGACCAGATTCATTGAATAAAACAGGTATGGAACCGTGTTCAGCAGCATCATCAAGCAGGCGCACATTACTGCGCAGAATGCAGACAGACAAAGCCCCAGATTTGGTTCACCACATTTTTTCAACAATTTGGCAAACCTTAAGAATTGAGTAGATATCCAAACCAAAACCATAAGAATTGCCGGTAGTCCCCCCATAAAGCCTACCCGCAGGATACTATGCGCATCCTGGCTTCTTGTGCTCGAAACGATTGAGCCGATCCCCCATAAGGGTGATTCTACAATAGATTCGAGAGCATCGCGGTTTGCAGCAATCCTTGCATTCCTTGGGTCCAGACTTCCCACTTTGGCAGCTTCTGCAAGCCGCTTTTCCATCACTGCAGTAAAATTCGACTTTGCTGACGCATTCCTGATAACTGCATATCCACCACCAACCAGTATGATCATGACAAATACAGTGGCTATGCCCCCCCTTCTCTTAAAGGAAAGTCCCGCATAGATCAGCATAACTAAAGGCAATATCAACACGAAAGACCGTTGCGCAAACGATATTGAACATATGAGACAAATAACCAAAGATGACAGCAGCAAGAATAATCCGAAAACATTTTTGTATGATTTAAGCAAAATTCTGCCCGCCAGAAATGCAGTTGTTATCATTATCAACGCTGACGCCCTAGGTACATAGAACATCCCAGAACTGGTGGCTATGTTTTCGGATACTCCGTAAGCATCATTCATCCCCTTTGGCAGGAAATAGTATTTTGCAACCAGCTTTCCATTTTTTGTCCATAATATGCCGAGGTGGATTAGAGCAAACAACACAGCTAACAAAATAGTAATGTTTGCCAGCAATTTTCGTTCTTTAGCTGAAAGGGTTGAGACTGCTAAAGGCAAAATATAAAATATTGCAGTTTGCAAAGTGACAGTAATCAGATCCCATTTGGTTGATTGGTTAATCAGAAAAGCAAGACTAGCTGATGCAAACAACCAGCCAATCAATATTATTAACAATCGTGCATCGAATTTATTTACAGTTTTAGATTTATAACTAATAATTGCACGAATAAACAAACATAATATAAGTATGGTTGCAGAGCTCGTGCCTGTGACAATAAAGCTGACATTTGTGAACACAGACGGCAGAACAAATGAACATTCCAATAACAATAAAGATATAATTCCGACAATAGGTTTAAATAATGTCACTATGCCGATAAATATGACAAAAAACGTTAACATCTAATTCCCTTCAAAGGTAAGTTACGATCCAATCGCATTTGATACATTGAGAATCTTTAAATAAAATCCTAACTTTATGATCCTGTTGTTCCACATATCGCGAGTAGTTTGTTTATGGGCGAAATTCCTTATCTGATTTTCTGAATACAAATACCTTCCATACCGCCTCCAAAGCGTTTCATTCTCTTCACGAAATACGCTTTCCAGGGTGCTGGTTTTGCTCGCCGGGTGATAACGGAAGGCAGCCAGAAAAGACCGTATCCGGCCGCTCGGCCTGCGCTTGGCCAAGCGGAAAAATAAGTCGTAATCAAAACAGAAGCGCAGGGTCCTGTCGAAGCCCCCTGCTTGCTCGAATGCGCTGCGCCTCCAGAAGCTCGCCGGCTGATGAAATCCGCCGCAATTGTGCAGCAAAAGGCGCTTGAAGGTGACTTTGACGCCGAGATCAGCCTCGGGAAGCCCCCTGCGCGAACGGATGATCGGTATGCCCAACCCATCGATCAGTATCGTTCCGCCGACCACCCACTCTTCGTCGGGATGCTCCCTGAACCATCTGCCAACCATTTCCAGGGAACCCGGCAAAAGCAGATCATCTGAATTGACGTAGCAGAAAATTTCACCCGTGGCCCGCTCGAATCCACGGAATATGGCATCCGCTTGCCCCTTATCCGGAGCGCTTTCCCAGTAGGTCAGGCGATCTGAATATTTTTGTATGATCTCGGTCGAACCATCGGTACTTCCACCGTCCATGACTATGTATTCCAGATCAGGATACCCCTGATCCAGGATGGATCTCATGGTGGCTTCGAGATACTGGGCCTGGTTGTAACTGGGGGTAACAATCGAAATTTTTGGCAACGTGCCGTGATTTAACTGGCTGGACATGGCTTACGCTCTATTACTGTCTCGTAAATTTTGAGAAGCCTTTTTACGAACAGCTTCATGCTGAAATTCTCTTCGACGAGTCTCCGTCCACAACTACCCATTCGGCTTCTTTCTTCATGATTCAGTGCCAAATTGAGCATTGCCTCCTGCAAGGCATTTTCACTTATATCCGGCAATAGAAGACCATTCCGTTTCGCAATGCAGATTTCCGGATTTCCATCCACGTTCGATGCGATAAGCGCCATTCCGCGCCCGGCACCTTCTATGAGCGTATACGGCAGCCCTTCAGACCTGCTCGGTTGGACCAGGATGTTGCTTGCCATGTAATAGGGGCTCGGATCCTGCACTTCTCCAACAAGGAACACGTTCTCGACACCCATCTGGTGAACATACCCCTTCAATTCCTCAAAGAGGGGGCCGCCGCCCACGAAGGTAAGGGTCGAATCCGAAATGCGACGTTGAATATTGTGAAAGGCCTTCAAGGTCAGAAACGGATTTTTCCGTTCATTCAGTGCCCCGACCTGCAGGAATTTGGGCGGACCGCTGATGACACTCGCCATATTCGCTTCGGGAAAAGGTATTGCATTGGGAAGGGGAAAAACCCGTTTCCCCATAAACGGCCAGTATTTATTGCGGATTCCTCCGGCAGAGGCTTTGCAGCAGCCAATATGAGCATCTATATACTGTCGTGCCTGTTTTAGAGTGAACCAGTCGTACATATCCCAGTGGTTGACAGATGGCTTGATTATCCTTGCAACCCACTGTTTCCAACCGATTTTAGGAACACTGTGGTACGAGAGCAAAACAGGGACATTGCATAGTTCGCGCAACTGAATCAGTTCGGAAAACCGTTCCCAAACATGCAAATGGATTACGTCGGCGCGAGCTTCCTGAATTATCCGGCAATAATCTGAGCGGCTTGCAGGTCTCTCAAAGGCGCGCACTACTATTCCATGTTCTTCAAATTTTGCTTTCCTGTCGTGCGGCGTGTTTTCGGCTATTATGGTAATGGAATGGCCATATTTCACCAGTTCCAAGGCGGAATACTCCACCCAGCCTTGCGTCCCTCCACGTCCAAGATCTGTGACTATGTAAGCAATTCTCATTGAGGACCCAGCTATATCCGTTGAAAGGAGCGAAGATGGGGATAGGATCCATCGATCAATTTCTGCCAGTTTATCCTGGGATCCGCAGTATGCTGTATCGGCTTTCGATTCCCGCGCCAGGCAACTCCCATGAACATCGATGTGTAATGGACGCCGCATTGCCAGCCATTATTCTGGAGCCAGAGCAGAGCTTCGGCGATGTTTGGCTGAATCAGATCATGAAGAAGGATAATGCTGTCTTCCGGTGCTAACTCCGCGCACATCCTGGCGTCCTGCAACGGCGCATCGCCATCATGATTGCCGTCAATAAAAAAGATATCCCACGATTCTCCCTGCCGGGAAAGCTGCTCCACCTTTGCAGGGGAAAACCCGGGCACCAGATCTACCGAATTCATGAGCCTGGCGCGAGCAAGAGAATCCCGGCAGGCATCGCCTTGAGGCATGTTTTCCAAAACAGGGTCAACAACGGTCAACTTGAGTCCGGACAGCGCCAGAGCGACGGTTGACCACCCAACCCAGCAGCCGATTTCGAGCATCTTCTTGCCGTTAAACATTTTTCCGTAGTTGTAGAGAAGGGTCGCCTCATCCCAACTAACCCACCCTACCGTGGGGAAACGCTCATCGATTCTTGCCGAGTGCGGCACATTCCTGTTGAACGACCTCAGCTTTCTCATGAGCGGGAAATACTGCTCTATTTCACGCGGCAACACCTCACATCCCGTCGGGGAATAATCATAATGAAGTGACCAATGTATGTATTTAACTGGATTACGAACTGGAAACGGTAGTCTCAGCATCGACAGTAGTCCTTATTGTACTTGGATTTGTTAAACTATTTTTCAATAACATTATATATACAACAATTATAATGGCACTTATCGAACCTGACAGAATGGGAGTCATGGTTTTTTCAGCTATGAAGCAGATACCTACTGCCATAACAGTAATGAATACGAATCGAAGGAATGGTAATTCCTGAAAATAGTCTGGCTCCTTGCAGTAGACATAGACAGTCATGAATATGCAGGACACAAGGTGTGCAATTGAGAACGCAATACAAAGCCCTTTGGCGCCGCTTTCAGGAATCAGCAGATAGGAGCAGCTGAAATACAAGACGCTCCACATCATGTTGTAAGCCCATCCGAACCACATCCTGTTCATACTCGCCACAATAGTCCCAAAAGGATAGAACAATCCGACGAGTATGGAATGAATCATCAGCCACTGCACTACCTGACGGTTTCCATTGAATTCCTTCCCATAGGGCATAAGGGTTACGTCAGGTACCGCTATCTGAACGAGAGAGACCGGAACGAGCACCAGAAGAGACAACGTGAATGCATATCTCAGGGTTTTGTTGTACTGCCCGAAAGACCGGTTGCCGAACTGTTCGCTCAGAATCGGAAGAAGTGGGACCATGACCATACCGAGAACCAGTTCGGGCACCTGCTTGATGCGCATGACTGCATTGTAGACTCCCATCTCCGCATAGCCGTTAGGCTGGTTGACCAGCAATGCGCTTGCACCCCACATCACCGGACCGATAAGCACCCCACCCATAACCGAAGGCAGGCTGAACCGCCAGAGTACTCCCCGTTCTTCCCAGCAGGATTTGTATGTGTATGGTACTCCTGCAATTCTGCATTCCCGCCGGATGGCAAGATGATTGAGCAGCCAGTTCACTCCAGCCGCGGCAATCATCCCCCACACCGCGCCCCTGAGCCCTGCGACATAAACACCACCAACCATCAAGGGAAAGTTGGCGAACCCGGACCAAAGGTTGATTCTTGCTACCGTCTTGAATGCCTCGAAACCGGAAAGCGCGCCGGTCTGAGCGCCATTGATCGAAGTAAGAAACAGAAGCAATGAGCAAATCCGCAGGAGGTCTGCAAGGTGGGGCGCGGCAAGGGTATGTTTCGCAAGCCAGGGAGCGAACATAAACAGCACCGATGATGCAAGTGTGCCGGTGACCCAGGCAAATGCGCTTGAAAGCCCCCTGATTCGTCCGGCTCTCTCCGGATCCGCAGACCGATATTCGGCGATAAATTTTGTGGCGGTCAATCCCAGACCAAACCCCGCAAATGTACCAAGCATCCCGATGGTATTCTGAATGACACCCAATTCACCAAAAACTGATTTTCCTATCATTCTGGCGACCAGAATGGAGGATAAAAGCCCCATTCCCTTTGAAATCAAGGACCCGGTCAAAGACCAGAACATTCCCTTCGCAAATCGGTAGCCAACCTTGGAGCTTCTGATACGCTCCAGGGTTGACGAAAGTATATTCGGGCACCAGGAGAGGATAATCGCATTCATGTTCATGCCAGCTGTCCGCCCATGCAGGTGTTGGGGAAATCAGCAAGACATTTCGCGATTCGTTCTGCCGCCCGGCCGTCACCATACGGATTGAGAGCCTGCGACATGACTTGATACGCGTCCGCGGCATCAAGTAGGCGGGCTGCCTCGCGGTAAATGGACTCCTCACGGGTTCCAACCAGCTTGACCGTTCCGGCACCAATTGCCTCCGGGCGTTCGGTGGTATCGCGCATCACGAGCACCGGCTTTCCCAGGGATGGGGCCTCTTCCTGCACGCCACCGGAATCGGTAATGATGAGATACGATTGAGCCATCAGGTAAACAAAGGGCAGATAATCAACAGGTTCGATAAGATGGACGTTGGATAGCTTTCCATTACCCAGGAGACGCCTGACCGGTTCACGTACATTCGGATTCAGATGCACTGGATAGAGAATCTCCACGTCCGGATATCTCTCGGCTATTCGCGCAATAGCCCTGCATATACTTTCAAAACCAGCACCGAAATTTTCTCTTCTATGGCCGGTTACCAGTATCAGCCTCTTATGGGGATCGAGAAACTGGAATTGGGTGGACAGGCTTTCTTTAAGCTCCCTATTGGCGTTGATTTCGCCAATGACCGAAAAAAGCGCATCAATTACGGTATTGCCTGTCACGAAGATAGAAGTGTCCGCCACCCCTTCGCTCAGAAGGTTTCGACGGGCAGTTTCGGTGGGTGCGAAGTGAAGATCCGTCAATGCTCCGGCCGTTCTGCGATTCATTTCCTCGGGAAAAGGCGAAAATTTATTATAGGTTCGCAGCCCTGCTTCAACATGACCGACAGGAATCCGGCAATAGTAGGCGGCAAGGGCCGCCGACATTGTCGTAGTGGTGTCACCGTGGACAAGCAGGATATCGGGCTGTTCTTTCGTCAAGACAGGCTTCAGTCCCAGGAGCACGTTGCTGGTGATATCGAAGAGGTCCTGCCCCGGCTTCATGATGTCGAGATCATACTCGGGCCTGATGTCAAAGAGTTGGAGCACCTGATCGAGCATCTGCCGATGTTGCGCGGATACACAGACTATGGTCTTGAACTGTCCGGCTTGCTTCTGCAGTTCCTTCACCAACGGCGCCATTTTTATGGCCTCGGGGCGAGTTCCGAACACAAACATTACATTCAATTTATCCATTGGCGCGCATTTCCCGCTCTGCCAGCGCCAGATCGGCATCGGTCATCATGGCGACCAACTGGTCAAAGCTGGTCTGCTGTTGCCAGCCGAGCACCCGCTTTGCCTTTGATGGGTCTCCCAGTAGCAAGTCAACCTCTGCGGGACGGAAATATTTGGAGTCAACGCGAATCAGAGGCTTGCCGGTAGCGGTGTCAACCCCTTCTTCCCGATCGCCGCTCCCCCCCCATTCAAGCGGCATCCCAAGGCGGGCGAAAACCTTTTCGGCGAAGGTTCGGACCATATAGGTCTCGCCGGTGGCGATAACATAGTCGTCCGCCTGCTCCTGTTGCAGCATCAGCCACATCGCTTCAACGTAATCTCCGGCAAATCCCCAGTCCCGTTTTGCATCCAGGTTCCCCAGATAGAGACAGTTCTGGAGCCCCAACTTGATCCGGGCCGCCGCCCGGGTGATCTTTCGGGTAACAAAGGTTTCGCCACGCCGAGGTGACTCATGATTGAAGAGAATGCCGTTGCAGGCGTAAATGTCGTAGCTTTCGCGATAGTTCTGGGTGATGTAGTAGGCATAAGCCTTGGCACAACCGTAGGGGGACCGGGGGTAAAATGGAGTCGATTCACGCTGTGGTGTCTCAACGACCTTTCCATAGAGTTCAGAAGATGACGCCTGATAAAATCTGGTATTAAGTCCGGTTTCCCGGATTCCCTCGAGTATCCGTACCGCTCCCAGGGCATCCACCTCTCCGGTGTATTCCGGCACATCGAATGAGACCCGGACATGGCTCTGGGCACCAAGATTGTAGATCTCGTCCGGTTGGACGATGCGCAGCAGGGTGTTGATGGAACTGGCGTCGTTGAGATCACCATAGTGCAAAAACAACCGGACGTCCTTTTCGTGTGGATCGCGGTAGATGTGGTTAATCCGACCTGTGTTAAAGGATGACGAACGGCGGATCATGCCGTGGACTTCGTAACCCTTTTGCAGCAGCAACTCCGCCAGGTAGGAGCCATCCTGACCGGTGATGCCGGTAATCAGTGCTTTTTTCACGTTCCTACCTCTTTTCAATACATTGCTGGTTCTGAAGCAGAGCCACCTGACAAATTCATGCCCTTCATTCAACCGTCACACTCTTTGCCAGGTTCCGCGGCTGATCAACGTCGTTCCCCCGCAGCACCGCCACGTGGTAGGCCAGAAGCTGCAACGGCACGGTGGCGAGGATGGGAAGAAGTTCCGGAGGCGCCTCGGGAATCTCCAGCATGATTTCCGCCTTGGCGACCAGGGTGTCGTCCCCCTCGGTGGCGACGGCGATGACCCGGCCCCCCCGGGCGATGACTTCCTCCATGTTGGAGATGGTCTTTTCGTAGTGGGCGTTTCGCGGCGCCAGGACCACTACCGGCATCTGCTCGTCGATGAGGGCGATGGGGCCGTGCTTCATCTCGCCCGCCGGGTACCCCTCGGCGTGGATGTAGGAGATCTCCTTGAGCTTGAGGGCACCTTCCAGGGCCACGGGGTAGCAGGAGCCACGCCCCAGGTAGAGGAAATCGCGGGCATGATGGCATCCGCGGGCGACCGCCTCCACAACGGGCGCTATCCGGAGGGTTTCTTCCACGAGGCCGGGAAGCTTCACCAGGGAACCGATCAGCTCCCTCCCCTTCTCCCGGGAGATGGTCCCCACGGTCCGGCCGAGCCGGATGGCCAGAAGATGGAGCGCCGCCAGTTGGGTAACGAAGGCCTTGGTGGAGGCGACGCCAATCTCGGGGCCGGCGTGGGTGTAAATGACGCCATGGGCCTCACGGGCGATGGATGAGCCGACCACGTTGCAGATGGTGGCGGTGCGGGCGCCCCGCAGCTTCGCTTCCCTGAGGGCTGCCAGGGTGTCGGCGGTTTCTCCCGACTGGGAGATGGCCAGCACCAGACTCTCCTCCCCCACCACCGGATTGCGGTAGCGGTACTCGGAGGCGATCTCCACCTCCACCGGCAGCCGGCAGAGGTCTTCAAGGAGAAACTTTCCCACGAGACCCGCGTGCCACGAGGTGCCGCAGGCAACGATGACCACCCGGGAAACCTGCGCCAGTTCGTCGTCGGTCATCTTCAGTTCATCCAGGAATACGGCCCCCTCTTCCTCGAAGACCTGACCGGCGATGGTGTCGGCAATGGCCCGGGGCTGCTCGAAGATCTCCTTGAGCATGAAATGGCGAAAGCCCCCCTTCTCGGCCATGACCGGGGTCCAGTCGATGGTGGTGGGCTCCTTGGCCACGGGACGGCCGTCGATGCGGGTCAACGATGCCTCGCCGTCGCAGAAGAGGGCCACCTCACCGTCATCCAGGAAGACTACCCGGCGGGTGTGGGAGAGGAGCGCCGGGATGTCGGAGGCGACCAGAAACTCCCGTTCGCCGAGCCCCACCACCAGTGGGGAGCCATTACGGGCGGCGATCAGGGTGCCGGGCATCCCCTCGCAGAGGATGCAGAGGGCGTAGGCTCCCCGGAGTTCCCGCAGGCTCTCGCGGACAGCGGTTTCGAAATCGGACCCGAGCTTCATGTTGTGCTCGATGAGGTGGGAGATGACCTCGGTATCGGTGTCGCTGCGGAACGAGTGCCCCAGCCGTTCCAGTTTCTCCTTCAACTCCCGGTGGTTCTCGATGATCCCGTTGTGGACCACGAAGACCTCGCCTGCCCGGTGGGGGTGGGCGTTCTTCTCCGACGGCCGGCCGTGGGTGGCCCAGCGGGTGTGGCCGATGCCGATGGTTCCCCCCAGGGGCGTTTCCGTCAGAAGCCGTTCCAAGTTCGCCAGCTTCCCTTCGCAGCGAAGCATTTCGGCGCCGTGGCCATTCATGGTGCAGATGCCTGCCGAGTCATACCCCCGGTACTCCAGGCGCCGCAGACCTTCGAGGATGACGGGGACCGCCGGCTGACGCCCCGTGTAGCCAACTATGCCGCACATGACTCCCTCCGCTTGAGAGCCAGCTCCCATTCCCAGGCAGTCCTGATGATGAAGTCGAGATTGTCGTATTGGGGCTCCCACTTCATGAGGGATCGGAGTTTGGAGCTGTCCGCGACCAGGGCCGGCGGGTCACCCGGCCGCCGCCCCGTTTCCTCTACCGGAAAAGGGGTGCCGGTAACATGCGCCACGGCCTCGATCACCTCACGCACCGAAAATCCGTGCCCGTAGCCGCAGTTGACGATCTCGCTCGCGCCTCCCTCAGTCAGGTAATCCAGGGCCAGAACATGGGCGGCGGCAAGGTCGTCCACGTGGATGTAATCACGGATACAGGTGCCGTCGGGAGTCTGGTAGTCGGTCCCGAAGATCTGGAGCCGTTCGTACTGGCCGTGGGCGGTCTTGAGCGCCCGGGTGATGAGGTGAGTCGCCTCACGGTAGGCCTGGCCCAGGCGGCACGCCACATCGGCGCCGGCCACATTGAAGTAGCGGATGGCCACGTAGCGGAAATCCTCGGCCAGTGCAAGGTCGGCAAGAATTTTTTCCACCATGGCCTTTGATGAGCCGTAGGGGTTGATGGGAGCAAGGGGAGCGGTTTCGGCGACCGGCACCACATCCGGAATCCCGTAGACCGCCGCAGTGGAGGAATGCACCAGGCATCGCACCCCCGTCCTGACCATTACATCGAGGAGATTCAGGGTGCCGGCCGTGTTGTTGCCGTAGTAGAGAAGCGGCCGGCGAACCGATTCCTCCACCTGGATGGATGCGGCAAAGTGCATCACCGCGTCGGGACGGAACTCGCGGAAGACCTTTTCCAGCAGAGCCCGGTCCTCCAGATCTCCCTTGACGAGAGTGCCGTACATGACCGCCCACTCGTGCCCCGTGGAGAGGTTGTCGTACACGAGCAGCTCATGCCCCTCCAGGCCAAGGGCCTTCACCACGTGACTTCCTATGTAGCCGGCACCGCCGGTGACCAATATCTTCATCGTGACCCTCCCTGTTCCGGCCTTGTGTCGTGGCGCGCCGTCATCTGGCAGCCACCTCCGTCAAAGTTCCCTCGCCCTGCTGTTGGGTGGAGACGAGCCCGATTACCGCGGAACGTTCCCTCTCCAGCGAAAGGTGATTCCCCGTCGTACGGAGGGTGGCCACAAACATCAAAAGCGCCACCGAGGCAATAAGCATCCAGAGTATCCGTTCGGTTCTCGCGTGCATGGTTCACCTCGTCAGTAGAGTGGGTACCGATGGTTCCGATGCAGGCAAGCCTACGCCCGGACTGTTACATTGGAACGACAGGATTATTAATTTTTGCCAAATTCATCACCACGGCACATCAGCCATTCTCGGGGGCGGTGGTGGGTCCACATCTCAATTTTTCACGGTTTTTTCCTGACCGTCACCTCACGGCAACACCGGCCCGGTACTCTCTATTTGTCAGCCACGTAAAACGAGTGAGGAGGAAATGCGCATGTTAGTCAAAGGCGATCTCGTACGATTCATCGGAAGGAAGGATGAAAGGGAAGAACTGGAACCGGGGACCACGGCCAGAATATCCAATGACCAGGGCGAAGGGGTGGTGTACCGGTTCAATCTGGAAGGGTACTGCTCCTCCTTTGCGGAGAGCGAGCTGGAACTGGTGCATGGGGTCGCTGAACTGCACGAATGCGAGTGCGGCGTATGCACCTGCTACCGGCCTGCTGCATAGAACATTCACCTGGCGTTAACAGCAGGCATCAGGAGCCGGTAAATAGTATCTTGCAGCAATTTATGTCTCGCTACATACCGAACGAGAGGGCCTCTTGTCGCAATCGAACAACAATGCCTTGCACTTGTTGAATAACATCAGGACCGAGTCCGTACAGTCGGAGCCCATACCGGACATCCTGGCCCGAATAGGTACCGAGTTGCAGAATGGAGGGGTTCGAGCCCCGTCGCTCCCCTTTGCCGCCGGCGACACCACCGCCGGCACTGAAACCGAACTTCAGGCGGCAGTCGCCGGACAACGGGGAGACGTCGACCTTCCCCTTGCCATCGAGGAATCGGTCTATTTTGCCGCCATCGCCCGGCGCGCCGCTGCCGGAGAAGCGCCTCGGAGCGCCGTGTCCGGTCTGGAGCGCTTTCTCTCCCGCAACCGCGAACAGGTCTGGGAGAACAGCTGGGTGCGGTTTCCCCGCCGGATGCTCTCACCCTTTGCCGATCGGGTCTTCACCGCCGATCTCAGGGCGAACAAGTCCGATCTTGCCTCGGGGGAGCGGAGCGACGCGGGACGCTTCATCGCCCTGAAAGACGGCGAACAGTGGCTTCGCCTCCCCGTAAGCTACCTCATCAAGCTGGCCCTGGCCGATGCCGCCGGCACCAGCGCCCATCCCGCCATCCGTGCCACGGGGGAGCGCCTCATGGGGCACTTCCTCAACGACAACACCTCCCCGGAGACCTTCTCGTTCCACGTGGTCACCACTGCTTCCGGCAGCGGTCCGGGCAAGGGGGTGGCCCGGGAGAAGGCCATCCGCTATCTTCTGACGCAACTCCTGATCATGTACGCCAATACCGCCTTCGGCCTCTCCGCCAACGGACAACGGGCCATGGTTTATCTGGCACCCCATCCGCCGGTCCGCCAGAAGGAGCTGAACGGCCTCATCGCCGACTCCTTCTACCGGGATCTCTTCATGAGCCCCTGCCTTTCCGGATGGGACCGGGGGGAAGAGAAACACCGCTACATGCACCTCTGCCACCAGGTCCTCTCCCGCAGCCGCCTCAACACCGTGGCCAAGCTGCGCGACGCGGGGATCATCCAGAACAACCTGGTGGTGCTGCCGAGCGTCTCTGACGTAAGCCTCGCCAACAACGGCACCCACCTCTCCCTGGGAAGCCTGCGGCTGGGCGCCGCCCTCGATGATCCCTCCTCCGGGTTCACGCCCCATCACGAGAAACACCTGGGGGATCTGGTCATCAAGGCGACGGAACACTTTCTCCCCCTCTTCGTCGGTACCTATACGGCAGCCCCCTACCGGCTCGGATTCACCGACTTTCACCCGGAGCGGGCCCTGGGATTCCTCCCCCACGAACTGGACTACACCCACCTGCGGATGCTCTGGCGGCGGTGGCGAAAAAAGGCGCGGCTCTCCTTTTTCGGCAACGTCATCACCCCCTTCGGCCCCGAATGGCTCGACCGTTCCATCAGCAGGCTCTTCGGCCTCACCGGCGACGTCGTGCCGGACTTCCGCCTCATCGACTACCTGGTAAGCCTCCTCTCCACCACTCGCAGCCCGGCCCTGGACGGCAGGGTCGGCAACGGCGACCGGTTGCGGCGCGATCTGGCCGAGCTGGGGATATTCGACGCTCAGATGTCGGTCTATCTCCTCTGCAAGCTCCGCGAGAAGCATGTGGTGGGCTTCTCCGGCTTCGAGGGGCGCCACTACAGCCTCTTCGAGTCCTTTGAAGACGACCTGGGGGGCGCCGCCGACCTCCAGAATCTGGTCATCCTCTTTGCCTACAAGCTCATGGCGGAAGGGAAACTGAGCCACCGGGACATCCCCGACAATCCGGTCATCGAGAGCGAGCGTCGCCAGATCTTCTTCGCCGCGGCCATGGGAGTCCCCACCATCTACATCCGCCGGGCCACCCGCAACCGGCTCCTCAGGTCGATTCTCGAACGGACGGACGGCAGCAGGCAGAGCCGGCGCTACCCGGGCTACCTTCGGGTCCGGGTGGAGGAATACCGCCGTGCCCTGGTGCGCACCCTCATGACCGATGGCGCAGACCTGATCGAGATGCTGGGGATGAAAGAGAGGATGGAGGAACTGACCGCGCGGCTGGAGCTCCCTGACCGCCTTACCGCGGCGGGACGGCTCACGCGGGGAATCCTGGCCGGAACCGGCACTCGCTCGGCTATGGCAACCCCTGCCGCGGATTTCAACCGGGGGGCGGAATCGTTTTATCGGCAAGGGCTTCGCTTCAGACACCTGAGCGAGGCCCTCGACATGCTCGAAGAACGGCTCACTGCCCTCGACCGGCAGGCGACGGAAGGTGATTCTTCGACCGCCACACTCCTGGCTGATCTGACCGGCGGAGGCGGCGGCGCCTCCTACCTTCGGCGAGTCAGGCGCGACCTACTCGACGAAAACCTGCCGGCCGAGTCGCTGCGGACGGTCATCGCGCTGGTTATTGCCAGTATTGCGAACGATACAGAGCATGCCGCAGCACGTATCAACGCCCACAAGGTGAGGCACTTGCAATGATTGACCAGCATCAATACATCGAACGTGAAAGCGGATCTGTCTGCAACGAACGACTCTTCGGCGACCGGCTGATCCGGCTCCTCTACCACGGGGCGCGGGAAAACGCGCCGTTTCTCTTTAAAATGGCCACCAGTAGCTGGTCGTCGGGTCTGCTCGGCTTCATCAACTTCGACCTCCCCTTCGGCAGCAACCGCCGTTTTCTGGAAGAATGCGGAGTGGACTTGGACGAGTGCCTCGATCCGCCCGAGTCCCTCGACACGCCCCGCAAGGTCTTTGAACGGAGGATCCGCTACGAGCAGTGCCGTCCCATGCCCGAGGTGCAGTGGGCCGTGGTCTCGCCGGCTGACGCCCGGGTGCTGGTCGGATCGTTTCGTGACACCTCGGCCCTCTTCCTCAAGGAAAAGTTCTTCGACTTCGAGGAGCTGCTGGGCCGCCACAAGGAGGAATGGCTCCGGGCGTTCACCGGCGGGGAATTCGCCGTGTTCCGCCTGACGCCGGACAAATACCACTACAACCATACCCCGGTGGCGGGAACGGTGCGCGACATCTATGAAATCGACGGCGGTTACCACTCATGCAACCCGGGAGCCGTCGTCATCGAAGCGACCCCTTTCTCCAAAAACCGACGGGTGGTGACGGTCATCGATACCGACGTGCCGGGGGGAACCGGCGTGGGGCTCGTGGCGATGATCGAGGTGGTGGCCCTCATGATCGGCCAGATCGTGCAGTGCTACAGCTATGAGGGGTACACGGCCCCGCGCCCCGTCGAGCCCGGCATGTTCCTTCGCCGAGGGGTGCCCAAGAGCCTCTACCGCCCCGGCAGCAGCACCGATGTCCTCATCTTCCAGCGGGACCGGATGCACTTTGCCGACGACATCGTGCGCAACATGCACGACACCCGGGCCGCGAGCCGCTTCTCCCACGGTTTCGGGCGCCCCCTGGTCGAAACCGACGTCAAGGTCCGTTCGCTCATCGCCGTTGCGGTAACGAACTGAACCATCAGGAGCCGTCCATGACCCTATTCATAGTAGTCACTGCCGTTTTGTCAGCCATCTACCTCTGGTGGGGAATCAGATTTCTGCCGGCGGAGCGCTGGCAGATGGCGGCGGCCGTGCCGGTATCCCGCGAGGCCGACGGCAGCTGGCAGGGCGTGAACATCACATGGTACGGCATCCTGTCGGCCAACGCCTACGGAGCCGCGGCCCTCCTCTTTCTGGCCCTGGCTGCAAGCCTCGGTGCGCCGCTCGTCCTCACCCTCTCCACCCTTGGCGTGACCCTTGCGCTCTGTGTCCCGGCATCGCGGCTGGTGGCGCGGATCGTCGAGGGGAAGCGCCACACCTTCACCGTGGGTGGGGCGGTCTTTGTGGGCACCATCACCGCCCCCTTCGTGGTGAGCCTCATGAACCGGCTCCTGGCCCCAGCCGATGGACGGCTGCCGGTCATGGCGCTCCTGGCGGCCGTGGCAAGCGCCTATGCCCTGGGGGAAGGATTCGGCCGACTCGCCTGCATCAGCTTCGGCTGCTGCTACGGCAAGCCCCTGTCGGCTGCACACCCGCTCATCGGCCGCCTTCTGACGCGGAGGGCCTTCATCTTCCGGAGCGAAACGAAAAAGGCAAGCTACGCCGGAAACCTGGCCGGAATCCCCCTGGTGCCGATCCAGGGGATCACCGCCGTCCTCTACACCGCCACGGCCCTGGCCAGCGCAGCACTTTTCCTTTCGGGACAGTTCGCCCTCGCCTTCCTCATCGCCATGGGAATCACCCAGCTCTGGCGCACGGTGTCCGAATTCCTGCGGGACGACTACCGGGGCGACAACCGCATCTCCGCCTACCAGATCATGGGGATTCTGGCGGTTGCCTATGGAGCCGCCACCGCCTTCTACTTCCGGGGAGAGACGCCAATCATTCCCGATCCCGGCAGGATCGCCGCTGCCCTCTGGACCCCGGCCGCCATCCTCCCCCTGCAATGCATCTGGCTTGCGATCCTGTTCTATACCGGCCGAAGCACCGTCACCGGCTCGCGCATCTTCTTCCATGTGCACCGGGAGCGTGTTTGAGCGGCCGTAACCGACTTTTTATTCTTTCTTAATAGAATCGTCATATCGACCGTGTATGAATAGGAGAAATTAGACAACGGGACCTTTGCTGACCTTGCCTACGGCACCAGGAAGCCCGAACAGGATAAAGCGCATCAGTCGTTCCGAGCGACAGAATACGCACCGCATCCTCTTCCTGGTGGGGTCACAGCCCAATACAGCCTTTCCCTAACTGACCACCCTGCGGGTTCAGCTGACCAGCCGTCTGGGAAACAGGATATCCCGGAAAAGGCCCATGGCCTTTCCGGGATTAATCTTTTGTGACGGAGGTTTGCCATGACCACCCGCACCGGTCTGGTTCTTGTTTCATTGCTGCTCTTCACCACCATTGCCGAGGCCACGCCGAGAATTATCGAGCTTCCCGACCGGATAATCGTCGAACTGTACGGCACCCCCGGTACTCCCGAATTGCCCACCCCTCCCCCTAAGGCCAAAGAACCGTATCTGGTCGAGCGATTTGAAAATCATCCTGACCACTACGAAGTCGAGTTGGTCGGCAAACCCGAACACGACAAGGACAAACCGGTCGACTACACGGCTTCCGCTTCAACGTATCCCCAAGCTGTAATCACTCAGACCGCGACCGAACAGACCTATTCTTCTCCAAGTTATGGCGGCGACACGCCGGCGATGCCTGTCCAGTCTCCCTATTACCGGGAACTCTCTGAACGGATCCGTATCCTGCAGCGGGAGCGGCAGGAATGTCTCAAAACTGCCCCGGGAGAAGAACGTGCGGACCGGGACAGGAAACGCCGCGAAGCAGAAGAAAAGCTCCGGGAGATTCGGGCCGTTTCGGCTGAGATGGCTCAATTACGTGGCCAGGGAGGAAGTTGAGTGCGTACAGTTGGTTCCTTCTGAATGACGCTGTAACCGACAATTCACGGAACGGTCATAAGGCTGTAAATTCGGCAGTGCATACTGGCAAACATGAAAACAGAGTACCGATGCGACCTTCACGTTCATTCGAGCCACTCCAACAAGCCTACCTACTGGGCGCTGCGCAAGTTCAAGTGCCCTGAGAGCTTCACCTCACCCCGGCACATCTATGACACGGCCAAAGCGGCCGGCATGGACTACGTGGCCATCACCGACCACAACACCATCACCGGCGCCCTGGAGATTGCCCATCTTCCCGGCGTCATCATCGGTGCCGAGCTCACTTCCTACTTTCCCGAAGACGGCTGCAAGGTCCACGTGGTGGCCCTGGGACTCAGGGAAAGCGTCTTCCAGGATCTCATGCAGCTTCGGCGAAACGTTTTCGAGCTGGCCTCTTATCTGCACGAGAAACGCATTGCCCATTTTCTCGCCCATCCCCTCTATGCCCAGAACGACAAGCTCTCTGCCGACCACATCGAAAAGCTGCTCCTCCTCTTCAACACCATCGAAGTGCGTAACGGTGCCAGGGCCAAGCGTTTCAACGGCTTCACCGACGAGCTTCTGAACACCCTGACCCCCGAGCGTATCCAACGACTTGCCGAGAAGCACGGCATTGTCCCCACCGGGCCTGAGCCCTGGATCAAGGGACGTGTCGGCGGTTCCGACGACCACGGCGGGCTCTTCATCGGCCGGGCCTGGACCTCCGCCCAGCGCGGCGAGACGCCGGCGGGGTTTCTGGACGCCGTCTTCAACCGCGAAACCTGGGCCGACGGCGAGGACGGCGACGCCCTGACCCTGGCCCACAGCCTCTACGGGATTGCCTACAACTTCTACCGTGAACGGCTCGACGGGGGGACAAACCGCTCCACCCCCTTCGTGAATGCCCTCCTCAATCGCATGTTCGAGACCAGCAGGAAGATGACCCTGCGGGAGCGGCTGCGGCTCCTGGTGCGCAGGAACCTCCCGGAGATTTACGAGCAGCGCGGCGGAGCCAGCTTCGAGGAGGTTCTGGACCGGGAGGCCAGACGGGTGCTGAACGACACGGGATTCATGGCCCGGATCAGCCCCGAGACCCGCAACCGGAAGATCTTCGCCATCACCAGCTACCTGGCCAACCGGATGCTCTACCTCTATTCGGAAAAGCTGACCAAGCTCTCATTCTCCTCGGGCATCTTCTCCATAATCCAGTCCCTGAGCACCGTCGGGCTTGTCCATCTCCTCATCTCCCCCTACTACCTGGCGTTCCACCATCAGCACCGGGGCAAGGAGCTGATGCGGGAGCTGGCCGACCGCTTCCCCCTCGCCAACCAGGGGAATCAGCGCGAAAAGATCGCCCTCTTCACCGACACCCTGGACGAGATCAACGGCGTGGCCATCACCATCCGCCGGCTTATTGCCACGGCCCGCAGCCGGGGAATAGAACTCACGGTCATCACCTCGTCCCCCCGGGCGACCGGCCACGCCGACGGCGTCATGAACTTCACGTCCATCGGCGACTTCGTCCTCCCCGAGTACCCGGAGATCCGCCTCCACTTCCCTCCCATTCTCGATGTGATCGACTTCGTTGAGCGGGAAGGCTTCACCTCCATCCACGTGAGCACTCCCGGGACCATCGGGCTCTTGGGCCTCATGGCGGCACGGCTCATGGACATCCCCGCCGCCGGCACCTACCACACCGATATTCCCCAGTACGTTCGCGACCTGACCAACGACGAGATGCTGGAAAAAGCCGCCTGGAACTACATGATCTGGTTCTACGGCCAGCTGTCCGAGGTGATGGTCCCATCCGCCAGCACCCGGCGGCAGCTGGTGGAACAGGGATTGCCGGAAGAAAAGACCCGTCCCCTCCCCCGCTGGGTCGATATCGACGCCTACACTCCCGAGCGGCGGGATCCCCACTACTGGAAACGCCACGGGATCGGCGAAGGGGTGAAATTTCTCTACGTGGGGCGGGTCTCCCGGGAAAAGAACCTGGAGCTTCTGGCTGACGCCTTTATCCGCATCGTGGACTACGGCGCACCGGCCTGGCTGATTGTCGTGGGGGATGGCCCCTACCGGGCCGAAATGGAGGCGCGGCTGGCCGGATACCCGGTCCACTTCACCGGCTATCGGGAGGGAGAGGAACTGCAGCGCTGCTATGCCTCAGCCGACGCCTTCGTCTTCCCGAGCACCACCGACACCTTCGGTAACGTGGTCCTTGAGGCCCAGGCCTCGGGACTCCCGGTAATCGTCTCGGACGAAGGGGGGCCCCATGAGCTCATGGTCGAGGGAGAAACAGGCCTCATTCTGCGGCACATGGACGAGGACGGCCTTGCCGCCTCCCTCCTCACCCTCGTGCGCGATCCGGACCTGATGCACACCATGGGCCGCAATGCCCGGGCCTTTGCCGAGCAGGGGGCGTCCCTCACCGGAGATGCCTACAGCACCATTCTGCGGCAGCCGGGCAAGGCTGCCAACTTCTAGTCAACCGGTCTCCTTCATTGACAGTTTCCCCGTTTCCTCGCATCGAACGGGTGGCAGTGCTCCTGTCACCCGTTCTCTTCATCATGGCCGGCTGGTTGGTTTTCTGCTCAGCCGCCGACGCCCGCCCCCTTTCCGTCGGCATTATCGCCCCACCGTCGCTTCTTGCCGCCCCGGTGGCCAGAAATACCGTCGATGACACGCTTCGTCTCATGAAAAAAGGGTTCCCCGACGCCCGGATCACCCTGAACGATTCCAAGGCCTCCATCCGCCTGGTTCTCCCTACCCTTCCCCAAAGCACCACGGAATCCCTTCGAGACAGCACAGCCCAATCATACACCTGGAACTCCCGCCACGTCAGAGACGCCACGGTACTGACTCTCTCGGCCACCACGGCAGCGGGGATCAGCAACGGCCTCTACGGTCTCCTCCAGGAGCGGCTCGGCTACCGCTTCATCCACCCCCGGCAGACCATCGTTCCCCGCCACGCCACGTGGCCACTCACCAGCCGCTTTCGCTGGAGCGCCACCCCCCGCTTCGCCAGCCGCGGGTTCCACCTCCATACCCTTCACCCCACCGAACTGGCGACCCAACTCCACGACCCCTCGTATCCCGGCGCCCTCGCCGATGTGAAGGAATATATCGACTGGCTGGCGCGCAACGGCCAGAACACGATGCAGTTTTTCCTCCTGCGGGGTGTGGATCGCGACCGCTGGCCTCCCCACGCCCGGGCTTTCGTGGAGTATGCCCACCAGCGGGGGATCGCCGTGGGGGTGGAGATATCCCTCTCCATGCTCCAGCAGCAGGCATTTCAGACGGTGAAGCTCCTGAGGCCTTTTTACCGGCGCCAGATCGACCGGAACCTTGACTGGCTCTTCCAGGTCCCCTGGGACTTCGTCACTCTCGAAAGCGCCACGGGCGAGCATCTGCCCCGCATCGACCGGCTCGCTCCCTCCCTGCGCAACCATGCGGCGGAGCAGGTGATCAAGCGCCATGGCGCCCGCTTCTTCCACGCCACCCACGTTATCCGTCCCGGCGCCCAAGAGGCGAACGGCACCCCGCCGCCGGTGGACGACCTGCCGCGAGACTGCGGCATCCTCGTGCACACGGTCATGTGCTACTCCGCATCGGAGGAAAAAGCCCCGGTCTACGGCAACACTAATCAGCGTTTCATGCTGAAGCTGGCCGAACAGGAATCGCGGCGGCGGGAGACCTGGTACTGGCCCGAATCGTCCTACTGGGTCGCCTTCGACAATTCCGTCCCCCAGATGCTCCTCCCCTATCTCTCGGCCCGTCACCACGACATGATGACCATGGAGCGCCTTGGCGTGACCGGACACCTTACCTTCACCTCGGGCTGGGAGTGGGGCAACTGGCTCACCGACTGGAGCATCGCCCGCTGGTCGTGGCGGCATGCTTCCAGCGGCCGCGACGAGGCGACGTCCCCCCTCTCCGTGCTCGGCGATCTCTTTCCCGACCGCCGTCTCCGGCAGCTCTGGCAAGAGGCCCTCACCCTCCAGGAGCACTACCTGAAGGAGCGGGAGCTTCTCCGCTATACCGCAGCCCTGGCCCCCTTTTCCGAGATGCCGTGGCCCCTGAACAAGCCGTTCCAGCCGGAGCCGCCGTTCCGGTACGGAGAACTCATCGCATCAAAGCGCTCAACAGCGTTACCTGCGGCAACGGTGGCCGATCTGGAGGAATTCAGCCGGCAGATGGAACGGCTTGCTCTGGAAATCAGGAGGGAATCGAAACGATTCGTGACAACGGTTCCGAATGGTAAGGAAGGGTTACGGGGAATTTCGCGGGAACTGGAGCGGAGTCTCACGGCCACGGCCCTGCGGGCCGGTCATCGGGCACTCACCATCCGTGCAATCATGGCCCAACGACAGCTGCCGCGCGAGAAGCGGCCCGGAGCCGGGGCGCTCCGGCTTCTTGCCAGGGCGGCGGCGGTTCGTGAACGGGCACTGGTTCTCGTAAAGGAACAGGAGGCGGGATATCGTTACCCGGTGAGCCTTGTGGCGCGTAAGCGGACGGACCTGACCGCCTACGGATTCGGCTATCTCTATCCGGTAAGCGAGCTTCATTTCTGGAAGCGGGAAGAGGAACAGGCGCGCCGGCTGCGCTTCGACGCCCTGTTCATGAATCTGTGGGATTTCAGGAGAACCTTGGGGTTGGAGAGTTTGCTCTTCTGAAGGCGGAAGCCGGGAAGGTATCGCCTTGGTCAATGGCCGGCGAATTCCGTCAGGCTCATAATCATCTCTCCGTCAACCGTCGGATCGATGTGGGGGATTTTACTCTGGCCACCGAGCTTTCCCCGCACCTCCCGTGACCAGCGGTAGATGAGTTCCTCTTCCACCGTCACAACCCGCGGTGGCGCAATTCGTCCCTGTTCCCGGAACGTGGCGTAGTCGGCGTTCAGGGATCGAAGGGTTGCGTCCAGAAGACGCTCCAGGGTTCCGCTATCACGCTCGTTCATCTCTCCAACCGCCAGCACCCACACGTGTCGCCGGCTTGCGATGTCAGGGCCCACCATGAATTCCCGCACCTCTATGCCACCCGTCTGGTTAAGCCGGGCCACCGCCTCCTCCACTTCTCCTTGGGTTACCTTTTCCTCGAAGCGGTCCAGAAACTTGTCCCTGCCCGTGAATTCGATAAAGAGGGGCTCCCGGTCGGTGAAGCGGATGGTGTCGCCGATATGATAGCGCCAGAGCCCGGAGCAGGTGGTAAGGATGACGGCGTAGCGCCGCCCGGTCTCGATCTCCTCCAGGGGAATCGCCGGGGCGTCGGGGGCTGGCACTCCCCGCTCGTCAAGTTCCTCGAAGGGGACAAACTCGAAGAATACCCCGTAGTGGGGGGCAAGGCGCATCCGCTCCTCCCCCAGGAGCTGAAAGGCCATGAACGCTTCCGATGAAGGGAGTACCTCCAGATAGTTGGGAAGTCGGTTGCGGAAGAGAATGTCGAATTCCCGGCGGTAGGGTTTCATGCTGGTGCCGCCGTGGATGATGAGTTCGAGATTGGGCAGAAGCTCCGAGAGGGAGCGGTGCCCCATCTCCTCCACCCGCTGCAGCAGCAGGATGATCCAGGGGGGAACGCCGGAGATCCCCCGGATGGAGCGGTCCGAGAGGAGCATCCCCGCCAACTCCACCACCTTTTCTTCCCACGGCAGGGCTGCCACCCGTATTCCCGGCGCAACGAAGGGTTTAAGGAAGAAGGGGCGATGACGCAGGGTGATGGCGCTCATGTCGCCGCTTTTGACCCCATCCCCCAGATCCGTGAGATTCGTGTTTCCGGACATATAGAGGAGCTTTCCCTGGAAGAGACGGCTCCTGGGGTTGCGGTGGAGGTAGCAGGCGGTCATGTCCAGGGCGGCCCGCTTGTTGGCGGCGAACATCTCCCGTGAGAATGGAATGTACTTGGTGGGGGCAGTGGTGCCCGAGGTTTCGCAGAAAAAGGGGATCTTGCCCGGCCAGGTGGCATCTTCCAGAAGAAGCCGCTTCCTGCCATTCTCCTCCCGAAGCCCCTCCTGAAAGTACTCGTTCCAGAAGTCAGAGTAGGTACGGATCGGGACCCGTCGGCGGTATTGAGCGTAAAGCCGGTCGATGGGCTCTCCCGCCAATTCCGCCAGTCCGTGATCACGGCCGAATCTGGTGCCCCCTCCGACCGCCACCAGGCGCTGCAGCATCTCCCGCTGGCAGGCCACGGAGTCGCGGGACTCGAAGTTCCTGGCAAGGGCTGAGGCGCCGCTTTTCAGCATCAGATCCAGGGCCGGCGCCGTCAGTGCCCTGAAGGGGGAAGATGCCGTCACGAAACCACCGCCAGGCGCAGCGGCGTTGTGAGTCTGTCGTACCACGCCTCGATGAGGGGATTATAGCAGTGCTGGTGGAAGATGAGGGAGGCATGGGCCACGGCGTCGCCGCTTGCGGGGGACATGACCGTCCGCACCTTGCCCCGGGGGAAGAGCCGCGCGCGGATTTCCGAGTCCCGAAGGGCCGCAAGCGTCGGGGAGGTGTTAACCAGGAGTTCGTCTTCCTTCTCGGCCAGGAGCACCAGGGCCGGTCCCCCGAAAACCGTGCCGTCCGTTGTCGTCGGGGCATCCCGCAGGGCCATGACCCTTTCGTATCCGCCTAGACAGGAAGTGCTTTCCAGAACCCCCATGATCCTTTTCCGTATGGACAGGTGTCGGTTCGACAGGACCCGATTCTCGGCCCCTGCCTCAAAGAGGGCCTGGAAGCAGCGGCGAGCCCGCTCGATCTGGCGGTTCAACTCATCCCCCTTGGTGGTCTCAGCCCGCAGAATCCGCTTCAGGTTGCTCTCCAGCATCCTGACTCCTCCGCGCCGCTCCCCTTCGGGGCGGACCAGATCCTCGATGCAAAGGACCGGGCTCGTCAACACTGTCCCCCTGATGGAGAGGCCTGTGTCGTGACCGTCCCGGAAAAAGCGGGACACCAGACTACAGCCGAAACTGACGGAAAAAATGATCGGCTTCTGCCCCTTGCGGTTCAACTCTTCAATCAGGTCCGCCAGTTGAGCGAAAAAGAAAGGAGCCGAAAAGCCGGAGCGGGAGAAATTAATATAGTAGACGGAACCGTGGCGCCGGAAGATCTCCCGCTGGAACTCCACCGCCTCGGTGGCATCGGGAACGAACCCCCCGATGACTATAGTGGGAACCTCTCCCTGTCCCTTCTCTTTGAACAAGTGGTTACGGACCGTGTGGATGCTTGGCAGTTCGTTCCGCAGGGCCAGTTCCCTGCGCCTGAGCCTTGGGGAGAATGTCTTAATGGACATCTGCCGGATAAAACCGGAGGTGGCGGTGGCCATCCCCATGAGGGCGGGGTGGGTGCTCATAGCTCTTCGGGCCAGGGGAATGACAGCATTTGTGATCATGGTCGGAGCTCCCGTCGTTTTCTTCCCTTATGCCAGAGCCCGGTTACAACTCAGTGGCAGATGGGAAAAAAGCTTGTGGCTCCGCAGTGAAGGCCAGAAATTAGAAGATACATTAGGGTTGAGAGTGGCTAATGACCTATTAAATATGGGAAGTGTCCCTCGTTTCCTCTCGGCGATCATCGTGTCGTCCAGCCAGAGCTGGGCCACCGGCGTGGAGAGGGTTTGACCGGAAAGGCCGAGGTCCTGCGTGTTGGCAACTCCGTCGTAGGTGTAGCTGACGTTCACATTGGCTGAATGGGTTGCGACGCTGTTGGCCAGATAGCGTACATTGATGTCCCGGTATTGGCCGGGAGAAAGGTTGCCGTTCTGGTTGCCTCCCGTAATCTGGAACCGGACTGCATCGGCGCCCGTGATGCTGACGCCGGTCACGGTGAGGGGCTGGCTCCCGGCGTTAACCAGTCTGACTGTGCCGTCCACCGGATTGGCGAGATAGGGGGTGCCATAGTTGAAGCCGTAGGACCCGGTGAAGTCGGGCTTGTAGATGGCCTGGCCCTGCAAGGGCAGATAGTTGGTGGCGCTGTACGTCATGCCGTCATAGGTGAAGCCCATGTTGATGGAGGCCGATTGGGTACCGTGGACATCGGCCAGGTAGGTTACCGGGATGTCCTGAAAGCTGTTCGCGGCCAGGGTTGTGGCGGCGGTGCCGGAAAGGAGCTGGGGGGAAATAAGGGACTCCCTAATAATATGGGAAGTGTCCCTGGTTTCCTCCCTGCGGACGAGGCAATATGGGAAGCGTCCCTCGTTCCTTCCTCGTTCCTTCTGCGGAAGAACCTCCTCAGTTTTCAAGAAGACTTACGTTATCTCCCCCGAATTTATCCTTCAATAACAAATACAATTCCTCTGTATATTTCCGATGTATTGAAGGACGAATAGCACCTGACAATTGAATTAACCTCACGGCAGCAGCATCTGTCATTGTAGTAAACAATATAGTTGGTTCATATTTTTTTTGAGCTATCCAGATAGTTACAGGTTGTTCTACTCCTATTTCTTGTTTTACCCAAGGATCATTTTTGTCACTTTGTCTAATTGTGTATCCATGATGCAATGAAAATTCCTTTATTATATATTCAGCATCTGTTGTAGAGAGAAAAGGTAACGTGCGTATATATATTCGAGAACGATAAAGTGTATCACAACCAATAAGATTCAAGTTCATAATTAAAAAAAGTACAAACAAAAAGAAGCGCTTCATTTTCCATATCCTCCCCAAGGACTTGGCGGTGTTGATTGTGGCCCTCTTTCGTTCCAATTTGCAGGGCCATGTGTATTTCCATTGATTATTTGTCCTGCGGCTAAACCAAGAATGTTGGAAGGAAGATAAAGCGGCCCCAACTGTTCACCCTGAATCGTATGTTGTGATTCATGCTTACCAACAGTGCCATTGTCCAGCATTGTATTTGGTCCGAAGTCTTTTGCGTAAGATATGGTGTTCCCTAATGTAATCGCGCCAAACATAAAAGGATGTTTTTCGAATTGAATTGCATTGTTTCCAATGGATGCGTGTGCACCTCCAAGCATTCCAATACCGCCCCAAGCCAGTCCTAATAGGGTATTGGGAAGGTTCCAGATTTTTCCGAAAGCACTTAAACCATTAGGATCAATCAACATGACGGGGTTGTTGCCAACATAAACCATCAAGTTCACATCCCCACCGTCGAAGCCCTTGGGGTCTTCGCTGATGAACCTGCCGACGCTGGCATCATAATACCGTGCTCGCATGTAATAGAAGCCGTTCGGCTCGCTCATGACGCCATATTTTCCCACATACTTGAACGGCTGGCTGATGGTTTCCTGCTGGTTGCCGATAGCCCCGAAGGGAGTGTAGGCATACCTGTTCACCACATTAGCGCCGGCATCGGTTAAGGCCACGGTGTGGCCGGTTGCGTCGAAGTGGTAACAGTACGGCTGGTTGCCCGAGGCCACCATGGCGAGCAAGCCATTGCCGTAGATGTAGTAACGGGTGATGGCGTTGGTGCCGTCCGCCTCGGCCAGGAGATTGCCGTTGGCGTCGTAGATGTACCTCGTTGTTACGCCGTTTCGGGTCGCCTCCAGGCGGTTCCCGGCGCCGTCGTATTTGTACTGGTAGCTGACCGAGCCGGTGATATTGGTCAGCCGATGGGCGTCGTCGAAAGTATAGATGTCACCTGTCCTGGTGGCAAGCTGCCCTTCGTTGTCGTAGGTAAAGCTGGTGCTCCCAGCCTGGGCGAGGCGGTTCTTCTGGAGGTTCATGGTGAAATTCGTGTTTGAGGCGGTGGCGTTCAGCGCGATGGGCACGGTCTGGGTGACGCCGGTGCGGTTGCCGTTTCCGTCCAGGGTGAAGGCGTAGGTAGCTATGGGGCTTCCGGCGTTGGAGAGCCGGTTTTCGAGAGCGGTGAGCCGGTTGGCGTTGTCGTGGGTGTAGCGGGTGTAGGTATTGTTGAAGTGGGTAAGATCAAGCATCCTTCCTGCATCGTCGTAGGTGTAGGTGGCGGTTTTATTGAGCCAGTCGATGGTGACGGTTTTGATCCGGTTCAGGGCATCGTAGGTGTAGCTCACCGTCTTGTTGCCGGGATAGGTGATTCTGGAGATGTTGCCGTTGGCGTCGCGGTCGTAGCCGATGGCGAAGCCCCGTGGGTCGGTGGTGCTGGTGAGGCGGTTGGCGTCGTCGTAGCCGTAGGTGGTTGTCCCCAGAGAGTCCAGCATTTTGGTCAGGTTGTCGTCCTGGTCGTAGGTGTACGTTACGCTTGTCCCCCCGGCATAGGCGATGCTGTTCGTCTTGCCGGTAGGGGTGTAGGTGAAGGTGGTGGTCTTGCCGTTGCGGTCCGTTTTCGTCCAGAGGGTGCCGTCGTCGTAGTAGGTGAGCGAGGTGTTCTTGGTCAGCGGGTCGGTGCTGCCGGTGGGGAGGCTCCTCTTGTCGTAGGTAAAGGAGGTCTTGGCCCCTTCCTGGTCGGTGAGGGAGGTCATTCGGCCGATTCCGTCGTAGACATACGTGATGGCAGGGGCCGTGGAGGTCTTGCTGGTGGCCGGGTTGCCGTAGGTATCCTGGGTCAGGGTGGTGATGACACCTCTGCCGTCGGTGGTGGTGTTCACGAGGCCGTTGGCATAGTAGCTTTTCTGGGTGTAGATGGATTGGCCTGTGGCCGGGTAGACGGTGGTTTTGACGGGGTGATGCTTGGTGTCGTAATCGGTGTGAGTCGTGTGCCCCAGGGGGTCGGTCACGTCGGTAAGACGGAACTGGCTGTCGTAGGTGGTGTCGGTGTACCTGATGAACGGGTCGGTTACTCTGGTCAGGTTATGGTTGCCGTCATAGAGATAGCCGGTGCTGAACCCTCGGGGATCGGTCTCGGCGACCACATGCCCCTGACCGTCGTAGTATCTGGTGGTTCTCTGGCCCAGGGTGTTCTCCACCCCCAGGAGGTGTTTCTGCTCGTCGAAATGGTAGATGGTCTGGTGGCCGGTGCCGTCCTCCTCGATGTTGCGGTAGCCGTTGAAGTAGAGGTTGTAGGTGGCGGTGCCGGTCTGCCTGGGCATGGTCTGACTCTGTACCTGGCCAAAGGCATCGTAGACGTTGGTGACGGTGGTGACGGTGCGGGGGTTTTTCAGTGTCAGAATCCGGTGGCTGGTGTCATACCCATAGGTCCAGACCTTTCCTTCCGGATCGGTGTAGGTGGTGAGGTCGGTGCCGGTGTAGCCGTAGGCAACGCTGCGCCCCGCCTTGTCGGTCACGGAGGTGAGGAGATCCCCGGTATAGGTGAAGTCGAGGCTGTGGCCGAAATTGTCGGTTACCTTGCTGAGTTTCCCGCCGGTGTAGGTGAAGGTGACCCCATTGCCGTCGGCGTCGGTCATGGCGTTGGCGTTGTTGCTGCCGTCAAAGGTGACGGTGCGGCCGAAGCGTTCATTTACCTGGTAGAGGCTGCCGTTTTTCACCAGCGTTGAGGTGACGCCGGGAGGCGAGGCAAATGAGCCGTCCGGCAGCTTCACGAAGGTGAGGACGTCAGTCTCCAGGTGGCAGCCGGCCGCGTTGTTGGTGAGGGTGTCCATTGCCCATTTGCCGATGAGCGCTCCCGTCAGCCATGATTTCACGTCAGGGGTGCCGTTCATGACATCCAGGGTGGCGACCGAGGCGACGATCAGGGCCGCGGCGTCCACGGGCTGGCGCTGGCCGAGGCCGAAGGGGGTGCTTGAGTGGGGTTCCACGTAAAGATGATAGTTATGGGACCAACCGTAACCGAGTGAGTCCTTTATGTTGTTGCTGCCGCTGTTGTAGGAACGCCTGAGGCTCAAGCCCCCCGCCCCGCCGGACAGGGTAAGATCGGTGTTGCTGTACATCCAGAAGCCGGTCGCCATGTCAACGGGATCAACGCTGCCTATTTTCGGGATGGTGGCCTGGGGCGAGAGATTCACATTCACGTGGGCCATTTCTGTATTAACCGCCACAGGCGCCTTGATAGCCCCGTACCCCCCGTTGTACCCCCCGCCGATGATCATCCCCACGTGCCGGGAAGTGCCCCCCATGTTGAAATCGATGTACCCTTTGCCCGACCAGACTTGCAGGGGGATCTTGCCGTTTTCCGGGAGGATGAGGGTGTTGCCGCTGGTGACGCTGGTCTGGAAGCTGTTCAGATCATCTGTACTGTAGTTGGCAAGCTGCGGCTTGATGGCGGCGTAGTTGGCGGAGGTGACCATGAAGGCTTTTTTCCCGGCGGCGTTGTTCAGTTGCAGAAGCTTCACCGTGGATACCGCCGGGCTGTTCGCCTGCATCTGTTCCAGCACGCCGTGCTCCATGGCGCTGGCCAGGTGGCCGGTGGTCCTGAAGTAGGCATCCCGTGCAATGGTGTCGCCGTGGATGGGGGAAACGGTGGACACCTGCGCCTTCACGTCGATGTAGTAGCCGGTTTCCTGGGCCACGATGCCGAAGCGGTGCTGGCGCAGATCGATGACCCCGCCGATCTGGCTGAGAAGGTTGGCGTCCAGGGTGGTGTCCCGCATCCAGGTCTGGCCGATGACGTTGAGGGATTCGGTGAGCACCTGCCGGGAGGTGTCGGCAAGCCCCGATTCCCGGTAGGCCTGCATCTGCCGCTCCCGTTTCTCCAGGAGCTTCCCGAGGCGGCTGCCGCCGAAATCATAGACGATGGCGTAGGTGGAGCCGCGCGTCAGGGTGTAGTTCACCGACTGGTCGGCGAAGCTGCCCGTATACTGGTGCATGACTGAGATGGTCATCGTGCTGAGGTCAACTCCGGTGACAGGTTCCAGTTCCTCGGCCAGCATCGTGTCGTCAAGCCAGAGCTGGGCCACCGGTGTGGAGAGGGTCTGGCCGACAAGGTTAAGGTCGATGGAGTTGGCGATCCCGTCGTACGTATAGGTGATGTGCAGGGTGGCGCTATGGGTGCCGACGCTGTTGGCCAGATAGCGGATAGTGATGTCCCGGTGGCCGCCGGAGGCGATGGTGCCTGCCGCGTTGCCGCCGGTGATCGTGAACCGGGCGGCATCGGTGCCGGTGATGCTGAAGCCGGTCACGGTGAGGGGCTGGCTCCCGGCGTTGGCAAGGTGGGCGGTGCCGTCCACCGGATAGGCGAGATAGGGGGTGCCCGCGTTGAACCCGAGCGAGCCGGTGAAGTCGGGCTTGTAGATGGCCTGGCCCTGCAAGGGCAGATAGTTGGTGGCGCTGTATGTCATGCCGTCGTAGGTGAAGCCCATGTTGATGGAGGCCGTTTGGGTGCCGTGGACATCGGCCAGATAGGTTACCGGGATGTCCTGAAAGGTGCTTGCGGCCAGGGTTGTGGCGGCGGTGCCGGAGACGAGCTGGAAGCGGGCCGCGCCTGTGCCGGTGAGGGTCTTGGCGGTGACGGCCAGGGGGAGGGAGCCGTTGTTGCTGAGCCGGGCGTTGCCGGTGTACGGCGTGTTCATGTACGCCTGGGCGTTCAGGCCGTAGCCCCCGAGGGACATGGCGTTGGCGACATAGCCGGTGAGGTCGTAGTAAGAGTCGGCGCCGGTAATCGGTGTCCCGTTGTAGAACCATTGGATGTGGAGCTGTCCGGTCTTGGTGCCGGCCGTCTGGCCGGCGTTGGAGAAGACCACCTTCGGGCTTATGCTTGCGCCGGGGGCGACATTGTTTGTCCCGGCGTACTGGGTAATGGAATATGCCCCTTGCGGGTTACTCGTGAGCGTGACGACTATCTGGACGGTCACGGAATTGGGGTTGGTGATGGGCCCCCACGTCATCGAGGTGGAGCTTGCCCCTGCCGAGGCGGGATAGATGGAGCCGAAATTTGCCGACCCCGTGGCCATGGGGACGATTGTCTTGCTCCCGTCCAGGTATGAGCCCGGCACGATGATGTTCGGCAGGGTTGTGTCGGTCGGACCCGCCGGGGTGATGGTCAACTGACCGTCGACGGGGGTGGTGGCGGTAGGAAGCGGCGCGAGGTTCACCTGCGGCTCAGTCGTTGCGGGCGCCGCCACTGCCGAAGCCGTGGTTATGGAACCGGTGCGGTAGACGATGGAGAGCTTCTGGCCGGCGAGGTCGGGGATGTTCAAGGTCTGGTCGATCTTGCCGTGCTGGATTCTCACCTTGTGGACGTAGGCGTCAGGGATGTCGGTCCAAGTGGCGGTGACCGTGGTGGCGAAGTCGAGGCTGGTCGGGAACGCGGCAAGGGTCTGGGGGACGATGGCACTGCCGCCGATGATTTCGGACGTTTTGGCGTTGGGGTAGTTGGCCCGGATGTAGGCGGCCAGGTTCAGGGTGTAGCCGTCCAGGGCACTCTTGAGACCGGCTTCGTTCAGACTCTGGACGTAATCGGTCCCCACGGTGCCGCCGGCCGCCGCAAGAAGGCCGCTGGTGCTGTACCCCATGGCGGTCTTCAGGTCAATGCCGGTGATGGTCTGATGGGGCTTGAAGGCCGGGTCGAAGAGGTAGGTGGCGCCGGCGATGGTGGCCTGGGCCCAGACGCGGTTTACGGTGAAGGAGGTTCCCGACTGGCTGTAGGGGATGCCGCCGTTCGCCAGGACGGTGCCGATGACGCTGCTGGTGGCATCCACTCCCAGCCAGTGCTGCATATCCTTCTGGTTGGGGTCGCCGCCGACGGGAATGGTCATGGTGCCGTAGACGTACTGGGCGGTGTAGCCGCTGGCGCGCAGCAGCGAGATCATGAGGGAGGCCTGGTCGAAGTCGTTGCCGGAACCCTCTATGGCGGTGAGTGTGGCCCCTTTCAGGGAGCCGAAGTAGGGAGCATAGTCGACGTTGTTGCGGACGTATTCGTAGATGAGTCTCGGGTCATTCTTGAGGGAACGGGCAAGGGCGGCTATCTCGGGGGTGGCGGTGGTGGCCGATTGCGGCGTAATGGAACCGAGCGGTGCGGAGAGGGGCTGGATGACGCCCTTTGCTTGGTAGAATGCGTCCGCCTCCTGGGGAGTCACCGGTGTGCCCTGGACTTCCAGCCACCCCGGACCGGCGGGGCCGTCGGCGGCGTTGACGGTGGTGACCGACAGGCTGAAACAGAGCCCGAGCAGGGCGATGAAGCGCCCGGGGAGCCTGAATCGCTGGCTCATGGTGAGAAGCATCAGCAGGAGGGTTGCCAGCACGAGGCCGACGGTGCCCATGGCGGGCACTGCCGCTGTCGTGGCAACGGGGTTGCCGTCCAGTTGCAGGACGGTCAGCTTGGTCAATCCGGCCAGCGGCGCGGTTGAGGTGATGTTGTTGTTGCGCAGGTCGGCGCTGGTCAGGTTAACCGCCCACTCCAGGCCGGTCAGGTCGCTTATCCCCTTTCCCGCGGCGCTTAAGGTGGTGAGGAGTGCCAGGTCATCCCTGGTCAGCGGATCGGAAGGATTCTTCCCCAGCGCGCTGCACACGGCATTCCTGAGGTTGGCGTCCGGCATGTTCACGAGAATCCCCACAGTTACGGTCTGGTTCGTGAAATTGCCGACGTTGTCGTAGAGGTAGCTGATCCTGGTGAGCCTCGTCGCATCGACAGTGGTCATAGCGGTAAGGCGTCCGAAATCGTCATAGCCGTACGTCACCGTGTCGGCGAATGACGCCCGGCAGAGGCTCAATACCGCCATGAGCAGTATTCCCACAATGAGATACCTGGTTCCCCCCATGATCCCCCCCTGGAAAAATTCATTCAGAACTGATTGTCTGCAGGCACCAAAGGAAAAAGCCCGCAACGAGAGTATTAATCTCTCGCTGCGGGCTTTCTGGGTCTTGAACAATCAAGTCAGCAAAGTACCCGGTCTACGGATCCGCGGAATATGAAGCGGTCCGGACGGCACCCCGATTCCTGGGTGCATACCCTAAGGCATAATTATTACATCAACATTAAGCTTGATTAAATGTTTTGTAACGATGCCCCCAAATAAGTATCAATCCCCCAGCTTCGTCATCCGCAGCGAATAGGAACCATCCTTCCCCTTGCCGTCCTGCCGGGCGATGATGACGCCCAGGTCGTCGGCCTTGATCCAGCGCCGTCCTTTCTTGTGGGAATCCTCAAAATCGATGACACGGCAGCGGACCGGCTTTCCCTCCACTATGACATCCTCGGTTTTGACCCAGCGGTAGCGGCGGGTAACGATGGAGAGGCTCTCGAAGTCGAGAAGACGAAGCGACATCTCCTCCCCTACCCGGCCCATGAGGGTTTCGGGGCACTCCATCGTTGTGTGGTCATAGCGGCTTTTGTCAAACAGAAGGGTTCGCCGGTTGCCGTTCTCCGTCACATCGAGGATGAACCGATCCCTTTCGAGCCGCCCGGTAGCCTCCAGCTGCTGTCCCTTCCTTCGGTCGCTCCGCGTGTAGGTGACTGTCCCCTCTTCCGTCACCAGGGCCGTTTCGTGGCTTTCATAGGATACGGAATAGACCAGAAGGTTCGCCTTCACCCGGGTGTTGGACTCGAAGCGGAGAGCTCTGCGGTCATTGTACCTGGCGTGGGAGAATGACGTTGTAAGACTGCCGACTCGCAGTCCGCGGGAGAATATCTCGTAACGGGATTCGCGTGCGTCGGGCGATGCTGAACAGTCAATGGCTCCGGATATCATCAGCGAGAGTGTCGACAGCAGCGATGCGGCGATGAAGAGGAATATTCTTGCATGTTTGGGGGTGGATACAGTGACACGGTCGACATCGTTCATCGGGAGCAACGACTCGACGGAGACGGGGAACCGGTTTCGAATTCACGGCCGCAGCTATTGCAGACGAAACGCTGACGTCCCTTCAGGGTTTTGCCGAAAAAGTAGATTACTTCTGCGTTGCATGCGGGACAATGCATGGGGGTTCTCCTCGATATTCAGTCAATTTCAGGTAAATCCGGCACGTGCTGAGGGTGGGGTGGCGGGAAGATCCCGTTGCGGAAAAAATGGGAAGGAGTTTCCTCCTTCCCCAACCAAAAAAGGAGTTACGGGTCAAGCTGAAATTAATGTTCGGACTATAGACGGGGAATGTCACGGATGAAGGACAGGAATGTAAAATCAGCGTCAAGAATCGGCGGTCTGAGCCTGGCAACCCGCAAGGGCCACCCGTGGCGCTCCTCCGATCCGTCCAGCCTTTCAACCGCGATCAGCTTTCCGGGGAACTCATACGTGTAGCAGCGTCAGGCAAGAATCCTCTTGAGGGATTTTCGGGCACGCCGGACACCCTTCTCGACATCCTTCATAGTTCCATCCACAAGGCCGGCCAGCCGTTTCTCGGCCTTGGCCAGTCCCTTGGCGGCCCGCTTCGTGCGCTTTTCCAGCTTTCCTTCAACCCGGTCAAAGGATGTCATGATCTTGGTGAACTGTTTTTCGAGCTTCTTGCCCCCCTGGCCTTGCACCTCGTCGGCAAAACGGTCCCTGACGCTGCGCGCGATCTCCTCCACCTGACCGCGCAGGGTGAGTGCCGCGGAACGGAGTTCCTCGACCCGGCGGGCCCGTTCCTTTCCCTTGGACTCGACCAGTTCGGCGGCCTGGGAGAGAATCGAGCCGATCGCCCGGGGATTGATCCCCTTCACAGCCCGCAGCCCATCCTCGCCGAGGGCTTGAAGCTTCTCATAGGTGTCGTGACCGGCCTCAACCAGACGTTTGGCAAGCACCTCACCGATTCCACGAATCTTTTGCAGATCTTGCAGCGATTTTTTCATGTCGATCCTCCGGATGGATTGCATGTGTAGCGAGCTTCCGACAGGAAGCCCCATAGGGAATAATACAGACTCTCTCAGGATTTCAATTAAAACTAAAGAGATTTGTGTCAATCACAACAAGAATTTACACCACTGTAACAATAATGATCCAGTTACGAGGCACCCAGAGCAGCCATCTCGGACAACAGCACGGAACCAGCAGTGTATGCGGGCAATGACCGCCGTGACGACATTGCTTGCCGGCACTCGAAAATATCATTCAATTGTAACGTGACCATCACATTTGCTGCCGATAGTAATTAATGAGACAGCAGTTGCAGCGCTATGCTCTGATGACCCAGCGGTTTTGAGAACGGATAAATCATGACGGATTATTGTGAGAGCAGTGTACCGATTTTGCGGGACATCGCGGTGCCGAATGCCGGAGTCTCCCCGAACGTAACGGTGCGCGAAGTTGTGGAAATTTTTCAGGGCGATGCAACGCTGCTCACGCTGCCGATTATTGACGAAGGTGAGTTCCTGGGAATCATCAACCGCAAGGTTCTGATTTTCAAACACCTCGGCCGACCTTTTACCATGGAACTCTACGGGAAGAAACCGATCAGGGAACTTCTTGATGAGTGTCCGTTTACCATGAATGCGGGAGTCGACGTAAACAGCGCCCTCGAACGGCTTATCGAGGTGGATCCGAGACTGGAAACCGATTCGTTTCCGGTCATGGATGGAAAATGCTGCATCGGCATCGCCTCGGTGGCGGAACTCATGATGAGCATATCCAGAACCCAGGCTGCTCTCTTGCAGACCCTCAATCGGCTTACCGCCCGCATAAGAGCGGAGGTCGACAATGCGAGGAGTATCCAGCAGGATCTCCTTCCCCTCGATTCAGCGCGGTTCAACAACATTGCAATCTCTGCAAGCATGACCACATCCACAGAGATCGGAGGAGATTTTTACGATTACATCCGACTCCCCGATTCAACGGTCTGCATCGTCATGGGTGATGTGAGCGGCCACGGAATCCAGGCCGGGATGGTAACCACCGCGGCCAAGGCGAGCCTTCACACCCTTATCGCAGCAGGCGCCACCACGCCGGCTCGGCTCTTGTCCGGCATGAACAACGCCATTCTGGCCACTGCCCGTCAAAACCTTCTCATGACGTGCGTCGTTATCAGCATAAATCAGCAGCAGCGGATAGCCACCATCGCAAATGCCGGTCATACCTTTCCCTATCTTTACCGCACAATTCCTACGTACATGGAGCGCATCGAGGTGGTTTCCGGGTTTCCCCTCGGATTTGAACGCGACGGAGGCTACACGGAACTGACCATTCCCTTCCGTGAGGGAGACAGACTCATTGTCTATACCGATGGGATAGTGGAAGCCACCGATAGCGCCGGCCGCCAGTTCGGATATGAACGGTTCGAGGCTGTTTTTCTCGAACATCGGGAACTCTCGTCCGACCAGCTGAAAGAGCAGCTCTTCACGGACATTCACTCGTTTGCCGCCAGCGAAGCCCTCGATGACGATGTCGCACTCCTGATCGCCTCGTTCGACGGTTGTGCCCCTGAGGTACCATGAGCATGAACACCCCATCCCTTGCTTTTTTCAGAAATGATGCCGACGAACGGCTTTGGAAGGCCGACCTGGAAGCCATCCCCGGAATGATCTCTATCGTGACGGGAGAATCTCCCCTTTTGTCGGTGAACAAAGCGTGGGGGTTGGCGCCGAGCCCCCAGTTCATCCTGCTGTCAGCCTCCTTTTATCCCGACAGGGGGGTTGGCATCACAACTCTCATCAGGAGCCTCTTTCCCGGCACGGAGATTCTGCTTATCTCGCCGGCATCCGAGCCGTTCCCCGACATCGGCCCGCTCTTCAGGGACGGGATCGTGAACCTTGTCGTGGCGCCGACACGGCTCTCTCCAAAGAGTTACTGTCCCGTGGAATCCACCCTGAGCATTGCCGTTGCATCCATCGCGGCCGGCAGGAATGAGCGGATGTCCGCCTGTCTCAGACAGGGAACAGAGGTCAGCGAATTTACCCTCACCTCCAGTAGCCAGAAAGAAACCCTCATAGGGCTTCTGGAAAAGGCTGTGAATGGTAAGACGACCGAAGCCGAATTCCTGCGGCAACGGGCAGCGCTCATTGCTGACGAGATGATCGAGAATGCCCTTTACGGAGCACCCCGTGATCACCAGGGCACTCGAATCTTCCGCAAGGGTGAACTCCGTGAGATTCTTCCCGACGAGCGAATTGTGTTTCGCTTTGGCTTCGACGGAGAAAACCTGGCCCTGGAGGTCAGAGACGGTTGGGGCAGCCTCCGGCCGGAAGATATCCTTGACCATCTCAGCAAAAACAGGGCACGGGACGGGATTCCGCCCACTGACGGGGGATTGGGCCTGTTTCTCATCTGGCGCTTCGTCGACCACCTCCATGTCTCCATCACGCCGGGAAGAGAGACCGTCGTACGTGGTCATGTGCGTCTCGCCCGCTGCGAAGATCTGCCCGAGGCGAAGGGATTCCACATAACAGCGTTGCGCGACTGCGCCTGAACACTGACATTACAGTGCATCACTCAGGGAGGAGGGAGGCATACAACTAAAAAGGAGGACTAATTATGGGAACAGATTTCCGAGTTGTGGTTACGCGTGAAGGGCTTACCGATGTCGTCCGTTTTTACGGAAACATCGACGCCAGCGCAGAGCAGTCAGTCCGCGAGTTGTCCGCGAGAGTGAATGGGCCGAACGTCCGGTGCGATTTCAGCGATTCCGGCAGGATCAACTCCATGGGGATTGCCTTTCTCCTCAGATTTCTGAAGGATCTCAGGGATGACAAAGATGCCCGGATTACCATCCGGGGACTTAGCCAGGTAAACGCGATTCTGTTCAAGATGACCGGCATTTTCCTCCTGGCCTCCCTCGAACAATGAATTGCCCCGACTCAAAGGAGCACTCCCATGAAGTTACTGAACTGGAAACTGACCATAGGCGGTCTCTCCGAGTTGGATTGTCAGATCGAAAAGCTGCGGAAGCTCAGGGATTCGTACCGTGAAGCAAACGTGGCATACTACGGAAAGGAAATCGCGGACTTGCTCAACAGCTGACACCCCGGCTGACACGAAAGTGATTGCGACCCATCGCATTACCCTGTTCAAGCGGCCTGCACCGCAAACCGCTTGATCTTGCGGGTCGTGGTTTTCGGGAATTCATCCGTGCGAATGGTGATTCTCTTCACCCGTTTGTAGGGTGCAAGCTTTTCACAGGCGGCTTGCACCTCGGCGCGGACGAGCGCTGCCACCTCTTCCCCCGAAAGGGAATTCTTGCCCTGGCTCCTCCGATAGTCATCAAGGGCATCGCCATCGGGGTAGACCATCGCATGGATTTCTTCGGCCACGGCGCCGACCCGCCGGCCATGGACCACCACCTCCGCAATGTACGGGCTTTTGAGGATTTCGTTTTCCACCTCTTCCGGGTAGACGTTTCTCCCGTTGGCGGTAACGATCAGATTCTTGACCCTGCCACGGATCGAAAGGAATCCATCCCCATCGAGAAAGCCGAGGTCGCCGGTGCGGTACCAGCCGTCGACCAGCACTTCGGCCGTGGCCGGATCATCCCGGTAGTAACCCTGCATGACGTTCGGTCCCTTGACGAGAATCTCCCCCACCATTTCGTCATTGGGATCGGTGATCCTGACTTCAACCCCGGCAAGCACCCGTCCCGCCGTCCCCAGCCGCATGGCACCGGGACACTCGGCCGAAATGACCGGCGACGTTTCGGTTATGCCGTAACCCTGGCAGATCGTCACCCCCAGGCGGACAAGTCCGGCGGCAACATCCGGGTCGAGCGCCGCGCCGCCGCTGACGAAAATGGTCCCTTTCCCCAGGGTTTTCCGGATCTTCGCCTTAATCAGCGGGCGGGTCAGGGAGAACGAATAGAGGAGACGCGAAAGGATTTTCGATTCGATATTCCGGGTGATCCGGTCCAGGATCATCCGGTAGACCGCCGGCACCCCCAGAAGGAAGGTCGGCTTCACCTCGGCCAGGTTGTCGCCGAGTTTTTTCAGGGACTCGACAAAGGAGACCGTCCCCCCCAGCGAGAGCGGGAGGAGGATGCCGCAGACCTGCTCGAACACGTGGTTGATGGGAAGAAACGACAGGGTGTGTACCCGCTCGTCCAGATTGAAATGAGCGCTGGTCGCGAGGATGTTCGAGGTGATGTTGGCGTGGCTCAGCATGGCCCCTTTCGAGCGGCCGGTGGTGCCGGACGTGTACAGGATGATGGCGGTATCCAGGGGACTCGGCCCTTTGGGGGAGATGGCGGTTGTGCCACGGAGCTTCTCGTAGGGGAGGATTTTCACTTGATCGGCAGCTATTCCGGCCCCGGCGCTACCCGTGAGTCCCGCCCCCTGTCCCGACGCATCTCCGGAAGCCTCGGCATCGAGGAGCTCGTTGAATTGCCTGGCCAGGGTTCCCATCATGGGACTCTTCTCGTGATGGAGTTGAAGGCTGTCATCCGGCTGCTCCCCGCTTGTTTCGTCTTCGTCCCCTCCCCTATTTCCGTTCCCCCCGTCAAGCGTTACGATCAGGTCGAGAGCGGGGACGTCCTCCCCCATGGCCAGGACAGTCTCAAGGGAAGAACGTTCCGTAAAGAGCACCCGTGCCCCGCTGTCGGAGAGGATGTGCCGCAGTTCGAGACTCTTGAGCTCCTTGTCCACGGGAACGACGACTCCCCCTGCCTTCAGGATTCCCAGGTAGACCATCATCCACCGGGGGGACGACGGCGCCAGAAGCGCCGCATGGTCGCCGGCCCTGAAACCGCTATTCACGAGGCCCGTGGCAATCCTGTCGGAAGCGATCCTGAAATCTCTGTACGAAACATCCTGCCACCTCCCCCCATTCTTGCAACGAAGAGCCGTCTTGTCCGGAAACCTGCGGCAGCTCTCCTCAAGTAAATCCACGATTGTCTGCATAATGAAAGTATCCTCTGGAGTATGATCCGCCGTCCATCCCCATGCTCTTTATCAGCCACAAAAGCATAACGGGGCGGTGCTTCGGGAATGTGTACTCTCTGCCACGTCTGAGTTACTGAGGCAGGGTTCACGATCGGAAAACGGCATTGGGCAGGAGATTCCTTTATCGTTCGCGGTCGGCCATCTGCACCACCTGGCGGATTGCGTCGACAACCGCCATGGCATGCTGACGATGGGTAACGAGGGTGACGTGGTCGGCCCCTTCCACGGTGAGGTGGATGCTGCGCGAAGAGAGGGCGGCGAGCTCCGACTGCAGCTCATGGGAACCGGGAAGCACATCCTTTCCCGCACTGACCACTGCCAGCGGCCTGTCGCCGAGTCGTCCGGTGCTCCGGACCTCGGCGCATACGGCATCCCAGGCAAGGGACTCGTCGCGGGTGGTTTTCAAATGGGTGTAGGAAGAGAGAAACGCCTCCGCCTCCGCGGCATGACGCTCGGGCAATCCCACGGCCCAGGAACTGAAAAAGCCGGTCATGCGGACATACCCGAGCCCTGCCAGAAGCGGGACACCTCTCAGCATCCGGAAACCGGAACTCATGTGCCGGCGGATTGCCGGGCTTCTTCTGTGCTGATCTGGGTGGGCGGCATCAATCAGCACCATCCCGGCCACATCCCCGGGATACTGATCGGCAAAAAAACGCATGAACATACCCCCCATGGAGTGGCCGACCAGCACATAGGGGCCCTCGACCTCTCCGTCATGGAGCAGTGCCCGGAGCCGCCGGGTCACGGTGAGCGCCGTCCGGGGGAGATCGTCGGGGGCGCTCCAACCGAGACCGGCACGATCATAGGAGACGACCCGGGCGAATTTGGCAACTTCGGGCTGAATCCATCCCCAGGCGGAAGACATCCCCCCCAGCCCTGTTTCGAGAACAACAGTGGGCGCACCGCGCCGGTCGGTCGCGTGGAAATGCACGTCGGTGCCGCCGATCTTCAGGAGCCTTCCGGGAGGCGGATACCTGCGCCGGTCAAGGGCCGTGGCAACGGCCTGGTAGAGGCAGCCGACACCGGTCAGGCAGGGAAGCAGCGCGGAAACCATACGGCCATATCCCCTTATGCCCGGGGCGATATTCAGTATCTTGCGAGCCGCGTAGAGCAGCTCATCCCCATGGACACGCATCGGCGGCGCTGACGGTCTGGCCATGGCTCACCTCCGGAGACGCCGGGGGCTTCGGGTTCGTGGACGGAAGCATTCGGTTGCGAACGGGTTACGGCGCCTCTCAGATGTAACAGGTATCAGAGGTCGAGCGATTAGCAAGGGGAGAGCGAAAATTGTAACAATTGAAAGTGAAACCTCACGGCTCTGAGGCCTTGGCGATGTCCAGGAGAAGGGCCGCGGTCGCCCGGCAGACCTGAACCGCAAAATCGAGGTTCAGAGTCTCCAGGGTGTCGCTCGGCTGGTGGTAGTGGGGATTGCGGAAATTCGTGGTATCGGTCAGCATGATGGCTTTGTAGCCGTGGTCCCAGAACGGCGCATGGTCGGAGCGGCGCGAATCGGGCAAAAGCCCGCCGTTTCCGGGGACAACCAGGGGCACCCAGGGGAGCCCGGCTTCACGACTCCCGACTGCCTGCCCGAAACGGTCCACCATGCCCCGGGACGCTTCGTTGCCGATCACCCCGATGAAATTCCCCGTAGCGGGAACCGTGAACGGAATGCCCGCGGGAGTTCGCTGAACAACGGCGTCGCCGGCATAGGCCACCGATTCCAGCACCACCGCTCCTTCGATCTCCCACCCCTCCCTTCGCGCATGGGCCGCCAGTGCCCTGCTGCCACGGGTTCCCAAGTCCCGAGGGTTGTGCTCATCTTCGTTTTCTTCAAGGGTTACGGCCACGAACTGCAGGCAACGCTCGAATCTGAGACACTTCAGGATGGTGGCGAGTTCCAGGAGCACCGCCACGCCACTGGCATTATCATCGGCCCCGGGCGTGGTGGTGACCGTGTCGTAGTGGGCGACCACCAGCACCCGCCGGCCCGATTTGCTCCCCCCGGTATGGGTAGCGATGATATTGGCGAACTCGCGACCGCCGTCCATGAAGAGATGATCCGCCACCGGGTAGCCGAGGGAGCCGAAGGTTTCCCGGATGTATCCGGCTGCCCGCTCCAGGGCTTCGGGCGCTGCCAAGGGATGGCGGACTCCTTCGAGAGCCCTGATGTGATCGCGGATGCGGTCCGGGGTAATGCCGTTCAACAGCCCTTCGTCATGCTCGCGCACTTCTCTTCTCCCTCCGCTGCCACCCCGACTTCATTCCGCCGGACGGCGTTTAACCCGCTTCAGGCCGGCATTTTGCCAGTAGCCACAGATATAACAATGTATGCCGCAGGCGTCGGAATGGGTCAAGAGGGTGAATTCAGCCAGATGAATGCCGACCGTTGCTTTGCATTTGGGACATTTCATGATTCATCTCCTTGAATGGGCAAAGAAAAACCCACAGAGACTATCCCCGCGGGTTATTTGTACTTACGTAATTACATACTGGCATCAATGTGCGGGGCCATCGCCTTCACCCTGCTGAGTGCGCATCGCCGACTTGTGCTGCTCGATGGCTTCCATCTCCCTGACCTTCTCCCCCAGCCAGTGATGGAGCTCTCGGGCGGTCTGGTGATTGAGCACAATGCCCGAGGGGACAAAGCGCACGAGACTCTGGGCGAAGTCGTCGGGCTCGACAGCCGTCTCCGCACCGACCGTGCCGTTGGGGTTGATTTCGTGAGTGATCTCGTTGGGGAGCGGCGGACGCTCCAGATAGAAATTGACCACCAGGTCGCCGCGAGGCGATACGCCGCCATGGGCGCCGTTCACGTAGGCCGGGTTGTAATCGTAAGTGAAGATGTACTTGAAGGTAACTTGCGGTTTGTCCGACACGGGTGTTCTCCTTGCAGGGTGGAATTATAAATCAGTCCGGCCGATGTCCGGCCAGCAGTCAGCCGACAACCTAGCATGGCATCATGACAGACAGGAGTATTCTGCGTTACTTTTTTGCCTCATCCGCCCTGCCTGCAAGCATGCGGCCCGCCCCTGCAATCCGGTTCACGTCCCGATATATATCAGCAAATTGTTAGTCAATTGCCATGAAACCGACATAACCACAAGGCATAGTCACATCACGGGAATACCCGCAGCCAAAAACGAGGAGGAACGGATTCAATGACAGGCAATCGTAAAGCGCTCGCTGCAGCACTGGCGGTAACCGTGATTACCGCCGGCAACGCCCTTGCCGCCGAGAAGTGGATGACCGGCGACTTCCATCAGCATACCTACTTCACCGACGGCAGCTACACCATGAACGACCTGGACGCACCCGGCGTACCCGCGGCGGCAGCCAGAACCGCTCCCTGGAAAAAAGGGGTCATGCCCCAGGGGTTCCGCTTCGGCCTCGACTTCCAGGCGAACTCCGAGCATGGCGGAGTCCGGAACCGGGACGGATTCGGCAACAAGTGGACGACATTTGCTTCCCTCCCCTCCGTCGGGGATCCCAACCCCGCAGCGGCGCCGGCCAACATGTGGCGCTGGCAGTCCCTGCTTCGCACCTCTGACATCCCGGGCTACACCGGCCCGGCCTACCTGGGGGCCTACGACTGGCTCCTCGGCATCCGCGCCAACTACCCCGACAAACTCGCCATGACCGGCATGGAGTGGAACCCGCCGGGGCATGAGCACAGCAGCACCGGCATCGCTGCCGCCGATGCCCGCCCCATCGCCGAGTTCGAATACCGCTTCGACAAGTCCGATTCCGACGGCACCGCCACTACCGCCACGGCCGATACCATGGGGTGGCAAGGAAAGCTCCAGAACAGCGCATACACGGCCCCCGACTACTCCGCGGTACTGGCCCTGAACGCCCTCCACAATAAGACCATCGACGCGGTCAGGTGGATGCAGGCAAACTATCCGGCCACCGGCTGGATAATTCCGGCCCACGTGGAACGGGCCGGCTGCGGCGTTAACGCCTGGTCCATCGCCGCATTCCGCGACATGAACGACAACGGCCCCGCCGTCGCCTTCGGCTTTGAGGGAATCCCCGGTCACGAAAAGGCTGCCAACCGCGGCGAGTTCGGCACCGGCGCCTGTGGGGGCGGCACCTATGGCGGAGCCGGCAAATACATTGCGGAAGTCGGCGGGCTCTGGGATAACCTGCTGGCCGACGGCAGGTATTTCTTCAACTTTGCCAGCTCCGATTTCCATAACGATGCCGGCGCCGATTTCTGGCCGGGCGAGTATCTCAAGACCCACGTGAAGGTGAAGGATCTCGATGATGACGGCATCTACTCTCAGGAAGAGGTCGTCGCCGGCCTGCGGTCGGGGAACGCGTTTTCCGTCCATGGCGACCTGATCAACGAGCTGGACTTCAGGGTCTTCCACGGGGCCGCCCCGGACAAGAAAGCAGCCCAAGGCTACAACAACGCCACCATGGGCGAAACCCTCCCCGTCGAGAAGGGAGACAAGATCACCGTCAAGATCCGTTTCAAAACACCGGCAACCAACAATTGCCAGGCCGGCGTCAACGCCTCTGCCGACTACCAGTGCAAGGCCCCGTCGGTGCACCACGTCCAGCTGATCCAGGGACGGATCAACCCGACCAGGGCAAGCAAGCTCATGGCTGACAATGTGACCCCGAACCCCGCGTTCAATGTCATCGACACCACCGTGGCCGGCGTGGTCAAGACCTTTGACGCCGCTTCCTGGAGCACCGACGCTGAAGGGTACACCACCATGACCTTCACTGTGCCGGCGGTCGAGAACGACATATTCTTCCGCATTCGCGGCACCAATCTCGGCTATGACGTGAAAAAGATGGACCCGACCGGCACCCAAATCGTTTACGGCACCGACGCCGCCGGCAATCCGCTGCTCAACACCCCCGGCACCAACACTGCCGACATGGCCTGGGACGATCTCTGGTTCTACAGCAACCCGATCTTCGTCAAGGCGCAGTAGAAGCTATTCGGAATATGGTAGTAAGAGGCATCTGCCAACGAAAAAACCCGAATCGGGATTTCCCGGTCCGGGTTTTTTCGTAGCAATACAGACAACTGTTGCGCAATAGTCACACCGAACACACTTGGCCATGCTAGCCTTACCGTATGGACATAACAATTTCAGGCCATAATCAGTGTCAGACCGTCAGAACCCCGAACACCAATCTGTTCTACTGCAGGATTGAGGCTGGATCACCACCGACCTGCAGCCATGCCATACTGTTCGGCGACGACTTCCTCTGCCTTCACCCCTGCAATCATCTCTACGCCCGTTGAGCATCCCTCACGGCTTCAGATGACGGGGGCAGTTTTCGCACTTCCGGCATGATTTTGACTTGCCGTGGAGACCATACTGGCGAAACACGGAACAGTACATGGCGATCACCTCCTGAAACAACCGGTATCGTGAAACTCTCTACTTTTCCCGCATCCTGACATCCATAAAGCCGACTCCACCCTGGCCCCCAAGTCACGCATTAACGTACCCCGGTACATTCAATGCTCCCCTCCCCCGCCACCCTCCCGAACCAGAGGACAAGCTCAAGCAAGGCATTGGCCACCGCCTGAACGGTGTAGCGGGTCGGCTTGTCGGCGCTGTCTTCGTCGATGGCATGGATGCCGTCGGAGGAGACCCGGTAGACCAGCTCCGAGAAGCGGTAGAGGGGAGAGCGGTAGTGGAGGAATACCTCCCCCTGAATCTGCTGCCTCCGCATGTCGAAGTTCCCTTTCAGGTGCTCCAGGATGGCGGCCACGTTCACGCTCTTGAGGGGTTGGTCGCCATGCTCGTAGTAGATGAACCGGCGCGGCACCATGTCGGGGCGGTGGCGGTGGAGAACGATGTAGAGCTTCTCCTGGATGCTCCGCAGGTTGGCCAGATTCCCCCGGATGCGGGCAGGAGTGCCGTCGTCCATGGTCAACAGGCAGTCCATGAGCGCCTGGCGGGTGTCGGCACCGAGGTACGTATCCACCACCCGGAAAACATCCGGATAACGCCCGGCAACTTTCACCCACTCAAGCTCCAGCGCCCGTTGCCGAAGGTGCGCGAACATGGCTGACTCGTCGCGTCCCTTTTTGTAGACCTGCCAGATGCCGGCAAAATCCTTCACGTAACGGTCGAAGAGCGCCTGAACGCCGGTCAGGGCCACCACCGGGAGATGGGGGGCCTTCTCGGTGAAATACTTGGTGGCGGCGATGATGAAGCTGGAATCGGGGGTTGCGTCGTCGCGGCGCTTATAGCACTCCACGTCGAGGATTACCCCGCAGATGCCGGCCCCATCGACACCTTCGACCACCAGCTTCCCTTCCTCCAGGCTTCCCGCGTGCAGAAGCCGTATCCCGGCCCTTCGGGCGTCGCGGAAAAGGGCGTCCACGTACCGCTCGTCATCATCGATAATCAGCATGGTGAGCGCAATGCCGCATCCCTCGCTCATGTCACCCGCCTCCTCGGCAATGTCATCCGGAAGCGTACCGGATCATTCCCCAACTTGCTGAACGTGCCGTTGTGAATCTCAATGAATTTGGCAACCCACGCGCCGCCGAGCCCCTTGCCCGGGCTCCCCTTCCCTTTGGTGCCGAAGGCGAGGAAGTCTTTTGTCCTCAACCCTAGGGGAAATGGGAGGCCGTTGTTCTCGTAGTCGATGACGATCTCCTTCACCGTCCGCGAAATGGAGAATCTCACCCAGAGCCCCTCATCACGCTGGAAGCCAGGGGGAAAGCCGTGGACCTCGGCGTTACGGATGAGGTTTTTCACCGCCTGCACAAAGGAAGGACGATGGAGCCGTACGGTATTCACGCAATTGAATTCGGTCCGGAGAGAGAAGCGGGGGTGGGGAAAGAGCGGGATGATTTCCCGGGCGAAAAGCTCGCGCAGGTCCACCTCTTCAAAATCACGATCCTCGATCCTGTTGCCGAAAAGATCCTCCGTGGTGTCCAGTATCTCGCGTATCTGCCGCAGCCCCAGCTCCGTGGCCGCAAGGGCGTCCTCCACCCGCTCTGCGCTGCCGTCGCGGCGGGTGCCGATGATATCGCCCGTCAGGCTGCGGCGCTCCAGGTGGTCGTGCAGATCCCGCAGCGGCGCCAGCGCCATCTGGATGGTGGGGTTCACGCTATGGGCTATGTGACGCAGGATCGTGAAACTGGTCTCCTGGCGCTCCGCGGAAAGAGTGGAGCGGCGCCGCAGCAGACGGCGCTCCAGGAGCCAGTCGAGAAGGGCGCCAAGGGTGATGAGGAGCACCACCGGCACCGTGCCGAGGGGAAGGGGAAACGGAATCGGCACGAAGAGATTGATGCCGATAATGGCAACGCACAGGATGGCATTGAGCGCCACCACCACTGCCACGGAGCGGACGTGAGTGCAGATGAGCGCCGCGGCGGCGACGACCGTAACGAAGGAGGCGGCGGTGGGAAGAAACGGCATCGGCATGAGACGCCGCTCCAGCAGCATGAGCTTCGCGGTCAGCAGGAGCCGGATGAAAAAATCGAGAACAGCGCCAAATATCCCGGTCTGCCCCAGGAAGAATACCGAGAAGGCGATCAGGAGGCCGCTCAGGAAGTTGGCGCCGAAGATGCGGCGGCGGCTGGCGTAGAGGGCCTCGTAGCGGCGGCCGAGCCACCCCGTGACCATCCGTCGGTTAATGAGAGGCCGCCACCGCCGCCCGGAGCGAAGACCCCGGACGGCGGCACGGTCCAGCATGGAGCGCCATTTCATTGGTGCGGTGGACACCCGTTGCAAGAGTTAGAACTTGCCATTGAGGTTGAACTGGAAGACGTCAACATCAAAGGGGCCGGGCTTGTCACGAGTATCGGTTATCTGGTTGGCGGTCAGCCACTTGGTGGAGAGCCAGAAGTTCTTGAGTATCCCCACATCCCCGCCGAGAATCCACCCTTTTGCGTTGGTGCCGCCCAAGTGGAAGTCAGAATCGGTGAACCCGTCGTAGACCGCATCGGCGCCCAGTTTCTTGTAAAAGAGGTAACTCTTCCACTCCCACGGTTTCGTGACAGTCTGGTGGCCCACCGCAAGTCCCACCTGGTATCCGGTGGAATCGTCCTTGACCAGATTATCGCCGGTCAGCTTCCGGGCCTCGTCCAGGTCAAAGCCGAGGTTCTTCACATAATCGCCCATGAACACGAAATGAATCGGGTCCCAGAAGCCGAAATCGACGGCGGCAGTGACGTTGAGTTCCTTAAAGTTCGAGGCCAGAGCAGGAACATAATTTGTAAGTTGAAGATTCCCTTTATCATCATAATAAGTCGGGAAATTCATATTTTGATCAAATACCGTATTACCTTTCTGGGCCTGCCTAAGATCAGCATGAAAAGGACCATTTATTGCTTGATTGAGACTTTCGCTATGTTTGCCTTTCATGTTTTCATAGTGGTAATAGGCAACTCCCACTTTCGCGGATATGTCGTCTCCATGTTTGAATTCCACTCCCGCCTGCGCCCCGTACAGCCATGAGTCTCTCTGGGAATACTCAAATTCCTGAAGAGGGAACACTCCCGCAGTCAAGAAGCCACCAAATGAATCGCTCAACTGCATAGCATACGTAGCAGCAACCCCCTCAAAATTCAGGTCGGGGTCCCAGACCAGATCGGTGGAGAACCAGGGGCTTGGCATTCGTCCGCCCCAAAGGGTAAGGCCGGATACAGGCTTATATTGCAAGAAGGCCAAGTCCAATAAAAAACCGTGCTTGTTGAAGCTATTACCAAGGGTATCATTGGTTGAAACAGGGTCCTTGTCGTTCCCGGTGGCCAGCTTTATGACCGCATCAACCTGATCATTGACCTTTGCATTAACCCCCAGCCGAGCCCTTATGCGAAGACGTTGACGGTCATGTGTTGTATTTATCGTATTCCCCTGTGTGAGCGGCGAGAAAGTATTTGCTTTCAGTGGACTTGGATAAGAGTTTTCCCCTGTATTCCCCTTGGCAAAATAATCCCCCTGATACCGCAGCCGGATATCCCCCGAGAACTTGAAGCGGTTGAGCCACTCGGGAAGCTTGGCGAACTTGTCGCCCAGCTTGTCCACTTTCGTCATCTCCTCGGTCACCCTCCGGTCAATGCTCTCGCCGACTCCCCTGTTGACTTCGTCGATCATGGCGCCGGTAAGCTGGTCGGTGGCTGCCTTCGCCCGGTAGCGGGCCATGAGGCTGGATGACTCTTCCCTGCTCACGAGGCCGATTCCGCGGGCTGCGGCGACCATTTCCGCCACCTCTTGCTCCGATTTGGTGGAGCGTCGGTACTCGATGGCGGTTCCCGCGAAGATATCAGCGGTCTCTTTCCGTTCCATTGCCGGCACCGGGGAATCCAGCTTCCCCTTGGCCTCCTTCCGGATTTCATAGAGCCGTTCCTTGAGAGCCAGGCTTTCCTCGGTGCTGATGATCCCCTGGTCGTTCATGGCGCCGATCAGGTCGGAGGCTTCCCCGAAGGTCAGCTTCACCTGTTCCGCCGCACCGGCATCGGCCGTTACGGCTAGTTCAGGCGGGGTTACGGGCTGTTTTTTCTCCTCGCCGGCAATGCGCCGCTCAAGGGTGCCGGCCTCCTCTTCCGAAATGACCCCCTTCTCCCTGAGGAGCTTTATAAGCTCGCCGATCCCGGCCATTTTGGCGGCAACGGGCGACGTCTCCACCGCGAGGGCCGGCGCGGCGGCCATGAGGGTGACGAGTGCTGCCGCGCTGGTCAGGCGGGTGATGGTACGTTTCATTACAAAGCCTCCGTTCATTGTTCAATAGAAATAAGTGAGTTGTCCCTATCCCAGGGACGATATCTTGATGGTCATGGTCCGGGGCATATCCGCAGGGGGGGCCTCGCTGATCCGGATCAAGCCGAGGGACTTGCGCACCGCCTCATCCATGCGGGTATCGCCCGATGATCCGACAATGCGATGATCCACCACCACCCCCCTCGCATCGAGCGTCAGCTTGACCACGGCCTGGAGTTTCCCCTTGGGAAAACCGCCGTTGTCGTTCAGAAGCGACTTCACCTTGCCCCGGATCTCGTCCTGCACCTTTTTCGTGTACCAGCCGTACCTGGCAAGGAGCGACAACCGGTTCATGCCGCCTCCGCCGCCTCCCCCGCCGCCGAGGGTTATGGCGCGGCCGCCTTTCTTCCCCACGAGGCCGAAACCGTCGGAGCCAGCCCCCCCCTCGCCGTCGACCCCCAGATCGCTTCCGGCCGCAGGACCGTCGTCCGGTGCCTGGCTCGCCTGCTGGGGAGAATCGGGCTGGGCCATGGTGGGGGTCTCAATCTGCTGCGGTTTTGGCATCTCCTTGGGGGGCTCCGGCTCGGGGGGCTTCTCCTTGGGCTGTTCGGGCGGCTTCACGAGTGATACCGTGGTGATCTTGTTCTTCCGGGGAGCGCCGGTATCGGTCAGCATCACCTTGGCCACGAAGCCGATGCCGCCGATGATGACAAGCACCACCGCTGCCGGGACGAAAAAATTCTTCAGCTGGGGCTTTTTCTTCTTGTGCGTTGCCATTGGTCTTCCTCCGCTACTTCACCAGTTTCTGGGTCACGAGCCCCAACTGGCTGATTTCCAGCTTGGAGAGGAGATCGAGCACCTCCACGATGCTCTTGTACTCAACCTTCTCGTCGCCGCGCACCACCACCGGCAGGTTCGGATCGCTGGCCTTTGCCTGGCGCAAATAGGTTTCAAGCTCCGCCAAAGTCACCGGCACGCTGTCCAGGTAGATGGTCCCCTCGGAGGCGACGGTGATCGCCTTGGTGCTCGGCTTGATCTTCCCGGCGGCCGCGCTCGCCTTGGGGAGGTTCACGTTGATCCCCTGGACCGACGCCGTCACCACGATCATGAACACCACCAGGAGGTTCCAGGCCAGGTCCAGGAGCGGTACGACGTTTATCTCGACCGTTTCATCCATGTCATCGGCAGGCGCTTTCATGCTCTCTCTCCGTAGACGCCCTCAACCTTCACCGCGTATTCGTCGATAAAGACGTGGGTGTCGGCGTTCAGGTTCTTCATCCGGTTGGTCAGGTAGCTGTAGGCAAAGAGCGCGGGAATGGCCACGAAGAGGCCGAAGAGGGTGCAGGCCAGGGCCGAGGCGACCCCCGGGGCGATGGCCGTGAGGTTCGCCTCGCCCGATTCGGCAAGGCTGGCGAAGGTGTTCATGACCCCCCAGACCGTGCCGAGCAGCCCCCAGAACGGCCCGCCGGAGATGCCGAGCGTCATGACGATGAGCCAGGAGGAGAGGTTCTGCTTTTCCTTGACATTGGCCTTGTCGAGGGACGACCGGAAGATATTGAGGGCAGAGGGAGAAAGGCTGCTTATCTCCTTATCCGCGCTCTGGCGGGCGAGCCACCGCTCGATTTCGATCTTCCCGGCCTGGTAGATCCGGTACATGGACGAATGCTTCAGATCATCGTCCGTGTCCTCCAGGGCCAGGGGGTCGTGAAGCTCGCCAAAGCTCTCGAGGAACATTTCATTCCCCTTGACAATTTTCTGCAGGGCCAGAAATTTATAGACAAAGACCCCGGCGGCCAGGAAAAGCATGAAGGTACAGAGGCCAATGATGGCCCAGCCGTCCAGGGTGATGCTCTTGGCAATGACCTTCATCAGATGGATGGTGAGATCGGCCTCTCCCTTGCCCCCTGCCTCTTCCTGGGCCAACGACACCAGTTTCCCCTCCTGCCCCTGGCTTCCGGCAGCGGCGGCAAACCACGAGGCCGAGCGGGCCACACTGGCCAGGGTCACCTCATCCATCTCGCCGGCAAAGAAGTTACCCCCCTGGGCGCCGCCGCCGATGGATGCATCGCCCGCCGGCGCGGGCATAGAGGCCGGCATGGCCGACGATGCGGCCTCGCGGCCGTCGAGGTAGATCGCCAGACGCTTGCCCGGCTCCGCAGCCACGGCAAGGTGGTGCCATTTCTGGGAAGCCAGAGGCTGGGTCCGGCCCGTAGCGGCCTGCCCCACCCGGGCGAAGGCAGCACCATTTTGATCAAGGCCCACTACGATGCCCTGGGCGCCGTCACCCCACGAGAAGAGATGGGCCTCACCCTGAAGCTGGGCCGGCTTCACCCAGACAGAGAAGGAGAAGCCCTTGGGGAACGAAAGCGACGGCGACGCCGGAACCACGATCCGCTCCGCCCCCTTGAACGTTGCGCCGCCGCCGATCAGGGCCGGCGCGCCGAGCCCGCCGGCAAACTCCTTCGCGTGATTCTTATACGAAGAGGAATCCTGGGGCGCACCTTGGGTCTCGCTGAAATGGTAGACCAGTGCCTGGGGGGTATCGTAGGTGCCGCCGACGTCCTGGGCCGCCTGGACCCCACTGTTGCCGTAGTACACCCAGATCGTGTTCTGGCCCGAGTTGGGCGCCACCTGGGGCACCTTCACCCAGGCAAGGGCGATCTCCTTCTTCGCGTCGTACATCTCGAAGTGGAACTTGAGGGGTGTCTTGTCGTCGCCGCTCACGAAGCGGACGTCGGAACCGTCGGGCTTCGCGGTGGTGAAGCTGAAGTTCCCCGTGTGGAGCCGGACCAGCACCGCCGCATCGGCAACCGCCTCCTTCACTTCCGCTCCCTGGGCCGTCGTATTGATGGTGATCTTGCGCCGCTGCTGCCATTTCTCGTCCCACCACGCCTCGGCCCGCACCGCGGCCACCGTCATCACCAGCGCCGCCGCTGCCAGCGTCACCCGCGCAAAACGCCCAAACATCCTGCTGTTCATCATGCTCCTCCGTTCAGGTGTGCTCATCACATCTCCTGCTTTTTCTTGTCTTTTTCGTTGCCATCTTCCGAATCGAAGCCAATTACCTTCACGTCGAGCCATGAGGTGACGAACGTTTCATCCTTCTTGATCAGCGACTGGCTCGATTTTTCCTTATCCGCGCCGCCAACGGCTTTTTCCGCCTGTTTGGTACTTTCGGTGAGGCTGCTTGAGCCGCTCAGACCGCCGAGGCTGACGGCGGAGGCCGAGACAGGAACTCCTGTCATTGCTCCGGTCAGCGATTTGATGTTTCCGGCGTTCAGAACGGCATTGGCAAGAACGGCCACACGACCACCGGAAACACCGGCCTCGCCGGCATCGAAGACACCGTTGGGGGCCATGGCGTAAATGCCTCCCGGAGGCGGCGCATCGTCACCGTATGTTACGGTACGCATGCCGCTCCCCAGGGCAGGTGGGGTGAACACCAGCTGGTAACCGGTGATAGTTCCGTCCGCATCTTTTATCGGAGAGATCCGCGGGGGCTTGGCGCTGATGGCGGTCCGCGAGCCGCGGCCGGCGTTGATGTCTCCCTCATCGGACCAGACCGTGATATCTCCTCCCCGGAACGTCATGAGGCGTGACTCATTCACGTTCACATCACCGACTGCAAAAATGTTCGCGTTCCCCCCATTGGAGGTATAGATGCCGGTATTGTCGGAATTGTTTGATTTTGCCGTTCTCCCCACGTTCAAGTCACCGCCGGCAAACGCCGAAACATTTCCTCCAGCGCTCGTACTGATCTCTGAGAACGCCATGTCGACATTGCCGCCGCCCCCTGTGGAGCGGTTACCCGTGAACGGGACAATGACCTTCTCCCTGACAGCGGCAACAATCTCCTGCTGGCCGGCATCTCGCAACTGCCAGAGAAGATCGTAGTACTTCTTGCCGACAGCATATTTGGGGGGATCTGAAACGATTTCATCCTTGTTCATGTAAGGATCGACGAGGAATGCTTTTTCAGCCTCCTGTAGTATGCCGCTCCGCTCCGTCAGTTTTGTCTGGGCAAGGAGTGCCGCATACTTCAGCAACGTAAAATAGTTGTCTTCGTCACCGGGAGGAATGTTCGCCGTCAACCCGGCTGTTACCAGGATGTCTGCTCCCTTGTTGGGCAGTGCCGGATTCTCGGCATTGCCGTTGGCCTGAATGCCACGGCTGTTGCCCAGGTCAATATCGTGCCCCGCCCGGACCACAAAGGCCCCCGGTCCGGCCACATCGAATCCGGTGCCGGTCTTGATGTCGGCGCCGTTCATCGAGCGGCGCTCCTGCATCACGATGTCGCGTCCGGCGCTGATCTCGGTAACGTCCCCGCTGTAGGTGACCACGCCGGTGTTCCCGTCGGTCTCCCTGCCACGGAGGTTTTGCCCCTTGAAGGAGACGTTGCTGATGTCGCGGCCGGCGGCCAGCATCGCCGATTTCGGCAGAATGAAATCCAGGTTCCGGATATCACCATCGGCAGCAACCTGAATTTTCGTGCTGTCGTTCCCGTGCACCGGCACTGCGGCATGGAGGGCGGCGTTGCTCAGGGTCTTGACCCGGTCGATGGTGTTAACGGTGCTCGGGCCGTAGTAATCGTCGGGGGACTGGTCCGACATGAGAGCCTTGGCCTTGACGCCGCTGCGGGGGTCAACAGGGGAACCGTCAACGGAGCCTCCGGCATTCATGACGAGATTGCCGGTACGGGACGGCGCCAGGTACATGTCGCTGTCGAGACGGATGTCGCCGGCGGCGTTCATCTCAACCGTGCCGGGGAGAATCTTCTCCAGGTTGCGGCGGTTCGAGTCGTTGCCGTAGTTGGTGTAAGCGCCGGTGCCGTAGTAGGAGACGTTGCCGGTACTCGACCCGAGACTCACCGCTGCGTTTTCGCCATAGGAGAGGTTCCACTTGCTGAACGCCTTGTTGCTGACGGTGGGATTGTTGACGGTCCCCAGTTCCACGTCACCCTGGGCCTTAACGTTGAATCTGCCGTCGAAGAGTTCCAGCACCGTTTCGGGAGGATTGTCCGTCAGCTTGGCGGCATTGGCCGGCGGTGCGCCGAAGTTGCCGGCGGCAGTGAGGCTTCCTGTACCCTCCTTCACGAGGAAGCGTCCCTTCAGGTCGCCACCGCTGGTGAGCGTCAGGTTCCCCTTGCCGAAAGTCCCCATCTGTCCCGTCATGCCGCCGCCAGCGGCCACGGTGACGTCGCCGCCACCCATGGCGGCAATTCCCTCGGTCTGGGGAGTGGTGGCACTGCCGGTATAGTTGGCGGCCCAGAAACGGGGGATGAGGTCACGGGTGACCAGGTCAGTGTTCTGGTAGGAGTTGTCCCAGGATTTGTCCTTGGCGATGGTCCCCTCGACCGTCTTGCCGGCGCGGATGGCGATATTCCCGCCTTCCCCGAAATTCCAGTAATCGAAGAAACCCGGCTGGGTGCCGTCAGCCAGGATCGCCCCCTGGTATTCGCCCGTGGTCCTGATGGCTCCCTTGTTGACCAGGCTCTCGGCAATGTCGATGCCGATGTTCCCCGCCGCCGACTGGATGGCCGTTCCCCCCTCAAGGGAAAGGTTCCGTCCCACATTCCCCCGGATATTCCCGGTGTAGGCGGCAAGGTTGTATTTCAGGTTGAAGTTGGTCATGTAGCTGGGGATGCTCTTCACCCCCTTGGCGATGACCGTATCCCGGCCCGAAGCAAAATCCACGGCTCCGCTCTCGCTGTAGACCAGCGAACCGTCGGTGGTGAACTTCAGGTCACCGGTCCCCCGTTTCACCGCCAGCGGATTGGCGCCGGCCCGGTCAGAGCCCGCCGCCATCCTGACGCCCCATGAGGGAGCGGCGGTGGAACTGACAAGCGATCTGAGGCTTGCCGTCGGGTGATCGACGATCTTCTTTTCGAGAACCAGATCCTTCTCCGCTTTCAGGGTCAGGTAGCCAGGCTGACCGTTGTAGCGCCAGGTGGTCAGGTCCAGGTCGTTCTTCATGGTCATGGTGCCGGTGCTTCGGACCTCCACATCGGGGCGGTACTGAAAGACAGATTTGGCGTCGTTGTCCATGGCGCCGGCGAGGCGGGTGCGGATGGCGGCGGCATTGGCCATCACCCTGTCGGCCTCGGTCTTCCACGAGGTGGTGTCGGTGGCCATCACCTGTTTGTCGCCGGTATATTCCTTCACGGCAACACCGGCGGCGACGATCTCCCGCGCCCCCCTCACCTGCCCGCCGACATCGATGTTCACGTCACGTTTTGCGGCGTCGTACTGGCCTCGCAGAAGAACCGTCCCCCCCTGGCCGCCGTTGCCGGAGACGTCCACCGTAGCGCCTGATGCGACGATCACCTTTCCGGGCACGGTGCCGGCGGCAATCTCCGTGGTGCTCCTGGCGGCGCTGCCGAGAGTCACGTCACCACCCGACGCGCCCGTGCCGGTCCCCTTCGCCGTTACCGAGCCTCCGGAAGCCACTGTCACGTTCCTGCCGGCGAAAAGCTCCACCCGCCCGCCACCCGTGGCATGGGAGGCGTCCACGGTGCCGTTCACCGTTACGTCGCCGCTGTCGGCGGAAACCTGCACGGAACGGGCTGTGAGAGTCTTGCCGGAGGCCACCGTCACGTCGCCGGTGCGGATTCTGGCACCGACCGCTTCGGTGAAGCCCCCTGTCGTTGCCGTGTCGACAACGGTGCCGAAATCGGCAACCGAACCGTCCATGGCGAGCGAACCGCCCCGACCGGTGCCCCGGGCCGCGCCCTTGACGATCCCGTCAAGCACGACCTGCCCCTTCTCCGCCGTCAGGGATACGCTCCCCGCATCCCCTTGGGCACCGGCGGAAACGTCGACCAGCGCGCCACTCTCAATCCGCACATCTTTCGCATCGGCCTTCAGGGCCACCATGCCGCCGGCAACGTCAGCGGTTCCCCGTGCCAGAATCTTCGCACCATTCTCCAGCCTGATGCCGTCAGTGTCTCCCGCGCCGGTGGCGGTAATGGCAAGGCGACCGCCGGCAACATCAATAGTGCCGCTTTGGCTCACCGACCTCCCTTCGATGGCAAGGGAGCCTCCCGGGGGAGGCGAAGCCGGGCTCTCCACCGATCTTTCACCCTTGGCGACGGTTACCGCACCACCACCCTTTACCGCGAAATCGGCGGGAATGTATGGCGTCATCCCGTCCCTCTGGTAGGCGGTCGCCACTCGACCGGCAGAGAGGGTAAGGTCACCATCCGTGGCCAGGCTCCCCTTGCCCCGGAACGTCACATCGCCTTTGCTCTCAAACTTCACCGAGGCCATGCCGTCGAAACGGAGG